>DASTHC010000015.1:0-7389 GCA_035718485.1 Gaiellaceae bacterium
GTGCTCGACGAGGCGCTCGAGCTCTCGCTGTCGGGAGGACATCTCCAGCGCCTCGGTCACGTTCACGCGGCGCGTGCCGAGGCCGCATGGCTCACCGGCGATCGCGAGCGCGCCGTCGACGAGGCGCGGATCGTCTATCCCCTCGCGCTCGAGAAGCGGCACCTCTGGTTCGCGGGGGAGCTCGCGTACTGGCAGTGGAAGGCCGGCGCGCTCGACGCTTGGCCCGACTGGATCGCTCCGCCGTACCTGCTCCAACTCGAGGGCGACCCCCGCGCGGCGTCCGAGGCCTGGCTGGCGCGGGGGTGCCCGTACGAGGCCGCGCGCGCGCTCGCGGAGGCGGAGGACGAAGACGCGCAGCTCGAGGCGCTGGCCGAGCTCGAGCGGCTCGGCGCCCGTCCGCTGGCGAAGGTCGTCCGCCAGGGCCTTCGTGCGCGAGGGGCGAGCGTCCCGCGCGGTCGTCGTCGGTCGACGCGCGCGAACCCCGCCGAGCTGACCGCCCGGGAGCTCGACGTGCTTCGGCTGGTCGCGGGCGGGATGCGGAACGCCGAGGTTGCCGAGGAGCTCGTCGTGTCGCGCCGCACTGTCGACCACCACGTCTCGTCGATCCTCCGCAAGCTCCAGGTGAAGACGCGCGGGGAGGCGGCCGCCGAGGCAGGTCGGCTCGGCCTGCTCGAAGATCGGTAGCCGGATCGCCCAACATGGGCAGTGCCGCCGATGACGTGCGTCGCGGCGCCTCCTACCGTCGAACGATCGACGAAAGGAGCCTCATGGAGACGTACGTGATCCTTCGCCGGGGCGGGTGGCGGACCGCGGAGGACTTGCAGGAGGCGGCCGCGCGATCCACCGCGGAGGGCGAGCAGATGGAGGACGATGTCCGCTGGATCCGAAGCTACGTGCTCGCCGAGCAGGACGGAAGCGTCGGGACCGTCTGCATCTACCAGGCGGCGAGCCCCGAGGCGATCCGTGAGCACGCGAAGCGGGCGGAGTTGCCGGTGGACGAGATCATCGCCGTCGCCGACACGGTGATCGTGCGGCCCGACCCGAAGGCGGTGGCGGCATGAGACGCGCACGGATCTTCGTCCTCGCGGCCGGGGTGGCGTCGCTGCTCGGCGTCGTCGGGATCGCCTACGCCTCCGAGGCGTTCGACGGCGCGAAGCCGGCGACCGCGCGGTTCCACGACCTCGACAAGGCGATCAAGGCCGGGTACTCCTTCCGGCTCCCGGAGCTGAGCGGTGCGACGTGTATCGCGCTGCCGGGCGTCGGCGGCATGGGCGTCCACATGGTGAACACGTCGCTCCTCGACGGCACGATCGACGCCGAGGCGCCCGAGGCGCTCGTCTACGAGGAGAAGGCCGACGGAGAGCTCAAGCTCGCGGCGGTCGAGTACGTCGTCTTCCAGGGCGACTGGAAGGGGTCGAAGCCGCCGGTGCTCTTCGGGCGGGAGTTCGACCTCGTGCCTGCGCCGAACCGGTTCGGCCTGCCGTCCTTCTACGCGCTCCATGCGTGGATCTGGAAGCCGAACCCGAGCGGGATCCTCTCGGCCTGGAACCCGCGCGTCACCTGCGGCTGACGCCCCGAGCCGCGGCCGGAACGGGCTTCCGCCCGCAAACGCCGCGAATCGGCCACGCCGGGCGGACATGTCCAGGCTCTGACCCCGGACCGGACCACGCGCGCCGCGTCCGCGGGAGCTACTCGGGAAGCTGCGCGATCACGTGGAAGACGTGCCAGCGCTTCGGGTCGCCGAGCGCGGTCTGGCCGTCCTCCTCGACCTCGTCGAAGCGCTCCAGCTCGAGCCCGCCGAAGAGCGCTTCCGCCGCGGCGCGCGAGTGGAACGTCATGTCCTTCGAGCCGGCCCAGGCGTCTCGGTCTCCGAAGAGCTGTCCGCTGAAGCGCCCGCCGGGCGCGATCGACGCCCGCAGGCGCCGCCAGAACGCGTCGAACGACCCGGGCGGACAGAACGGCAGCGCGAAGCTCGAGTTCACGAGCGACGCGTCGGGCCACTCCGCCTCCTCGAAGCGGGCGACCGCCGCCTCGAGCCGGTCGCCCTGGTCGCCCACCCGCGCGCGCAGCCGGGCGATCGCCTCGGGCTCGCTGTCGATCGCGACGACGCGCCAGCCGCGACGCAGGAGCTCGACGGTGTCGCGACCGTCGCCGCAGCCGAGGTCGACTGCGAGCCCCGGCTCGCCGAATCGATCGAGCGCGCCGAGCAGCGTGTCGTGCGGCGGCCGTTCCGCGACCGCGTCGTAGAACGCACTCCAGTCAGTCACGCGGCTCGGGCCCGAGTCCGCTCCTACGCGATCACCGCCGCGCCGCCCTTCAGCTCCTCGCCGAACTTCGCGCGCTTGACGAACTGCCCGATGCCGGGCGTCGCGACGAGCTCGTCGTTCTCGACGAGGACGTTCCCGCGCAGCAGCACGATCTCAGGGGTGCCGGTGACCTCGGTGCCCTCGTAGAGGTTGTAGTCGGTCTTCGAGTGGTGCGTCTTCGCCGAGATCGTGTGCTTCCGGTTCGGGTCGAAGACGACGATGTCCGCGTCGGAGCCGACGGCGACCGTTCCCTTGCGCGGGTAGAGGCCGAAGAGCTTCGCGGGGTTCGTCGCGAGCAGCTCGACCATCCTGTTGAGCGTGATCCGCCCGGTGCGGGCGCCGAACTCGTGGATCATGTGCAGCCGGTTCTCGAGCCCGGGCCCGCCGTTCGGGATCTTCGAGAAGTCGTCCTTGCCCATCGTCTTCTGCCCGTCCCAGAGGAACGCGCAGTGGTCGGTCGAGATCACCGAGAGCGAGTCTCTCCGGACGGCTTTCCAGAGGACGTCCCAGTTCGACTTGTCGCGCACAGGCGGCGAGTAGACGTACTTCGCGCCCTCGAAATCCGGCTTCGCGATGTCGTCGAGCGAGTTGAAGAAGTACTGCGTGCACGTCTCGCCCCAGACGTCCCACCCGTTCTCCCGTGCGAGCGCGATCGGATCGACCGCTTCCTTGCACGTCACGTGCACGACGTAGAGCGGTGCGCCGGCGACATGTGCGAGCTGGATCGCCCGGTTCGTCGCCTCCCCCTCTGCCTCGGGCGGCCGCGTGAGCGCGTGGTAGAGCGGTTCCGTGTTGCCCGCCTCGAGCGCCTGCTTCACGAGCACGTCGATGAGGTCGCCGTTCTCGGCGTGGACCATCACGAGCGCGCCCGACTGCGCCGCGACCTCCATCGCGCGGAACAGCGTCTCGTCGCTCACCATCAGCGCGCCCTTGTACGCCATGAAGAGCTTGTACGACGTGACGCCCTGTTCGGGCAGCGACGCGAGTTCCTCGAGCGACCCTCCCTCGTCGAGGTCGGTGATCGCCATGTGGTAGCCCATGTCGATCACCTGCTTGCCTTCGGCCTTCGACTTCCACTCGTCGAGCGCCGCTGCGAACGACGAGCCGGGCGGCTGGATGACGAAGTCGACGTGGGACGTGGTGCCGCCGAACGCCGCCGCTGTTTGACCCGACTCGACGTCGTCGATGGTGACCGTCCCGCCGAACGGCATGTCGAGGTGCGTGTGCGGATCGACGTTGCCCGGCAGCACGTACTTCCCGCGTGCGTCGATCACGCGGTCGGCGTCGACGTCGAGGGACTCGCCGATCAGGGAGATCCGCTCGTCCTCGACGAAGACGTCTCCGACGTAGTCGTCGGCCGCCGTGATGACGCGGCCGCCTTTGATCAAGATGGACATGCGGATCTCCCTTCTCGGCTCGGTTCGCTACTTGCCGCCTTCGGTCACCTCGACTTCCGCCTTCTGCCAGTCGGCGCCCTTCCCGTCCTCCTTCAGGCTGTCATACGCCGCCTGTGCGAGGTCGGTGCGGTAGGCGTCCTTCGAAGCGGGCTTCGAAATCACCTTGAACTGCTTGGCGATGTCGGCCGTCCGCTGGAAGTCAGCGTCGTTCATGATCCCGATCCCGCTCTCGTTCGGCCAGATCAGCGCGTTGATCTCGTTCAGCTGCCAGCGCTGGTGGCCCTCGCCGAGCGTCGGCCCGTTGTCGAGGACGATCTGGAGGCACTCGTCCTGGTTGTCGCGGCAGAAGATCCAGCCTCGGAAGCTCGCCTTCAGGAACCGCTTCGAGATGTCCTGGTTCTTGGTGTCGGAGATCCAGTCACCGCGGACGAAGACGCCGTCCTCGAGCATCGACGTGCCCGCGTCCTCCATCGTGATCACGTTCAGGTCGTCGAGCGTGTAGAGCTGCCCGGTCTCCGGGTTCTTCTGCTCGAGCACCTGCGCGAGCTCGTTGTACGTCATGGCCGCCGCCGCGTCGACCTGGTTCTGGAGGAAGAGGCTCATGTCGAAGGGCTGGTTGACGATCGTGACGTCGTCCTTGTTCTTGGGGTCGATGCCGTTCTTCGTGAGCGCTGCGAAGAGCTCGAACTCGTTGCCGCAGCACCACACGCCGACCTTCTTGCCCTTCATCGCGGCGACGTCGGAGATGCCGCTGTCCTTCCACGTGACCTCGGTCATGCCCGAGCGACCGAAGACCTGCGCGATGTTCACGAGGTCGCCGCCCTTGTCGCGCGTTGCGAGGAGCGACGGCAGCCAGTCGATTCCGTATTCGGCACCACCGCTCGTGACGACCTGCTCGGGCGTGATGTCCGGGCCACCGACCTTGATCGAGACGTCGAGGCCCTCGTCGTCGTAGTACCCCTTCTCGAGCGCCGCGTAGTAGCCGGCGAACTGGGCCTGCGTCACCCACTTCAGCTGGAGCGTCACCTTGTCCTTGCTCCCGCCGGCCGCCTCAGTGCCGGTCCCACTCGACTCGTCGTCGCCGCCGCAGGCGGCGAGTGCGAACAGCGCCGCCGCGACGAGCGCCGCGAATGCGAGGAACCACGTCGTACGACCCTTCATCCTTCTCCTTTCGTCACTCCGCCGCGCGCGCGGACGGATGCCAGTCCATCGTCAGGCGCTCGACGAGCGCGATTGCCAGGTAGAAGCCGATTCCGAGGACGCTCGCGACGAGGATCGCCGCCCAGGCGGTCTCGAACGCGAAGAGCGCCGCCGAGTTGCGGATCTGGACGCCGAGCGCCTCCTGCGACCCACCGAAGTACTCGCCGACCACGGCGCCGATCATCGCGAGGACGCTCGCCACTTTCAATGCCGCGAAGAGGTACGGGAGCGAGTTCGGGAAGCGGACGCGCCGGAAGATCGTCACCTCGCCGGCCGCGTACGACCGCATGAGGTCGATCGACGAGGGGTGGACCGAGGTCAACCCGCGAAGTGTGTTCACGAACACCGGGAAGAAGCAGAGGACCGCCGCGATCACCATCTTCGAGAGCGGGTTCAGCAGGCCGAACCACTGGTTCGTGATCGGGGCGAAGGCGATGATCGGGATCGCGTTGGCCGCGATCGCGTACGGCATGATCGCCGTCCGGAGCAGCCGGAACCGGCCCACGAGGACCGCGAGGATCACGCCGGCCGAGCAGCCGATCGCGAAGCCGCCGAGCGCCTCCTTGAACGTGTACCACCCCGCGCCCCAGAGCACGGCGCGCTCGTTCCAGAACGTCCGGATGATGTCGCTCGGCGGTGGGAGCAGGAAGCGCTGGACGTTCAGCGCCGCAACGAGCCCTTCCCAGAGCGCGAGGCCGAGCACGAGCACCGCGGCCGCCGGCAGCCACTCGCGGGCGGTGCGCATCGTCCGCCCGAGCAGGCGCTCGCCCGCGACCGGGGTGACGGAGTAGCCGCTCATTCAGCCTCCGCGAGCCGGAGCTCCGCGTCGCGCCCAGAGCCGCCGTGGAGCGCCTCGCGCACGCGCGTCACGAGCTCGAAGAAGTGAGCGTCCTCGCGCGTCGCGTTCGTCCGCGGCTGCGGCAGGTCGATCGGGATGATCTCGGTGATCCGGCCGGGTCGCGGGGACATGACGGCGACGCGCGTCGAGAGGAAAACCGCCTCGGCGATCGAGTGCGTGACGAAGACGATCGTCGACTGCGTCTCCTGCCAGATGCGGAGCAGCTCCGCGTTGAGGCGCTCGCGGGTCATCTCGTCGAGCGAGCCGAACGGCTCGTCCATCAGCAGGAGCGCGGGCGAGAACGAGAGTGCGCGCGCGATCGACACACGCTGCTGCATGCCGCCGGAGAGCTCCCACGGGTGGCGCTTCTCGAAGCCGGTCAGCTCGACGAGGTCGAGCATCTCGTTCACGCGCGCATCGCGCCTGCCTCGGTCCCAACCGGCGAGCTCGAGCGGGAGCGAGATGTTCCGCGCGACCGTCCGCCAGTCGTAGAGCACGGCGTCCTGGAACACGATCCCGTAGTCGCGGTCGAGCCGCGCCTGGTGCGCCGTCTTCCCGTTCACGATCACCTCGCCGGTGCTCGGCTTGATCAGGTCGCCGATGATCCGCAGCAGCGTCGACTTGCCGCAGCCGGACGGTCCGATCAGCGAGACGAACTCGCGCGGTTCGATCTCGAGGTCGATCTCCTGCAGCGCGATGACCTCACCGTTCGCGAACGTGCGCCCGACCGTGCGGAGCGAGACGGCGGCGGCGTCGGTCATACGACGTGCTCCGGCGCCTTGCGGACGACGAGCTTCTCGAGCAGGGCGATCGAGAGATAGAAGGAGATTCCGAGTAGCGCGGCGATCAGGTTCGTCGCCCAGAGGCTCGGCGGAGAGCTCAGGTAGTACTGGTTGAAGTTCAGGATCGCGCCGCCGAGGCCGTCCTGGATCGACGACGGGAGCTCGCCGATGATCGCGCCGACGACGCTCGCGGTCGCGGAGATCTTGAGCGCCGTGAAGAGGAACGGCAGCGACGCCGGCACCTTCACCTTCCAGAGGATCGCCCACTTGCCCGACGCGTACGAGCGCATGAGCTCGAGCGCACGCGGATCCGCGGAGTCGAGGCCGCGCATCGTGTTGATCGTGACGGGGAAGAAGGTGAGGTAGGCGGCGATCACGGCGACGGATCCCCAGGCCGGGAGGCCGCGCGAGCCCGTCCAGACGACGACCATCGGCGCGATCGCGAGGATGGGCACGGTCTGCGACGCGACGATGTAGGGGAGGAGCCCGCGCGCGAGCAGGCGTGAGTGGTGGAGCACGATGCCGATCGCGAAGCCGATCGTCGCGCCGAGCAGCAGGCCGACCGCCGCCTCCTTCGCCGTGAAGAGCGCCGAGTGCCAGAGCACCTCGATCAGCAGCGGCCCGTTCGTCCGCGACGGCTCGAACAGCTGGCCGAGGATGTCGTGGATGTGCGGCATCGTCAGGTCGGTCACGGTGAACGTCCCGACCTTGAGCTCGGTCGTCTCGCCGAGCCACTTGAAGCCCTCCCAGAGACCCCAGAGCACCGCGAGCACCGCGAGCAACATTCCACTCCTGCGGAGCACCGGTTTATCCTCCCAGGCCGTGCCGCTGGAGCCAAGCAGGACCGTCGACGAGCTCCGGGAGCT
>DASTHC010000016.1:0-5965 GCA_035718485.1 Gaiellaceae bacterium
CGGTCGAACCGGCCGGGGCGGAGCAGTGCGGGGTCGAGGACGTCGGGCCGGTTGGTCGCGCCGATCACGATCACGTTTGTCGAAGAGCCGAAGCCGTCCATCTCGGTCAAGATCTGATTCAGCGTCTGCTCGCGCTCGTCGTTGCCGCCGCTGAACCCCGCGACACCGGACGTCCGCGACCGGCCGATCGCGTCGAGCTCGTCGATGAAGACGATCGACGGCGCAGCTGCCTTCGCCTGCTCGAAGAGATCGCGGACGCGCGACGCGCCCACCCCGACGATCGCCTCGACGAACTCGGACGCCGACAACGAGAAGAACGGGACGTCCGCCTCGCCTGCGACTGCGCGCGCGAGCAGCGTCTTGCCCGTGCCCGGTGGGCCGGAGAGCAGCACGCCGCGCGGGATCCGGGCGCCCAGCCGTCGGTACTTGTCGGGCTTGCGCAGGAAGTCGACGACCTCGGTCAGCTCCGCCTTGGCCTCGTCGATCCCCGCGACGTCTGCGAACGTGACCTTGTCACCGGACGGCTGGTAGCGGCGTGCGCGCGAGCGCCCGAACGAGCCGAGCACGCCCTGGACGTTGCCGGCGCGCCGCATCAGCCAGAAGAGCAGGAAGAGAAAGAGGAGTGTGGGGCCGAAGCCGAGCAGCAGGCTCTGCCACCACGGTGGCCCCGTGTCCAGCGGTTCCGCGTTCACGATCACGCCCTTCGACTGAAGGAGCTGCGAGAGGGCGTCGTTGTCCGCGAACGCCGGGATCTCCGTCCGGAAGTTCGTCGTCGGTTTCTCTCCGTCGTACGTCACGTTCTGGGTGAACGTGCCCTGGACCGCCGTGCCCTTCGACGTGATCTCCTTCACGTGGCCGTCTCGCACCTGCTGCAGGAAGAACGGGCTGTAGGGGACGGAGACCCGGGACGTCGGCTGCATCGCCCGCGAGGCGAGATAGAAGTTGAAGATCAAGAGCGCGACGCCGAAGAGGACCCACCGGGTGCTGAAGCGAAACCGCGGGGTCTGCGGCGGCGTCGGGCTCTTGCGCTGATCCTCCGGCGAGCTCACGGCAGTCGACTCACGTTGCCATCTTGCTCCCCCGGGCAAGCCTCCGCAAACGGTTCAGGACGAGGACGCCGGCAGCCGCAACGCCCGCGCCTGCGCCCGGGCCTCGCGCCACCAGATGATCTCGTACGCGTGGAGCGCGACCCAGACGGCGGCCACGAGCGTGAGTGCGAGCAGCGCCGGCACGACGAGGGCCACCGGGATCAGCAATGCGCAGGCGATCGCGGCGAGCAGGCGACCGCGGCCGAACGTGCGCGCCACCCGGAAGCGCAGGGCCACGTACGCGAGCAGGTAGACCGCCGGGCCGCCGCAGAGCGCGATCGCCGGGATCGTGTCGAGCTCGTCCCCGACGTGCGCGAGCGTGACCTTCATCGCGAAGGCGAACAGGATGATGCCGGCGATCATCGGCAGATGCAGGTAGGTGTAGATGTCACGCGCGAGCGCGATGCGCTCCGTTCCGGTTCGGTCGGCGAGCAACTGGCGCCCGCGGATCGGGAAGAAGTCGAAGTACGCCAACCAGAACGAGGTCGCGACGAGGAATCCGAGCACCGCCGCGAGGATCACGCTCGCGCCGAGTCGGGTCTCCCTCGCGCCGAGCCCGATGGCGACCAGCGACTCGCCGATTGCGATGATCACGATCAGCCCGTGACGCTCGACGAAGTGCGCCGGCTCGACGCGCCAGCCGCTCACCCGTCCGATCACCGGCGCGAAGAAGCCGACCACGAGCGCGGCGAGCCAGAGGATCGGCCGGAGCCCGCCGTGGACGAACCCCGCCGCGAGGATCAGCACGCTGCCGGCGAGCGCAGTCGGAGCGACCCTGAGAATCGCCGCCAACAGGTCGGGGTCGCCGCGCGCGGCGAGCGCATAGAGCGTCAGGTGCATGACGTTCACGATCAGGAAGGCGACGCCGAACACGACGCCGTGAGCGCCGAACGCGTCGGGCACGGCCAGCGCCGCGACGAACATCGCCGCCATCGCGACGAGCAGCGCCCCCCAGGCCGCGCCCTCCTCGGGATCGAAGGTGTTCGTGAGCCAGGCGTAGGCGGCCCACGGCCACCAGAGCGCGGTGAGGATGAGGAGCGCGTGCCCGAGTCCGCTCCACGTCGCGTTGTCGGCCAGCACCGTGGTGACCTGCGTGAACGCGAAGACGAAGACCAGGTCGAAGAAGAGCTCGAGCGGCGAAACCGGGTGCTCGCGCTCGGCGTTCCCGTCGATCACAGCCGGACGCTAACGCGCACCGTGTCTCGGGGCGTATCCAGTTTCCGAGCGAGGCGTTCTAGCGGGTGACCCCGCGGACGGCTGAAGGGAGGCCCGGGGAACAGGGGTCGGTATCGCCTCGGGTCTCCCTTCGCCTTCCTCGCGGAGGGCAAGACGGACGATGACTCTCGGAGGCTCGGGGAGTCTCCTGCAGAGACACGCTTCGAGAGAAAGAGGTGACGTCCGATGACCAAGGTGCTCGCAGGGATCACGACGTCCGTCGACGGGTACGTCGCCGGGCCTGACGACGGGCCGGGCAAGGGGCTCGGCGAGGGCGGGGAGCGACTGCACTACTGGGTGTTCGGCGGGCCGTGGACGTACGACGCCGAGCCCACCGGTGAGGCGACCGGCGAGGACGCCGCCTGGCTGAAGGAGGCGATGTCCGGGCTCGGCGCGGTCGTCGCCGGACGCTGGACGTACGAGGCCGCCGACCACTGGGGCGACGAGAACCCGTGGGGCTTCCCGGTCTTCATCGTCACACACCGCCCTGAAGAGGAGCCGGAGGGCGCTGCGTTCACGTTCGTGTCCGGGGTGGAGGAGGCCGTCGCGCAGGCGGTCGAGGCCGCCGGCGACAAACACGTGCACGTCATGGGCGGCGCCGACGTCATCCGCCAGGCGCTCGAGGCCGGGCTCGTGGACGAGCTGACGATCATCGTCGCGCCGGTCGTCCTGGGCGGCGGCAAGCGTCTGTTCGAGGGCTTCTCGACCCCGCTCGAGCTGGAGCACCTCGGCGTGCGGCAGTCGCAGTACGCGACGTTCGTCGACTACCGGGTCGAGCGGTAGCCGGCCGCTGACCGTCTCCCCAAGGGGTCAGAACCGCGCGCCACGCGCTCGCAGCGTCTGCTCGGCCCGCGGGAAGAACCGCTCCAGTGCCGCGAGCAGATCGCTCGGGGTCGCCGTGCGGTAGGCGTTAGCGACGACGAACCGAAGGAGCGCACAGTCGACCCTCGAGCGGCCGCCGAGCGTCGCGAGCGCCTGGACGCTCTGCACGTAGAGGCCGCGTCGGATCGTCTCGAAGTCGTACGCCTGCCAGAACCTCATCGGCTCGCCGATCCTGTTCCGGACCCTCGGTGGAATCGACGTTCCGCGCAGCAGCGAGAGCGAGTTCTCGGGGCCTGTTTGCGCCCAGGTCGCAAGGCCCTCGCTCAGCCACGGGTCGCGCGACTGATCGTTCCCGACGAGGGACGCGAACCACTGATGGGCCGTCTCGTGCGGGACGAGCACGAAGCTCCGGTCTCCGAGGAAGCTCAGCGTCGGGTACGCGCTCCCGCTCAGGCCGCCGAAGTCCTTCATGACCGCGAGCGAATACGTCGACCACGGGTAGTCGCCGAACCGCCTCGCGTAGAAGCGCAGAGCGTTCGCGGCCGAGGCGAGGAAGTCGCGTATGCGGTACGCGGATCCGCGCTCGAGACCGACCGTGATGCGAACCGGCTTGGGCGCTTGCACCGTGGTCCGGGCGAGCTGGAACGACCCGAGAGCCAGTGCGAAGTCTCGTACAGCTCGCCCACGCCAGGCGCCCTTGCCCACCTGCTCGCCGGAGCCCAGCACGTTGACGCGGGCGGGCGCAAAGACGCGGACATCGAAGTCGGCGGTAGGCGACGTGGGCCAGAAGGAGTCGCTCCGCACGGGGAGCTCGGTCGACCAACCGACCCCGTTCCAGGCGAGCAGCGGGAAGAACGAGGCCAGGCGCACCGAACGGCCGCCGCGCAACAGCACGCCCGGTGAGCGCGGCAGGCGGAGCGTCCAGCGCATCGACACCGTGATCCGCTTGCGCGCAGCGAGCGCCCGAGGAACGACGAGCGTCGTCCGGTCCGGACGCGAGACGGCGAGCGGGCGCCCCGCCGCCCTCACGTCCGCAACCGTCAAGCGGGCTCCGCGCCTCGCAGTGAGGGCGAGTTCGGCCACAGCCTGAACACGAGCGGATCCGTCGCAACGGACGGCGCGAACGAAATGGTCGACGTCCCGTGGACGCTCGTCATGCCGGGCGCGACGCGGATCTCCATCGCATAGTGCGGCCGGTTCTTCGGCGGCTCGGGCAGCGTCGTCGCGACGGCACAGGCTCCGACCGCGTCAGCGCGCATCGGCCCGGCGGACGCGACGCCTCCGAGCAGTGCGAACGTCAACCCCAGACTCAGGATGAGCCTGGCCACGTCGACGAGCGCTACCAGGACGAGAGCCGCGGCATGAGTGCGAGCTGCATGCCGTCGCGGGCGAGCTCCGGCGGACGGCCCTCGTCGCCCCAGAGCTCGCGTGCTCGCGCCTGCACCAGCTCGAGATCGGCGTCGGTGTGCATCGGGTCGTGATGGAACAGCACGAGCCGGTCGGCTGAAGCGGCCTGGGCGAACGCGACCGCGTGCGCGACGCTCGAATGGCCGAACCCCCGGCGGTCGTGGTACTCGTCCTCGAAGTACTGCGCATCGTGCACGAGCGTCTCGACGCCCTCCGCGAGGTTGAAGCCCGACAGCCACTCCGGGTCGACCTCGCCGGGCTCGACCCCGAGGAACGGTTCGTGGTCGGGGATGTAGGCGAGCGAACGGCCGTCGTCGGAGAAGCGGAAGCCGACGGTCGGCCCGCGATGCTGAACCGGGTGCGCGAGGACGTCGGCCGAGCCGAGGCGAAACTCTTCCTCCGGCAGGTCGTGGAACACGAGCGTCGCGGGGACGTCGGAGAGCTGGATCGGGAACAGCGGAGGCGAGAAGTACCGGGCGATCCGCTCCGAGAGGCCGGCGATCGGCGAGGGGGGTCCCCAGAAGTGCACCTCCTGTCCCGGCATCCACATTGGCGCGAAGAAGCCGAGACCCTCGATGTGGTCGAGGTGCAGGTGCGTGAGGAAGATGTGGATCGGGCGGGGGAACCGCTCGGCGAGCGAAGGCCCGAGCCGAAGGATGCCCGTGCCTGCGTCGAGGATCACGGGCGTCTCGTCGGACAGCTCCAGCGCGATGCAGGACGTGTTCCCGCCGTACACGACGGTCTCGGGTCCCGGCGAAGCGATCGAGCCCCGGCTGCCCCAGACGGTCGCCTTCATCGCTCAGGTCTCCCAGAAGACCAGGAAGACGCCCGCGAGGTCGTCCGCATGCGCGAGCAGCGGCACCGCGATCACGACGAGCGTCATGCGGTGCCCGTCGCGCCTCGTGTAGACGAGCGTGTCGAGCACCGGGCGACACTCCCGGCGCGCGACCGACGACGGCGTCTCCTCGCTCGGGACCGACGTACCGTCGAGCCGCTCGACGCTGAGGAGCGCTCGCCACTCCTCCTCGGAGAGCTCGCCGAGCTCGGCGGGGCTCGAGCCGATGATCTGCTCCGCGCGGTCGTTGAAGAAGATCAGCGTCCCGTCGCGGTCCAGGACGAGGAACGCCGTTGCGACGTTCGACGCGAGCTCGCGCGCGAGGATCAACGGCAACGGCCGGTTCTGCGTCCGACCCATGCGAACAGCCTAGACCCGGTACGTCAGGCGCGCAGACCCGTTGGTGTACGGCTTGACGTCGGCGAGCTCGAGGCCGACCTGCTCCCGCATGTTCCGGAAGTAGGTCTTGCCGGCGCCGAGGACGACCGGGCACACCGTGATGCGCAGCTCGTCGATCAGGCCGGCTCCGAGCAGGCTGGAGACCAGGCCGCCGCTCGCGAGGACGACCATGTCGTTGCCGTCCTGGCTCTTGAGCTCC
>DASTHC010000017.1:0-21360 GCA_035718485.1 Gaiellaceae bacterium
TCCTCGCCGGCATGCGCGATGCGCGCGGCCTGCACCTCCTTGTCGACGTAGACGACGTCGACGTAGCGGGCGCCGCGGCGGTACGCGGCGTCGGCGATCGCCCGCACGAGCGGGGCCGAGTCGACGAACGCGTCGACGAAGAGCACCTGGCCAGGGTCGAGGGCTACGCCGACGTCGACGGTCAGCGCGCCGTAGGCCTCCAGGTCCATGTAGAGACCTCTATCAGGCTTTGAGGCGCTCGAACCGGCGCTTGGCCGACTCGACGGGCACCGCGGTCGGGTACTCCCGTGTCAGGCAGGCTCTGCAGAGCTCCGACTCCGGGCGGCGCGTCGCCTCCTGGAGCCCGTCGAGCGAGAGGTAGTGGAGCGTCGAAGCGCCGATGTACGAGCGCACCGCCTCGACGGAGCGCTGCGACGCGACGAGCTCGTCCTCGTCGGCGAAGTCGATCCCGTAGAAGCACGGCCCGATCACCGGCGGCGACGAGACCCGCACGTGCACCTCGCTCGCCCCGGCGTCGAAGAGCATGCGCACGATCTGCCGCGTCGTGTTCCCGCGGACGATCGAGTCGTCGACCACGACGACGCGCTGCCCGGCGACCTCGGCGAGCGGGTTGAACTTGAGACGGATGCCCTGCTCGCGGAGACCCTGCTCGGGCTGGATGAACGTGCGGCCGACATAGCGGTTCTTGATCAGCCCCTCGCTGAAGGGGATGCCGCTCCCGCGCGAGAAGCCGATCGCGGCCGGAGTCCCCGAGTCGGGGATCGGCAGCACCAGGTCGGCGTCGACAGGCGCTTCCTCCGCGAGCCGCTCGCCCATCCGGACGCGGGCCGAGTGCACCTCGACGCCCGCGAGCCGTGAGTCGGGCCGCGCGAGGTAGAAGAACTCGAAGATGCAGAGCGCGCCGTCGCCGCGCGGCTCGACCGCCCGCACCGAGCGAATGCCGTCATCGTCGATCAGCACGAGCTCACCGCGGTCGACCTCGCGCTCGAACTGTGCGCCGACCAGGTCGAGCGCGCACGTCTCGGAAGCGACGACCCAGTCCTGTCCGAGGCGGCCGATGCAGAGCGGGCGCATGCCGAGCGGGTCGCGGAACGCGATCAGCGTGTTCTCCGCGAGCGCGACGACCGAGAACGCGCCGTCGAGCTTCGCCATCGCGTGCGCGACCGCGTCGTCGAGCGGTGCCGGGTCGTTCGCGATCAGCGCGGCGATCATCTCGCTGTCTGAGGTCGAGTGGACGCGGATCCCCTGCTCGGCGACCTCCTCGCGAAGCTCGGCCGCGTTCGTGAGGTTGCCGTTGTGGCCGAGTGCGACAGTGCGCGCGCGGCCGTTGTGCACGATCGGCTGCGCGTTCGCCCAGTGCGTCGAGCCGGTCGTCGAGTAGCGCGTGTGCCCGATCGCGAGGTCGCCGCGGAGGCCGCGCAGCTTCTCCTCGGAGAAGACCTGCGTGACGAGACCCATGTCGCGAAGCGCCGTCAGGCGCCCGCGGTCCGAGACGGCGATGCCGGCCGACTCCTGGCCGCGGTGCTGGAGCGCGAAGAGCCCGAAGTAGGCGATGCGCGCGACGTCGCGCTCGGGCGAGCGGATGCCGAAGACGCCGCACATCTAGAGGAGCGCCTCCCAGGCGTGGCGCAGCTCGTCGAGCGGCTTGCCGAGCAGCGTCGTGCCGCCGACCACGCCGATCTCCTCGAACTGCGCGCCGAGCCCGCCGACCCGGTCGGGTCGGCACGCGAGCAGCACGCGGGCGCTTTCCAGCACGTCGACCTCGGCCCCGACGCCGCTCCAGAGCGCGGCCTCGGCGAGCGCCGCCTTGACGCCGCCCGTCCCGACGTCGTGCGCGAGCGAGAGCCGCGGCGCGATACGCGCGACGAATCGGATCAGCCCCGCCTCGGCGCGCACGCCCTCGGCGTATGCCGCGAGGATCGAGTCGCCCTCGCACCAGCCGCGCGGGACGCGGCGCACGTCCTGCACGAGCCCGACGCAGCCGACTACCGGGGTCGGCGGGATCGCGCGGCCTTCGGTCTCGTTGTAGAGCGAGACGTTGCCCGAGACGACGGGGACGGCGAGCGCCTCGGCCGCCTCGGCGATCGCCTCGATCGCCTCTGCGAGCTCCCAGCCGATCTCGGGCTTCTCGGGATTGCCGAAGTTGAGGCAGTCGGTGAGCGCGAGCGGGTCGCCGCCCGCGCACGCGACGTTGAGCGCCGCACCGAACACCGCCTGGAGCCCTGCGCGGCGCGGATCCAGCTCGCCGATGCGCGGGCCCTGGAGCGACACCGCGATCCCGCGGAGCGACGGCCGAAGCCGGACAACGGCGGCGTCGAAGCCGGGGCGTCTGACGGTGCGCGAGCCGACGAGCTGGTCGTACTGGCGGTAGACCCACTCCTTGCTCGCGACGTTCGGTTCGGCGAGCGATCGAGCCGAGGGCGTACGCCGCTCTGCCGACTGCTCCTCACGCTCGACCTCGTAGCGCGGGCACTCGTCCGTGAGGAGGCGCGCCGGGATCGCGCCGACGAGCTCGCCGTCGTGGAACGCGCGCAGCTCGCCGGTGTCCGTCACCTCGCCCACGACGGCGTGCGCGAGCTCCCAGCGGTCGCAGACCTCGCCGACGTGCGCGAGGAAGTCGCGCCGCACGACGGCCACCATCCGCTCCTGGCTCTCCGAGATCATGATCTCCCATGGCTCGAGGTCGGGCTCGCGCAGCGGCACGCGGTCGAGGTGGATGTCGATGCCGGTGTCGCTCGCCATCTCCGAGAGAGACGACGCGAGCCCGGCGGCACCGCAGTCCTGGAGCGAGTCGACGAGCCCGCGCTCGACGAGCTCGAGCGAGGCCTCGATCAGCTTCTTGCCGGTGAACGGATCGCCGATCTGCACGGACGGCCGCTTGTCGGCCGACTCCTCGCCGAGCTCCTGGCTCGCCAGCACCGACGCGCCACCGATCCCGTCGCGGCCCGTCGTGGCGCCGTAGAGAACGACCGCGTGCCCGGCGGTGCGCGCCTTCGCGCTCGTCAGGCGCTCCGTCGGGAGCAGCCCGACGCACATCGCGTTCACGAGCAAGTTGTCGCGGTACGCGTCGTCGAAGCGCGTCTCTCCGCCGACGGTCGGTACGCCGACGCAGTTGCCGTAGTGCCCGATCCCCGCGACGGCGCGCCGGAACATCCAGCCGGGGTCGCCGAAGTAGAGCCCGTCGAGGAGCGCGATCGGGCGAGCGCCCATGGCGACGATGTCGCGGAGGATGCCGCCGACGCCAGTCGCCGCTCCCTGGAACGGCTCGACCGCGCTCGGGTGGTTGTGGCTCTCGACCTTGAACGCGACCGCCTCGCCCTCGCCGAGGTCGATCACGCCCGCGTTCTCGCCCGGCCCCTGGAGGACGCGCGGCCCGTCGGACGGCAGCCGCTTCAGGAGCGGAGCGGAGTGTTTGTAGCCGCAGTGCTCCGACCAGAGGAGCGAGAAGACCGCGAGCTCGAAGTGGTTCGGGTCGCGCTCCAGCAGCTCTCGGATTCGGTCGAACTCCCAGTCGGTGAGACCGAGCGCCCGGTGGAGCGGCTGTTCGGCGACCGCAGTCAGAGGGCTATCCTAGCGTTGCCTCCGGCGGGCCTCGGTATCCTCCGAACCATGACCGCTGCGACCTTCGCCGGACTCCTTTCGGACGACGAGCGGCTACGGGTCTTCGCCGCTGTCGCCCTCGGTGCGACCACATCCGAGGACGTCGCCCGTGCGACGGGCCTCGATGCCGGGCGCGTCCAGAGCGTGCTCCCACGGCTCGTCTCCGCTGGCCTGATCGACCGGGCCGAGGGACTGCACGTCCGCACCGAGTCCCTCGACGAGGCCTCGCGCGATCGGCCTCCGCGTCGGCGGGGTCTTCCTGGGGCGACCGAGCAGCAAGCGACGGTGCTTCGGAACTTCGCCGAGGACGGACGCCTCCGCGCGCTACCCGCCCGAGCGGCGCAGCGGCGGATCGTGCTCGAGTACCTCGCGGGGCGCTTCGAGCCGGGCCGGGCCTACACGGAGCCCGAGGTGAACGACCTGCTCGCTGACTTGCACGACGATTATGTGACCGTGCGTCGCCTCCTCGTCGACGAGCAGCTGGTCGAGCGGTCGGCCGGCATCTACCGCCGCCGCTAGTCAGGCGACCTCGAGTGCGTCGGCGACCTCGGCCGCGAGGGCGCGGTAGGCGGTCGCGACCGCTCCGGTGGGCACGGAGAGGAAGACCGGTCTCCCCTCGTCGCCGGCGCGGGCGACCGCTGGGTCGAGCGGCAGCGACCCGAGGCGGGTGACGCCCGCCGCCCAGAGCGACCGCTCCTCGGGCGCAGGCGGGAAGACCTCGACGAGCTCACCGCAGTGCGGGCAGACGAGGCCGGTCATGTTCTCGACGCCGCCGAGGACGCGCACCCCCGCGCTCCGAAGCATGTCGAGGACCTTGCGGCCGTCGAGATGCGCAACGTCCTGTGGGCCGACGACGATCAGCGCGCCGCCGAGGTCGACGATGCCGAACAGCTGCTGCTGCAGGTCGGCGGTGCCGGGCGGCAGGTCGATCACGAGCACGTCGAGCTCGCCCCACTCGACGTCCGCGAGGAGCTGCCGGAGCGCACCGTGGAGCAGCTGCGCCGGCATCGCGAGTGCCTGGTCCTCGCCGATCAAGAATCCGACCGACATCAGCTTCAGCCCGTAGCGCTCGACAGGCTCGAGAGTCAGCGGCTCGCGGTCGAGCGAGCGCCCGAGCATCCAGCGCTTGAGCGGGATTGTCCGCTTGAGGTTCACCATCAGCGGAATGTCGGGGCCGTAGAAGTCCGCGTCGAGCACGCCGACCGACGAGCCGCGCTCGAGCAGCGCGAGGGCAAGGTTGAGGCTGACCGTCGACTTGCCGACGCCGCCCTTCCCGCTCGTCACGGCGATCGCGATCACGGCGGCCCATCGTAGGGCTCGCGGCCGTGGGTAGCCTCGGCCGATGCGGGTCTACCTGACGCTGCTGCTCTCGCTGGCCGCGATCTGGGGCGCCTCGTTCATGTTCATCGAGATCGCGCTCGACGACTTCGCGCCGACGACGCTGATGGCCGGCCGGGTCGTCATCGCCTCGCTCGTCCTCGTCGGCCTGATGGTCGCGCGGGGCACGGTTGGGCGCCTGCGGCGGGCCGGGTGGCGCGCCTTCGCGCTCGGCGTGATCAACAGCGCACTCCCGTTCACGCTCATCGCCTGGGGTCAGGAGCACATCGACTCCGGCGTCGCGGCGATCGCAAACGCCACATTCCCGATCTGGGTCGCGCTCCTCGCGATCTGGCTCGCGCACAGCGAACGCGCTACCGGCCTCCGCGTCGTCGGTGTCGTTGTGGGGCTCGTCGGGGTCGCGGTCCTGACGGGCGCGCAGCCCGACGTCGACGCGTGGGCGATCGTCGGGACGCTCGCGGTCGTCGTCGCGGCGATCCTCTACGCGGTCGCGAGCCTGCTCCTGCAGCGCCAGACCGAGCGGCTCGACACGATCACGCTCTCGACCGCGACGATGCTCGGCGCGACCGTGGTGCTGCTCCCGTTCGGCCTCGCGCAGGCGCCGTCCGACGCTCCGGGCTGGGAGTCCGTGGCCGCCGTCGTGGCGCTCGGCGTCGCCGGCACTGCCGTCGGGCTCCTCATCTTCATGAAGATCATCGGCGACTACGGCTCGTTCCGCGCGGGGCTCGTCACGTATCTGCTCCCCGTCACCGCCCTCCTCTACGGGTCGCTGCTGCTCGACGAGCAGATCACGGGTTTGATGGTCGCCGGGCTCGTGCTGATCCTGCTCGGGGTCGCGCTCGGGTCGGGCGTGCTCCGCTTTGGACGGAGCCCCGAGGTCGTCGAGCCCGCACGTCCGTGAACGTCGCGATCCGACGCGCGCGGCCGGACGACGTCGACTTCCTCGTCGAGTTGACGACGCACGACGAGGTCGACCCGTTTCTCTCGGCCCGCCGGGCGACGTCGCGCGCGGAGCTGCTCGAGGAGATCGAGCGCTCGAACGCCGAGCCGGACGACTTCGGCCGCTTCGTCGTCGAGGTCGACGGCGAGCGCGTCGGGGTGATGGGGTTCGCGGTCTCGAACAAGCGGAGCCGGGTCGCGCGGCTCGGCGGGCTCGCGATCCATCCCGACTTCCGAGGGCGCCGCATCTCCGACGAGGCCGCGCGCCTCTTCCAACGTCATCTCATCCGCGACCTCGGCTACCACCGGCTCGAGCTCGAGATCTACGGGTTCAACGAGCGCGCGATGCGGCACGCCGAGCGGTCGGGCTTCGTCCGCGAGGGCGTCAAGCGAAAGGCGTACCGCCGCCACGGCGAGTGGGTCGACGGCGTCCTCTACGGGCTGATCGAGGAGGACCTACCGAGCCAGCAGCGACCGCTGCAGGCGGTCGAGGAAGAACAGCGCGGTGAGGAACATGTACGTCATCGTCGGCAGGAAGAGCCCGAAGAGGCCGAGCGACAGCACGATCGCTGAGGTGCTGTCCCCGATGAACATCGCGACGCCTCTCGGTGCGAGCGCGAGGCCGACGCCTGCGAGGAGCACGTGCGCACAGACGATGCGGAACGACGTCGGCCGCCGTTCGCCGAGCCTGACATAGATCCAGAGCGCGAGAGCGGCACCCGCCACGACGAACGCATGGACGAGGAGGGTCGAGCTCACCGTCAGGCTCCCGAGGGGAAGTCCGCGGCTTCCGGGAGCGGCATCAGCCGAAGCGAGAGCTCGTCCCCGAGGTCGCGTTCGATCCGCGGGGGCGGCACGATCGCGATGCCTGCGTCGGGGTGCTCGCTCGTCCACTGCTCGAGCTCCGCGGCGAGGTCGGCCCGGCCGCCGTCGGCGAAGGAGCCCAGCACGCTGACCTCGACCTCGTACGCGCTCTCGGCCGAGACCACGAGGTGGACGCGGCTGTCGAGGAACGCCACGAGGTCCGGCAGCAATCCTGGGTCGTCGATCCGGATCCGCATCGTCAGAGGAGGATGCGAAGCGCCGTCTTCGCTGGGCAGCCGGACTCGACGAGCTCGACTGCGCGGTGGAGGTCGATGTCGACGCGGTCCGCGAGGAGCATCGCCTCGCGCTCGGAGTAGCCCGCGCGGACGAGCGCCTCGTAGCGCCAGCCGAGAACGAGCCGCTCCTCACGCCGATTCTCCGTCGCGACCATGGAAGAAGCCTTGCGCGACCGGGGACGCAGTGCGCCGCCGGTTCGGATAGGAACGGCGGACGAAGGGCTAGCCGGAGCGCTTCCCGCCCGAGCGCGGAGGAGGACCTCGACCGTGGGCTGGTCCTACGGCGGGTTCGCCGCGCGGCCCATTGACGCGGTCGCATGGTGGATGCACGATCCGGTTCGACGCGCTGCGGCAACGGCGCTCGTGAGGGGAGAGGAGATCATCGAGTGCCGATCAGGCTTCTGATCGCGGACGACCACAGGCTGATCCTGCGCGCGCTTCACCGCGTGCTCGAGACGGCCGACGACATCGAGATCGTCGCCGAGGCGCGACGCGGCAGCCAGGTGCTGCCGCTCCTGCATCAGCACGAGCCCGACGTCTGCCTGCTCGACGTGCACATGCCCGAGATGGACGGACTCACGTGCGTTGACCGGATCCGAAAGGCCGGAAGCGACGTTCGCGTCGTCATGCTGTCGGCCGCGAACGAGGCGCACCATGCGGCCGAGGCGCTCGAGCGTGGCGCAGACGCGTACATCTCGAAGTCGGTCGATCCGGTCGAGCTCGCGGACGCGCTCCGGCGCGCGCACGGCGGCGAGCGGTTCGAGCTCGGACTCGCGGACGAGCGTGCGACGCGCGACGACGCAGGGCTGACCGAGCGCGAGACGTCGATCCTTCAGGCGGTCGCGCGCGGGCTCTCGAACCAGGCGATCAGTGGGGAGTTCTGGATCACCGAGCAGACGGTGAAGTTCCACCTGACGAACATCTACCGCAAGCTCGGCGTCAGCAGCCGAACCGAGGCCGCGCGCTACGCGCTCAGCCGCGGCATCGCGGCCGCCTAAGAAACAGGACGCCAGCGAGGGATCGTCGCGCGGACGCTCGTGGGGCCGCCGGGGCGGCTGTCGATCTCGAGCGTCCCGTCGAGCAGGCGGATCCGCTCCGCCATCCCCACGAGCCCGAGGCGTCCCGCGTTCCGGGCAGCTTCGACGTCGAACCCGCGTCCGCGGTCGACGACCTCTGCGACGAGCTCGGCCTCGCCGGCGGACACGACGGCCGTCGCGCTCTCGGCGCCGCTGTGTCGCGCGACGTTCGACAGCGACTCCTGGACGACGCGGAGGAGGGCAATCTTCTGCGACGGCGTGCAGCTGTCGATGTCGCCGCTGAGCTCGACGTCGACCTCGACGCCGTTCGCGGCTGCCTCAGCCGCCTCGTCACGCAGCAACTCGGCGAACGGCCGGCTCACGAGCGAGGTCGAGTCCATCGCCCCCGCGAGGCCGCGAACCTCGTTCTCGATCGAGCCGAGCATCGCGAGCGCGTCGTCCAGGCGGAGCGCCACGAGCTCGGGCGACGCCTGGGTCGCCTCGGCCCGCAGCAGCCTGAGCTCGGCGGTCAGCGCCGCGATCTCCTGCAGCGGCCCGTCGTGCAGGTCGAATCCGAGCCTGGCGAACAGTCGCGCTCCCGCCTCGGCCGCCATTCGCTCCTGGTCGGAAATCCGCGCGAGCAGTCGTGCCTGCTCTGCGAGCAGGGCATCGATCAGGTCATCCGTAGATGCACCCGCGCGCGGACGCGCCGTGTGCTGGGCCGCAGCTTCCACCGTCAGGCGCATGGTAGGCGCACCACGCGGACTTGGGACCCCCCTCTAGGACAGGAGGAGCACGGCGGCGGCTCCTGCGGCGAGGAACGGGGCGTACGGGAAGGTCGATCGGCGTGCGGCCGAGCCTTCCCGGACGAGCCGGGCGAGACCGTAGAGCGCCGCGAGCGACGAGCCCACGGCCAGCGCGGCGATCACGCCGCCGCCGAGGGCTGCGCCGAGCAGGAGCGCGAGCTTCACGTCGCCCATGCCGAGCCCCGCGGGGTTCAGGCGTGAGAACACGAACAAGAGCCCGGCCGCGCCGACCGCGGCGAGCGTCCACTCGAGCGCTCGATCGGGCGCGACCACGATCTGGAGCGCCAGCATCGCTGCAGCGGCCGGCAGGACGATCGCGTTCGGGATGCGACGCTCCTCGACGTCGATCGCGGAAAGCACGGCGAGCGTCGCGAGCAGCAGGACGGCCGGGAGCAGGCGCCCGGGGGCCGCGAACTGGACGGTCGACACGAGGCACGCGGCGGCGCCGGCAAGGACCGCGCAGGGCCGCGCGAGCTCAGCCGACATCGCGAAGCTCGATGCGATCGCCGACGGACAGCCCGCGGGCAGCCGCTTCGCCGGCGCCCAGCTCGAGCACCGAGCGCGCGCCGCGACACGCCTTCAGCCGCCACGGGCCGACGTTCGGGTCGACGCGCAGCACCCGAAGCTCGGAGTCGAGGAAGACGACGTCGATCGCGAAGCGCATGAAGAACGTGTGCACGGACGACTCGCGCCGGATCAGCATCCCTTCGCCGTCTCCGAGCGAGCGTCGTCCGAGCAGCCCGCGCAGCCGCATCGCGAACGTCTCCGCGACGACGCACGTGTCGCAGACGACGTGATCCCCGACGAGCGCGACCGCCATCACGGAGAAGGGTCGCCGATGCGAATCGCCGCAACACCTGCGGAAGGTCCTAGGTCGGCCACCCCTCCCGCGGGTTCCCGCACCCTCGTCCCCGGCCTAAACCTCCGATGTCCCCGACGAGTGGTTCGGCGGGGTGGACTCCAACAGGGAGGTTGGGATGTTCGAGCGGATGTCGCTCATGCTGGGCCGCCTCATGACGCTGAGCGCTGAGGACCTCAAGCGCGAGGACGGTCAGGGCGCGACGGAGTACGCGCTGGTGATCGGTTTCGTCGTGGTCGGACTCGGTGTCACGCTGGCCGCTCTCGGCACCAGCATCGAGGGCCTGCTGGGCCGTGTTGGCCTGGCCATCGACGGCCTGTTCTAGGACACGGCCGTGACGGGAGACAGGGGTTCCGGAGTCTTGGAAGTGGCAAATCGGCCAGCGCATGCCTCCGGCACCCCTGCCGTCCGGGCGAGACATCGTGACGAGTCGGGGCAGGGCATCGTCGAGTTTGCACTCGTCGTACCGCTGCTCTGCGTCCTCGTCCTCGTCTTCGTCGACTTCGGCAAGGCGATGAACTACTGGCTCAACCTCAACCACATGGCGAGCGAAGGCGCTCGAAAGGCGGCGGTCAATCGGTATCCGACCGCCGGCGAGTATCAGACCTACATCCGTGACCGGCTCGAAACGAACGAGCTCAGGTCCGGGGGGACGGACTCCGTTCCGACGGCCGCTCAGATCGCCATCTGCCTGCCCGAGGGTGGTGACGTCGGCGATCCGGTCACCGTGCAGGTAACCGTCGACTACGACTGGATCCCGTTCATCGACAGTGCGAACTTCAGCATCAAGGGCTCGGCCACGATGCGACTCGAGCAGAAGGCCGACTACTCGGGGGTGGGAACGTGCACGTGAGCTCAGTACGTGGCTCGGGGCTGTCGGGCGATGACGGGGGCGTCGTCGTCCTCACCGCGTTGATGCTCCCGTTCATCGTGTTGCTGCTCTCGCTCTCGATCGACATCGGCAACTGGTGGATTCACAAGCGTCACTTGCAGATGCAGGTCGATGCCGCAGCGCTCGCCGGCGGCGCGATGTTCGGCAAATGCTTCACCGATCCCTCCGCTGGGAACGCGGCGATCCAGGACGAAGCGACGAAGTACAACGGCGCTGCCGGGTCGCTCTACAACGGCCAGGTCGGCAACTCGAACAAGGGGACCATCACCGTCCGCTACCAGAGCAAGACCTTTGCGACGGGGGGCCCGGGTCCGGACGACACGGAAACGCAGCTTCCCTGCGAGACGCCGAGCTTGATGTTCGACGTCAAGGGGACGGAGGCGAACCTGCCCCTGCTCTTCAAGTTCCCGGGCCTCCACTTTGTGCCCGCCATCAACGCGCAGGCCCGCGTCCAGCTGAAGACCGTGATCGTGCAGGACGGGATGCTTCCCGTCGCGGTTCCGGACCTGCGCTTCAACTATGCCTTTGCAACCTTCGTGAACGAGGCGACGGGTGCGGTCCTCGCAACCTCGGAGCTCGGAAAAACGGGCACGTCGGGTGGTCAGCAGCTCTGGTCGTCGCTCGCAGGCGTAGACGTGCCTATTTCCACGAGCCACATCGGCGTTCGCATCCGCCTCGTCGGCGGAACCGATCCGAACGCCTCCTGCGGCCAGCTGTACACCGAGTGCTACGACCTCACGTCCGGAAGCGGCGTCGTACACATCCGCGGGTGGAGCGCCTCGACCGCGCCGGCTGTCCAGAACGCCTGGCTTCTGGCGGGCACGTGCGCGCCTGACGCCTACTTCGCGATGGGCGACTGCTCCGCCGGGCTGCAGGCCGAAGTCGACCTGGGCTCGAACCATCCGGTCAGCGGCTCGGGCGTGACCACCGAGGTTTGGGCGACGGTCGACGGAGCCGGCAAGTACCTGCTGACGCCGTCTGGCTCGAGCGGGCTCGTCACCTGGTCGACGAATACCGGGATGCCGCTCTCCGGTGGTGGGCCACACAACGTCGCGCTCGACTGGAGCTACGAGCAGACGACCGGCACGTGGAGCGGAAAAACGTGCACCAACAAGAACAACAACCCCTGCAAGGACTCCGGTTCGCTCGGCGTCGTTCAGCGCGGGTTCGTCGCGTCGCCCGACTATTCCGGCCCAGTGGAGCGGGTTCAGGTCTCCGGGCCTAGTGTGACGTCGGGCGCGAACTCGTTCGAGCAGGGGACGACGCAGACTCTCGGGGTCAGCATCGCCGTCAAGGGCAGCCTTGGAGTGCAGTCCCAGGCGACCGACCCAGTCGTCGAGCTCCGCGTCACGGGCAGCCAGAACCAGTCGATCGACTGCGACCCCAACCTTTCGAACCTTCGCGACGAAATCGAGAACGGCTGCGGGCCTGCGTACAAGATCAACACCGGCCTCGCCTGTCCCGCGTACAACGCGCTCTGGGGTCTTCCGGAGCCGTGGGAGTGCGTAAAGACGCAGACCGGAGGCGCCGTCGGCCAGGTCGAGCACGGGATGAAGGACCGAATCCTGGGCGGCGCCAACTCGTGCACCGCCCCGATCAACTGGCCGAACTTCGAGCCCGGGGATCCTCGGATCGTGCCGCTGCTCATCACGCCCTTCGGGAGCTTCAGCGGATCGGGCAACGACATCGTCCCGGTGATCGACTTCGGCGTCTTCTATGTCGTCGGTTGGAACGGCGACCCCTGCCCGGGAGCCCACTCGGTCCCGAAGGGCTACATCGCCGGCCACTTCATCAAGTACGCCGCGCCGAACCCCCATGGGGCGGGGGACGAAATCTGCGACCCCACCTCACTGACCCCCTGCGTCGCGGTGATGACGCGCTAGCAACTGGAGGAGAAACGATGGAACTCGCACACAAGCTTGTCTCGACGCGGAGAGGAACGCTCCTCGTTGCCCTGCTCGCTGCGCTGCTCGCGGGCGTCTCGATCGTCGCGTACCTCAACCGCTACCGCGCGAGCCTCGAGTCGCAGGGTGCGCTCGTGACCGTGCTCGTTGCGCGCGAGTCGATCCCGAAGGGGACGTCCGGCACCGTGCTCGCCTCGAAGGCGCTCTACACGGCGACGACGATGCGCGAGAGCCAGCTTCGCGAGGGAGCGATCAGCGACCCGTCGAGCCTCCAGGGCACCGTTGCGACTCGCGAGGTCTTCGAGGGCGCGCAGCTCACGTCGGCCGACTTCGCACCCGCGGGCGACTCGCTCGCAGCGGATCTCGCCGATCGCCAGCGCGTGATCTCAATCCCCCTCGATGGGGCGCACGGGATGATCGGGCAGATCGAGGTTGGCAATCGCGTCGACGTCTACGCCGGCTTCAACGTGATCCCGCTCGACCGGACCGGACGGCCGATGAACGGCGGTCAGGCCCGGCCGATGCTGCGCTTGATCATGTCCGATGTCCCCGTCGTCGACGTCGGCGAGAAGTCGATCGGCGGCTCGAGCTCGACGAACGTCAGCCTGCGCGTCGATGACGAAAAGGCGGCGCAGCTCGCGTTCGCCTCGGACAACGGCAAGGTCTGGCTCGCGCTGCGGCCGAGCGCCGGAGCAGTCGAGTCTCGTCCGGGGATCGTGACGGTCGAGACGATGCTCCTGGGTGTCCCGCCGGTGAAGGTGCTGCAGTCGCTCGGAGGCAACCGGTGAACGGGCTGAGGATCTTCGTCGCGCTCGAGGAAAGCCTCGACTCGGGGACGATTCGTGGCGCGTTCCCCGCGGGCGTACCGGTCCGGCTCGTGTCGTTGGCCGACGCGCACGACCGCACCGCGGTCGAGCTGCAGGAGGCTGCAGACCTCGTCGTCGTGGGCTGCGCAGACGCGCGGGACGAGGCGCTCGAGCTCATCGGCAACGCTGCGCGTCAGCGCAGCGACCGGCCGGTCGTAGCGCTCTACAGCGGAACGCCGAACGGGTTTCTCGAACGCGCGTTCGAGGCCGGCGCCGACGACCTGATCACGCTGCCGCAGAACTCGTCTCAGCTCGCCTTCGCGTTCGAGAAGGCGCTCGCGAGACGGCGCGGCTCTGCGCCCGCCTCGGACAGAGGCCAACTCGTGACGGTTCTCGGGCCAAAGGGCGGCACGGGCAAGACGCTGACGTCGTGCAACATTGCGGTCGCGCTTGCGCTCGAAGGCGCCTCGACCGTCATCGTCGACCTCGACCTTCAGTTCGGCGACGTCGGGCTCGCGCTCGGGCTGAAGCCGGAGCGAACGGTCTACGACCTGGCCGTGTCCGGTGGTTCGCTCGACGGCGACAAGATCGAGAGCTTCCTCGCCGAGCATCCGTCGGGCGCGCGTGCGCTGCTCGCCCCGCTCCGGCCCGACCAGGCGGCCGCCGTGAGCGTGCCGTTCCTCCGCGAGGTGTTCGAGATCCTCCGGTCGCGGTACGAGGTGGTCGTTGTCGACACGCCGCCGGCTTTCACGCCGGAGGTGATCGCGGCCGTCGACAACTCATCGGAGCTCTGCGTCGTCGGCATGCTCGATGCGCTTTCGCTGAAGGACACCAAGATCGGCCTCGAGACGCTCGCGCAGATGGGTTACGCGTCGGAGGAGCTGATGCTCGTGCTCAACCGCGCCGACACGAGCGTCGGGATCAGCGAGCAGGACGTCGAGCAGCTCCTCGGCAGGAGGCCCGACGTGCTCGTACCGAGCGATCGCGCGATCCCCCGCGCGATCACCGCAGGACAGCCGATCGTGGTCGCGGAGCCGAAGTCGAACGCGGCCAAGGCGTTCGCCGGGCTCGCGCGGCGCTACGTCAGGGCGTCGTCGAACGGCGACGCGGCCGCCGAGACCGGCAACGGCTCGCGCAGGCGGATCCTCGTCGGGAAGCGGAGCTGACCATGAACCTCCACGAGAGACTCTCGAGCAACGGCTCTGCAACCCCGTCCTGGGGGAACGGCAACGACCCGTTCGCCGAGCTGAAGAACCGGATCCACCTCGCGCTCGTCAGCGAGCTCGGTCCACGCCTGTTCGACGTGGGCGACAGCGACGCAGTGCGGGAGCGCGTCCAATCCGAGATCGACGACCAGCTCCGTCAAGAGGTCGCGCTCTCACGGGACGACCGCGACCGGCTCGCCGGCGAGATCGCCGACGACATCTTCGGGTACGGCCCGCTCGAGCGGCTGCTGTCGGACCCGTCGATCTCGGAGATCATGGTCAACGGCCCACACGAGATCTGGATCGAGCGCCAGGGTCGTATCTCCGAGACGACGCTCCGCTTCACCGACGCGTCGCATCTCCGGCGGATCATCACGAAGATGGTCGGCCAGGTCGGTCGGCGGATCGACGAGTCCTCGCCGCTCGTTGACGCGCGGTTGCCCGATGGCTCGCGCGTGAACGCGGTCATTCCTCCGCTCTCACTCTCGGGGCCGCTCCTGACGATCCGCAAGTTCAGGCAGGACCGCTTCGACATCCCCGAGCTCGTCCAGCTCGGAACGCTCTCGGAGGACGGCGCGAGCTTTCTCAGCCGCTGCATCGAGGCCGAGCTGAACATTCTGGTCTCGGGCGGCACCGGCTCGGGCAAGACGACGCTCCTGAACGCGCTCTCCGGGGCGATCCCCGAGCGCGACCGCATCGTCACGATCGAGGACGCCGCCGAGCTCCGGCTGGCGCAGCAGCACGTCCTCCGCCTCGAGGCAAGGCCCAAGAACATCGAGGGGGAGGGCGAGATCACGATCCGTGACCTCGTCCGGAACGCCCTTCGCATGCGGCCCGACCGGATCATCGTCGGCGAGGTCCGCGGCGCGGAGGCGCTCGACATGCTCCAGGCGATGAACACGGGTCACGAAGGCTCGCTCTCGACGGTCCACGCGAACTCGCCGCGGGACGCGCTCAACCGGCTCGAGACGATGGTGCTCATGGCGGGTTACGAGCTCCCGCTGCGAGCGATCCGCCAGCACGTTTCGTCCGCGCTCGACATGATCGTCCACCTCGACCGGCTCGACGATGGTTCGCGCCGCGTCGTCGAGATCTCGGAGGTTCAGCGGATGGAGGGCGAGATGATCACCCTCCACAAGCTCTTCGAGTTCAGGGTCGACCGGATCGACGCCGAGCGAAAGATCGTCGGCGAACTCCGGTCCACGGGCCTCCATCCTGGCTTTCTCGGCAAGTTCGAGCGTCACGGCATCGAGCTGCCGCTCGACCTCTTCGGCGGCCCGCACCTCGCCGCGGCCGGCGTGGGGTGGCAGTCGTGATGCGGCGGCGTCTCGCGGCGCTCGGCGCGCTTCTCGCCCTCACCGCGGCGGCGGTCCCCACCCTGGCCGCCGGCGCGGTGCTCGAGATCGCTCCGGTGACGCGGCTTCCGTTTCCCGAGCGCGGCTACGTCGTGAGCTCTGCGGACGGAGCCGCGCTCGACGCGTCTTCCGTCGAGGTCCGTGAGAACGGCAAGCGTGTCCGCGACGTTCGGGTCTCTCCCCTCGCGGCAAGTGGGATTCGGTTCGGAGCCGTCCTCGCCGTGGACGCGAGCAAGAGCATGGCGGGTGCACCGTTCACCGCGGCGATGGAAGCGGCGCGTCGGTTCGCGAACGAGCGTCAGGAGGGTGCCGAACTCGGCTTCGTCGCGTTCAACGGTGATGTGACGGTCGTGCAGAGTCCGACGAGCAACGCGGAGTTGCTCGCCGAGGCGTTCCGCGATCCGCCGGAGCTGGCGTATGGGACCCGGATCTACGACGCGCTCGACCGCTCGGTCGAGCTTCTGCGGGACTCGCGGATCTCGGCGGGCTCCATCGTTCTGCTGTCGGACGGCGCCGACGTCGGCAGCGGTTGGGGGGTCGATCACATCGTCGCCGCCGCCGAGCGCGCGCGTGTACGCATCTTCACGGTCGGACTCCGTTCCGACGCGTATGACGGAACCGCGCTCGAGGAGATCGCCCGCAGGACCGGCGGTTCGTACGCCGAAGCCGGGTCGGCTGACGAGCTGAGCGCGATCTATTCGGAGCTGGGACGCCGGCTCGCGAGCGAATTCCTCGTTCGCTACCGCTCGGACGCGCGGCCGGAGTCTCGGGTCATCGTCGACATTGCGCTCGCGGGCTCCGGCGATGCGAGGGCGGACTACGTCGCTCCGACGCCGGCGCGCATCGACCCCTATCACCGGTCGCTGATGTCGCGCTTCGTGATGTCCCCCGCGTCGATCGTGGCCGTCGGAATCGGGTTTGCTGCTCTGCTCGGCTGGTCGTTGCTCCTGCTCGCGCGCGGCCCGAGGCGGAACGTCGTCGAGCGGATCGGTCACTTCTCGGCCGCGCTTCCGACGACCCTTGTCGAGCATGAACGCGCGATGATGCGGAAGGCATTCGCCGAGAACCGCTACACGCGCGGCTGGTGGGCAAAGCTCGAGCGCGACCTGGAGATCGCACGGCTCGACTGGACGGCGCGGAAGGTCGCGTTCACGACGGCCGGAGCCTCACTGGCGCTTGCTTTCGTCCTCGCGCAATTCTCGTTGGTACTCGCGCTGTTCGGTCTCGTTACGCCGCCGGTTGTCGCGCACTCGATCGTACGCTGGAAGCTGAGGGCTCTTCGCAACGATTTCGCCGACCAGCTCCCGACTGCGCTGCAGGTGCTTGCGTCCGCACTTCGGGCCGGCCACAGCTTCAGCGGCGCGCTCGGCGTCGTCGTCGAGAACGCTCAGGAGCCTGCGCGTCAAGAACTGCACCGGGTCGTCCAGGACGACCAGTTCGGCGTTCCCCCCGAGGTCGCGATCAGGCGGATGGCGGATCGGATGGCGAACCGGGATCTCGAGCAGATCGCCCTGCTCGCCGAGCTTCAGCGGACCGCAGGGGGTAACTCGGCGGAGGTTCTCGACACGGTCGTCGAGACGATCAGGCAGCGAAGCGAGCTCCGCCGGCTTGTTCGCACGCTGACGGCACAAGGTCGGATGGCGCGGTGGATTCTCACGGCCCTTCCCATCGGCCTGACGCTCTTCATGTGGTTCATGCACCCCGACATCATGAGCGCGTTCTTCTCGAGCTCTGTCGGCCAGATCGCACTGCTCGTCGCTGTGGCAATGGTGGCGGCAGGGTCGCTGGTGATTCAACGCATCGTCGACATCGACGTCTAGGAGGCGACGTGGCTCTGTTCCTCTTCACCGGTCTCGCCCTTATTGCACTGTCGTGCGTGCTCGTGCTCCGGTCGGTTTCGCTCGCGCGGGCGCGTGAACGTCGGACGCTGGCGCAGATCCGTTCGTACGGCTTCAACACGCCGACTCCCTCAGTCGGGCGATCGCTCGACCTTCGCACGCTCGTCGACGCCGCTGCGTCGAGTGCGGGTAACCGTGTCCTCGGTCGATTTGGGGCCGAGAGAGAGCGATCGCTTCGGCGGCAGCTCGACGCAGCAGGGCTCTATCGCCTGTCCGTGGCGACGTTCCTCGGCTACCGGATGCTTGGCATCGCCCTACCGGTGAGCCTGCTCATTCTGGGCAGTCTCGACGGCTCCCTCGCCGCCCGCTCGGTTTTCCTGGGAGTCTGGGGCGCCGCGCTCGCATGGTTCGTGCCCGGCTTCGCGACGAAGCGCCGGGCTCGATCGCGAATCGAGCGGGTCGACCGCGAGGTACCGGAGCTCGTCGATCTGCTCGTGACGACCGTCGAAGCAGGAGTCGCGTTCGCCGCAGGGATCCAGCTGGCGGCGAGGAGCATCCAGGGGCCGCTCGGCGACGAGCTGCGTCTCGTGCTACGAGAGCAAAGCCTGGGACTCACGCCCGTTGAGGCGCTGCGCAACCTCTCGACGCGCGTCGACAGCCCGGCGCTCCGGGCATTCACACAAGCACTGATCCAAGGCGAGGCACTCGGCGTGTCGATCGGCAAGGTGCTTCGTGACCTGGCAATCGACATGCGAAAGCGGCGGCGGCAGGCTGCCGAGGAGCGGGCTCAGAAGACGCCGACGAAGATCCTCTTCCCACTCGTGGCGTTGATCCTGCCCGCGATGTTCATCCTTATCCTCGGGCCGGTGCTCGCTCGCGCTGCGGAGTTTTTTGGGTCGACGTGACGTTTGGCTAAACCGCGCTTGCAAGTCGTCCGATAGAACGGATAGGTTCGGTCGTCGGTCGACTCCGGAAGGGAGCGCGGTTTGGGTCAAGCAGGACTGCTACTCGCCCTCGTTGCAGCATCGGCACTCCTCGCGCTCTGGTCGTATCTGCGTTGGCCCCGCGCGGCGCCGAGCAAGTTCGGTGACGCCGTCCTTCGCGTGGTCATCGCGTTCCTCCTCGCGCAGGTGGGCACGATCCCGCTCGACGCTGCAGTTGGCATCTCGCACGCGGCTGCGGTCCTCGCCGTCGTCGGCGTGGTCGCCCCAGTGCTCGCGTTCATGTTCCTCGCGTCGCTCTGGATCATGAAGCTCTTCGCGGAACAGCTGAAGGGCTACGTCTAGCCGGCTTAGACCAGGGTCTAGCTCAACTGAGGGACGTCTCCTGGGAGAGTCCCTGCATGCCGCGGATCAGGGTGGTGCTGGCGGACGATCACCGTCTCGTGCTCGAGGCCGTGCAGGCGATGCTCGAGGACGACGGGGACTTCGACGTCGTTGCGGTCGCGGAGTCGGCACGGCAGCTGCTGCCGCAAGTGGCGCAGAAGGCGCCCGACGTCGTCGTGCTCGACGTCGCGATGCCCGGGACCGACGGCTTCGCTTGTCTGCGCGAGATCCGAGAAAAGCACCCGCGGGTGAAGGTCGTGATGCTCTCGGGTCACGACGAGCCGCGCATCGCGCACCGGGCTCTCAGGCTCGGCGCGAGCGCGTACGTCAGGAAGCAGGTCGATCCGCGCGACCTCGCGTCCGTGCTGCGCCAGGCGGTCGAGGAGACCGTCGCCTCGCAGCCCGCAGCGCTGCAGGAAAACGCGGAGGCGGACGATGCGGCGGCGCTCTTGACCGTGAGCGAGCTCGCCGTCTTGCGCGCCCTCGCGCGGGGTCTCGTGAACAAGCAGATCGCGGCGGACCTGCAGATCGCGCCGCAGACCGTCAAGTTCCACCTGACGAACGTCTACCGCAAGCTCGGCGTGGCGAACCGGACCGAGGCGGTCCGCTTCGCGTTCCAGCGCGAGCTCGTCGAGCCCGAGCTCGTCTCCGTCTAGCTAGACGAGCTCGGCGGTGACGCCGCGCGTGTTCGACCAGGCGCGGAGGAAGAACCCGAGCTCGAGCCGCGCCTCGGCCTCGTCGCTCGCCGCGCGGTGCAGGACGACGAGCGTGTTGTCGCCCGTCCGGGCGCACAGGCAGTCGCCCGCGACGAGCGCGTCGACGAGGTCGTCGCCCAGGGCCGGAGAGCTGAGCCGAACGCGCAGGGGTGGGGAGGGGTCCACGCCGCAATTATCGAAACCTGGCCCTCCGGCTCGCTATGGACGGAGGGCTGGGTTGCCCCACCCGACGGCCAGTTCGCTCTGAATCACCCTTGGGAGGGATCCCGTGGCGCCGCGCGAGGCCCAGAATGCATCGGAGGGCACGAAGCGGGCGTGAGAAAGAAGGTTCTGCGGCGATGGGACAACTGAGGCTGCTGGTGGTCGACGACCATCAACTGATGCTCGAGGCCATCCGGTCCGCCTTGGCCGGTGAGGACGAGATCGATGTCGTGGGCGAGGCGCGGTCCGGCTACGAGGCGCTCGTGCTCGCACGCGACGCCGCGCCCGACATCGTGCTGCTCGACCTGCGGATGCCCGGGATGGACGGTGTCCAGGTGCTCGAGGAGCTGAGGAAGCGCTTCCCGAGCGTCCGGGTGGTCGCCCTGAGCGGGAGCGACGACGAGGAGCTCACGCGGGAAGTCCTCGCCCGTGGGGCGAGCGCGTTCGTCTCGAAGAGCGTCGACCCGCGAGATCTCGCGGCGGTCCTCAGGCAGGTTGCCGAGGGAACGGTGACCTCGAACGTCATCGAGTCGGGCGAGCGCCGAAGCGAGCGCGCCGCGCGCGAGGCGGGGTTGACCGAGCGCGAGTCCGAGGTGCTGGCGGGGCTCGCGGAAGGCCGCTCCAACAAGCAGATCGCGCTCCAGCTTCGCGTGAGCGAGCAGGCGGTCAAGTACCACCTGACGAACGTGTACCGCAAGCTCAGCACGTCGGGCCGGGTCGAGGCGCTTCGGCGCGCGAACGAGCTCGGCCTGGTCGACACGCGCGCACCGCTCTCGCTCTAGCAGGGTTTGGTGGAACGGGCCCGACGGCACAGCGCCTGTTTCGCCAAGCCCTCCTACTAGCCCAGCTGGGACAATCGGGCTCGACGGTGGCGACCCTGTGACCCTGCTCATCGACCTCGTCGCGGCATCGCGCGCCGTCGCAGCGGAGAGCGCCCGCTCGCGGAAGGTCGCGATCCTTGCGGAGCTCCTCCGCGGGCTCGACCCGACCGAAGTGCCCGTCGCGGCCGGCTTCCTCGCGGGCGTCCCCCGGCAGGGCCGAGTCGGTGTCGGGTACGCGACGGTCTTCGGCATCGACGTCGCGCCGGCTGCCGAGCCGTCGCTGACGATCGGCGACCTCGATCGCGCGATCACGGACGTCCAGGAGGCGACGGGGCCCGGTTCGGCCGGCCGGCGACGCGACATCCTCCGAGCAGTTCTCGAGCGTGCGACGGGCGACGAGGGCGACTTCGTCAAGCGTCTCTTCACCGGCGAGCTGAGGCAGGGCGCGCTCGCGGGGCTGATGGTCGACGCGATCGCAAAGGCCGCTTCCGTCCCCGGAGAGCTCGCGCGACGCGCGCTGATGCTCTCGGGCGACCTCACGCGCACCGCCGAGGTCGCGATGACGTCCGGCGAGGAAGGCCTGCGTGCCGTCGGGTTCGAGCTCTTCACGCCGATCTTCCCCATGCTCGCCTCGACCGC
>DASTHC010000018.1:0-6780 GCA_035718485.1 Gaiellaceae bacterium
GAGAACCTCGTCGGACGAGTGAAGTCGTAAGGACGGACGCACCCGCGAGGTCGGCCGGGGATGCGCCTCGACCGACCTCGCCGCGCCCGCCCCGAGCACGGCGGTCCCATTGTCACCGGTCTGGTCACATTCGTGGTCACATACCGAGGGAGCCACCGCTGGGCGCGGCCGAGACCTACTCGGCTGCAGGTTTCTGATCACCAAAGGGTCGCCGAGCGGGCGTAAAGAGCGCCGCAGACACCGCCGAAGATAGAGATCGATGATCCGCCTGGCAGCTGTCGCGCTCATCCTCGTCGTAGCGGGCTCGGCCGCCGAGGTAAGCGCAGCGACGGCCGACGACTCCGCGTACGCGCGGGCGAACGCACGGCTCGCACGCACCGTGCCTCACTATCCCCGCGCACGGTTGCTGATTGCGGAAACTTTGCACGGCGATGTTGGGGTGCCGTTCGAAGCGGTCGGGAGGATCTCGTTCCTTTCGCGCCCACGGACGCAACGCGACGCGATGCGCTTCTACAAAGAGCGACTCGGCGGCGCCTGGCGACGCCGAGGTTCTGCCTGCCTCGTCTCACGCTCCAGAATCGTCGTCGCGGTCGTAAACCCGAAGCGACGTCGGCTCGGCCTGTTGATCGACAGCCGCGGCGCAACACACTGCGACGACCTAACAGGACTCATCAGCGACCTGCTAGACGTCGGCTATCCCGACAGCTGATCGCAGTCAGCGCTAGCTCAGCGTCATGGTCACGGTGGCGGCAGCGGAGAGCTCGCTTCGGCGCGCTCGTATACACGTCGAACCCAGTCGACATATGCATATGACGCGCGTGCCACGGCCGAGCCGAAAGACGCTCCAGCAACGGCGATACGAGGCGCCGTCAGGTTTGCTGCCGAAGCCCTGCGACTCCGGCTCCCGATCGGGCGCGGCGAGGCGTTCCACTGGAGATTGAGGGGATCGCGATGGATGACGGAGCCGGAACTGGCTCAGGCTCGTTGTCGGAGCCCGCGTCGCGGCGCGGCACGCTCTCACCGTCGGCCGCGCCGGCAGTCTCGCGCAGCGGCACGTCCCGCAGCCGCCAGGTCAGGCCGAACGCGACGACCATCACTGCGGTCGCCGTCAGGAAGACCGGATGGAGCGCGACGGCGACGGCCGTGACGTACACCTCATGGATCGCGGCCGGGAGGTGCTGGATGGCGGCGGGGCTCGCGTTCGCGGGCGCGTGTGCGCCGGCCGGGAGACGGCCCGTGAGCTCGCGGCCAAGCTCGTTCGTGAAGATTGCGCCGAAGGCGGAGACGCCGATCGAGCCGCCGACCTGCCTGAACAGCGTCGCGCCCGAGGTAGCGACGCCGAGCAGCCGGTAGTCGACCGCGTTCTGCGCGGCGAGCACGAGCACCTGCATCACGAGCCCGAGGCCGAGCCCGAGCAGCAGCATGTAGCCGGCCGCGACCTCCGTCGCCGTCGCAACCTCGAGCGTCGAGAGCAGGTACAGCCCGACGGCTGAGATCGCCGTGCCGGCGATCGGAAAGGCGCGGTAGCGCCCATAGCGAGAGATCAGGAAGCCGCTCGCCGTCGAGGTGACGAGGACGCCGAGCATCATCGGCGTCATCAACAGTCCGGAGTCGGTGGCACTGTGGCCCTTGACGATCTGCAGGTAGAGCGGGACGAAGGTGACGGAGCCGAAGAGCGCGAATCCGACGCCGAATCCGATCGCGCTCGTCGTCCTGAACGTCATGTTGCGAAAGAGCTCCGGCGGCAGGATCGGCTCTTCGGCGCGCTTCTCGATGAGCGGGAACACCGCGAGCAGCACAACGCCGGCGCCTATCGCCGCGAGCATCCCCGGCGCGTCCCAGGCGTAGCTCGTACCGCCGAGGCTCGTGTAGAGGATGACGCCCGACAGCCCGGCGGTGAGGACGATCGTCCCGAGCCAGTCGATCCGATGCCGCGTCGTCACCTGCCGCGAGCGGAATGTGGTCGCGATCACTGCCAGCGCGACGAGGCCGAGCGGCAGGTTGACGTAGAAGATCCACTGCCAGGAGAGGTTGTCGACGAAGAAGCCGCCGAGCAGTGGACCGGCGACGACCGAGATGCCGAACACGCCGCCGAACAGGCCCTGATAGCGGCCACGATCGCGAGGCGCGACAAGGTCGCCTACGACAGCCATCGCCACCACGAGCAAACCGCCGCCGCCGAGCCCCTGGATCGCTCTGAACGCGATCAGCTGCGGCATGCTCTGCGCCAGCCCGCACAGGGCCGAGCCGACGAGGAAGAGCACGAGCGCGAACTGGAGGACGCGCTTGCGGCCGTAGAGATCGCCGAGCTTCCCGTACAGCGGCCCGACCACCGTCGACGCGAGCAGATACGAGGTCACCACCCAGGAGAGGTGCTCGAGGCCGCCGAGGTCGCCGACGATCGTCGGCAGCGCGGTCGACACGATCGTCTGGTCGAGGGACGCGATGAAGAGGACGAGGAGCAGCGCGCCGAAGATCAGACGCCGCTGACGCGTGGACGTTTCAGTCACGGAAGTGTCGCCCATCGGCGTCGCCCGCGGCGCCACCGTTGTCGCTTCACTTGCTGTCGTGGTCATCGCATCTCCTTTCGAGGAATCTGCGACGCAGGGTGGCGGAGAGCGATGCCACGCCAATGCCAAGCCGCCGACGCCTGCTGCCGCCAGGGTCGCTTGGGAGGAGGGCTCTTACTGGACGAGCCGTTCGGCGGCGAGCAGGAGCACCGCGAGCACGCCTTCGCCGGCGGCGAGCGCGGCGGCTGTGAGCCGGCTCCCTCCGGCGCGTCGCCCCGCGGCGAATCCCCACGAGACGACCTGCACCAGGGCCGCTGCAAGTGCCAGCCTCGCGCCCGTCTCGCGAGACCATGCTCCGGCCCACGCGAGTCCAAGCAGGATCGACGGGAGAGCGGCAGCTTCGACGAGCGGCCACTCCCGACGCGCGATCAAGAGCATGTCGCGAGGCCGGAACGCCTTGCCGACGCGTATTCGCTCACCGACGGCGTCGGACCACGCGTGCGCCGCCCAGTAGACCAGCATCGACCCGAGCAACGATGCGGTCATCGTTCGTGCGCCCGCCCCCGACTCGTACGCGACGCCGATCACGGACGCGACGAGGAACGATCCGTAGACGGCCGCGCCGAAGCGGACGTCTCGGTCGAGGACGGGTGGCAGGTCAGCAGACGCACGCGGAGCCGGCGAGCTCGTCGCCGGCTCCGAGGACGTGCGGTCGAGCAGATCGACCATCAATGTGACGCCTCGGGCGTCTTTAGCGACGGCGCATGCGACACGAAGGTCTTCACCTTCCGCTCGAGCAGCTTCTCGCCGGCGATCGAGACAACGAGCTCGATGATCCCGGTGACGAGCGCGAAGGCCGCGATCAGTCCGAGCACCGCGAGCGCACCTGCGCCCGGCTCCGCGAAGATCACGATCCCGAAGACGATCGCGACGAGGCCGGTCAGGATCATCGACGCCGTGTCTCGACCGTCCAGTGGAAGCCGGAGCGACGCGACGACGCACAGGATCCCGAACGCAACGGCATACGCGCCGATCACGTACAGGAGCGCGAGCGCCGAGAGGTCGGGCCAGGCGAAGACGAGCACGCCGGCAGTGATCCCGAGAAGGCCCCTCAGGATGAGCCACGCGCGCTCTTCCTTCCCCTGCGTGGTGAACGCAGTGCCGAACTCGAGGATGCCCGTCGCGAGCGTGTAGGCGCCGAACAGGATCGTCAGCGCGTAGACGCTGATGCCGGGCCAGACGAGAACCATCACGCCGAACACCACGGACGCCAGGCCGTGCAGGCCGAGCACCCAACGCATCTTCGTGACCTGCGTCCGCGAGATCTTCGCAGCGCGGTCGAACAACGTTTCCATCTCCTTACCTCCATTCCGTGGCTGTCAGTTGCACGACGAAGCGTGCGCGGCGTGAATGCCAAACCGCTGCCACGGCCGCGTTCCCTGCTGCCAGGGCGCTGACCGACGTGAGCTGGCGCTTGGCGACGCCGGCGTGAACGATCAGCGCCCCGGCGCAAAGCGCGACGAGTGCGGTCGCCGGTGCCGGGTCGATCGTTTGCACGTCGCTCTCCTCTTTCTCGAACCGCAGCTTCACTTGATCCTCGCCGGCAGTTCGTCGGCTTTCCGTTCGAGCTCGTCGCGAGCTGCGCTGACGTGGTTCCTCTGCTCATGCCAGGCGCCGTTGACGTCCTCGCGTGCCTGCGCGAGCCGGTCGTGGACTGCGATCCGCTCGCTGCGGACGTCGGCAATCGCCGCCTCGGCCCGCGCGCGCGCATTGCCGGCCATCGCGGCCGTCGCCTGCACACGCTCGAGGTAGACGCCCCAGCCGCGGAGCTCGTCCTCGACGGCGGCCGCGAACCTTGTCCACTCATCGGAGATGTCTGCGACCAGCGCGCTCTCGGCGACCGCGAGCCTCGTCCTCAGCTGGCCGAGCTTCTCCTCGATCTCGTTCGGGGCCTCGCGGGCCGCGGCCAGGAGGGATGCCTCCTCCCGGCGCAGCGCGTCGAGATGCCGCCAGATCCGTGAGCTATCCGCAGCGGCACCACTATGCGCGAATGCGTGCAGCCGGTCGATCCGGCGGCGGGCGTCCTCAATCGGGTCTTTGATCGCGGTCGTGCTCATGTTCGAGCCTCCTGTTGGGTCTTCTGACCCACCAAGGCTCGTCACCGCCGCTGCCAACGCTCTGCCAGCCGCGGCGTCGCGCCTGCCAGCTCTAGGTGAGCGCGGTGTCGGGCCGGGGCTCGGCGATCTCGGCGAGCCCACGCTCCGCTGCCGTCGCCGGGTTCCCGGCGAGCGCGACGAAGAGGCTCTCGCGCGCCTGGTGCGGCCGTTCCATCGTCGACCACCCGAGAACCTCGCGGAACAGGCGATCGGCTTCGTCAGTGTTTCCGGACGCCGCGGCAATCCGAGCGAGCTCGACACGTGCCTGGGCCGCGACCCCCGGCGCTTGGGCTGCGTCTGCGGTCGTAAGCGCCTGCTGCTGGAGCTCCTCGGCCTTGCTCAGATCGCCGTTCGCCAGAGCGATCGCTCCGAGTCCGGCGAGAGCGAACGCCGCGTGGTCGCCGAATCCGATTCGCCCGGCGAGCTCGTACGCCTGCCGGTACGCATCCACCGCGGCCGCGTCTTCGCCGCGTCCCTCGGCGGCCCACGCTTCGAGCAGCAGCACCGGGGCGCGAAACGCGTCGTATCCGACCGCGTCAGCGTGACGGCGGGCGACCGAGGCCGTCGCAGTGACGGCAGATACGTCGCCCGCGTGCGCCGCACCGATCGCGCGAATGAGGCTGCTCGCCGCGATGCCCCAGTCGTCGTTCGCCGCCTCGAACGCGGCGGCCGCGTCGTCCGCCATCGCGGCAGCGCGTTCAACCTCGCCCGATTGTCCAAGGGCAAGCGCGAGCATCAGTTGAGCGAAGCCGCGCTGCCACGGCGCCGCAGCGGTCGCGGCAAGCGAGACCGCGCGTTCGCCGGCCGCGAGGGCGGAACCGAGATCGAACTCTTCGGTTGCGATGTAGCAGATGTCGGCGAGCTGCTCGATCCGCAACTCGACCGGAGCGTCATCGTCCGTGGCAGAGAGAGCGAGCTCGAGGAAACGCCGCCCCTCGGAGACGCGGTCGGCCAGCGCGAAGTACCACCCCAACGTCCCGAGTCGAACCGCGATCGCAGAGTCGAGCGCGTCGCGAGCGTACGCCAGCGCCGCCCAGAGATTGTCGTTCTCCAGCTCCAGGCGACGTTCCCAGCGCAGCCAATCCGGCCCGCGCAGCTCGACACGCGCCTCGTCGGCGAGCGCCGCGAAGTATTCGGCGTGGGCGCCGCGGACGGCGGCCAGCGCGCCGCTCTCGACGAGGAGTTCGAGCAGGTACTCGCGGACCGTGTCGAGCATGTCGTAGCGAGCCGCGCCGTCTGCGAACGACGCAGACACGATCGACTTGTCGACCAGCGCTGCGACGAGATACGCGACGGTCGCCTCGTTGAGGCCGTTCCTCGCGGCGAGCGCGACGAGCGACGGCAGGGATGCGCCGCCACGGTGGACGGCCAGCTGCTGGAGCACCGTCTTCTCGTCCCCGTGCAAGAGGTCGTAGCTCCATTCCACGAGGCCCCGCAGCGCCGTGCGCGTTGGGTCGGAGACCGGGCTGTCGCGGAGGAGCACCGCGCGCCGCTCGAGCACGGCGACGAGCTCACCGAGACCGAGCACGTTCACGCGCGCGGCGGCGAGCTCGATCGCCAGCGGCAATCCGTCGACGCGCCGGGCGATCTCGCCGGCGAGCGCGACATCCTCCGCGTCGGCCTCGAATCCGGGACGTGCCGCGCGCGCACGCTCGAGGAAGAGCTCGACACCCGCGGCTTCGAGCGGCACGACGGGGAGCCTCACCTCGCTCGTGACGTGGAGCGCTTCGCGGCTCGTCGCCAGGATCCGGACCTGCGGGCAGTCCGCGAGGACGGTCGACACGATCCGCGCTGCCTCGTCGAGCACGTGCTCGCACGCGTCGAGAACGAGCAGAACCGCTGCGTGACGAAGGCGAGAAGCCACACGCGCGAGCGGGTCGGCGCCGCGGGCGTCGACGGCGTGTGCGAGCAGTCGCACGCCGTCGTCCGCGCCGCCCGCGCGCGCGAAGTCGACGAGCCAGATGCCGTCCGGAAACTCGTCCTCGAGCGAGCGCGCCGTCTCGAGCGCGAGTCGGCTCTTGCCCACGCCGGGTGGACCGGTGAGCGTCACTTGGCGGTGCCGACGGAGCAGTGTGGCGGCCTGGACGAGCTCGTCCTCGCGGCCGACGAACGAC
>DASTHC010000019.1:0-4185 GCA_035718485.1 Gaiellaceae bacterium
GAGAGGCTCGCGAGGTTGGCGATGTAGTCGCTCGCCGCGCGCGATTCGACTGCGCGGCCCTGCACCTTCAGGACACGCTGCGCGCGCTGAAGACCTTCGAGTGCCGACTGGTTGAACGACTTGTCGTTGAACCGGCCGACGTCGGAGACGAGACCGACCTTCGCCGTCGCCGCTTTTTGCGCCGCCGGAGCGGTGCCGCCGAGGATGGCGGCAAGCACGGCAATGACCGCGACCGCTACCGCGAGCGGCAGGAAACGCTTCTTGCTCAACAAGACTCCTCCTGACTTCTTTTGCGTTTGTAGCGCCCGGGTCAGGGCACGGCGATGCTACCCCGTTCCAGACCGCTGTTCCACAGTGAGACTCCGCTCCGTTCCTACGGTTAGCCGCCTGGGCCTAACCAGAACAGGTCATTCGGCCAGGGTGACCCGCTGGAGGTCGACCTCGCCGACGAGCACGCGCCGCGGCTTCGAGCCCTCGTAGCCCGAGATGATCCCACGCCGCTCCAGCATGTCGATCAGCCTGCCGGCCCGCGTGTACCCCACGCGGAGCCGCCGCTGGAGGAGGCTCGTAGAAGCCGTCTGGGCCGTGACCACGATCTCGATCGCGCGGTCGAGAAGCGGATCCTCGTCGGGGTCGAACACGTCGTCGCCTTCGTCTGCCTCGACCTGGACGTCGTGGGCTTCGAGAAGCGACTCGTCGAGCTCCTGCTCACGCTGCGCGCGGCACTGCTCGACGACGAGCGTCACCTCTTCCTCCGTCACGAACGCACCCTGGACCCGCTGGAGCCGCGACGTGCCGAGCGGCTTGAAGAGCATGTCGCCCTGGCCGAGGAGGCTCTCGGCCCCGTTCGAGTCGAGGATCACGCGCGAGTCGGTCTGGCTCGAGACCGCGAACGCGATCCGGGACGGGACGTTCGCCTTGATCATCCCGGTGATCACGTCGACCGACGGGCGCTGCGTCGCGAGCACGAGGTGGATCCCGACCGCGCGCGACTTCTGCGCGAGGCGGATGATGGCGTCCTCCACCTCCTGCGGGCTCGTCATCATCAGGTCGGCGAGCTCGTCGATCACGACGAGGAGGTACGGGAGCGGCTGCTCGCCGCGCGATCGGAGGGCGCGGTTCGCCTCGGGCAGGTTGCGCGCGCGGACGATGCTCAGTTTTTCGTAGCGGCGCTCCATCTCGGTCACGACGTTGATCAGGGCCGCGGAGGCCTGCTTCGGGTTCGAGACGACCGGCGTGAGCAGGTGCGGGATCGACTCGTAGAAGCCGAGCTCGATCCGCTTCGGGTCGATCAGGATCATGCGCACGTCGTCCGGCGTCGAGCGGAGGAGGATCGACGTGAGGATCGTGTTGATGCAGCCCGACTTGCCCGAGCCCGTCGTGCCCGCGATCAGGATGTGCGGCATCCGCGCGAGGTCGGTCCACACCGAGCTGCCCGAGATGTCCTTGCCGAGCCAGACCGAGAGCGGGCTCGCACTCGCGGGCAGGTCGTCGAAGATGTCGCCGAGCGTCACGATGTTCGGGCTGAGGTTCGGGACCTCGACGCCGACCGCCTGCTTGCCGGGGATCGGCGCGAGGATGCGGATCTCGGTCGTCGCGAGCGCGTAGCTGAGGTCGTCCTTCAGCGCAGCAACCTTCGCGACCTTCGTCCCGGGCGCGAGGCGGAGTTCGTAGCGCGTGACGCGCGGGCCGGCGATCTGTCCGACGATCGTCGCGTCGACGCCGAAGTTCGCGAGCGTCTGGACGAGCGCCTCGGCGATCCGGTTATCGCCCTGAGCAGGGGTTTTCGCGGGCGGCGAGCGGCGGAGGAGCGTACGGTCCGGGAGCTCGTAGTCGCTGTGCGACTCGAGCGTGTCCTCGAACACGGCCGGCAATTCGGTCTGCGTCTCCTCTTCCGACGCGTGCACGAGCAGCGGCGGCGGGTCGCCGACGACGTCGGGGTAGTCGTGCACCGCGTCGACCGGGGGCTCGGGAGCGCGCGCCGGGGCGGGTTCCTTGTAACAGTCTGTTACTTGCGTCACGGCCCGGCTCGCGCGTCGGGTTCGAGCGGTCGCCGCGGTGTGAACTGCATGGCCCGACTGACGGAGGAGCGCGCCGAGCGACGCGCCGGAGAGGAGCAGCGCGCCGACGACGACCGCCGTCACGCCGACGATCGCCGCTCCCGTCGAGCCGAGGAGCGTGCCGACGAGCCCTTCGAGCGCTCCGCCGGCGAGCCCGCCGTGGTCTGCACCGAGCGCGAGCAGCAGACCGAGCGTGAGCACCGTCAGCCCGGTGCGGAACGGGCGCACGTCGACGAGCGCGCTCCGCGCGACCATGAGCAGGCCGATCGCGATCAACGCGGCCGGCGCCGCGTACGCCGCCGCACCGATCGCGCCGCGGAAGCCGTCGACGATCCAGCCGCCGACGACGCCTCCCTCCCACCCGAACCAGAAGAGCGTCGCGAGGAACAACCCCGCGGCTGCGAGCCCGAGCCCCCAGAGCTCGGGATGGTGGTGGCCGCGCTGTCGGCGGCCTCTGCGCTTCTTCACGCGCGCGGGAACCCGAGGGCGCAGCGGACTCTTGCGCTTCTTCCGCGCCATGGGCGCCGATTCGACGTGCGCCGCTAGTCCCCTGCGAGCCAGTCGAGCACGGCGGCGCGTGAGAAGCGCCACTCGTCGCCGAGCTTGCGGCCCGGGAGCTCTCCGCGCTCAGCGAGCTCCCGCACGACGTCGGGCTCGAGGCTGAGGAGCGTGCCGAGCTGCTCGAGCGTGAGCACCTCGAGCTCGTTCACCGGGACGAACTCGGCCCGTCCCACCGGCGCGCCCTTGAGCGCGTCGATCCCGACCGGCTGCTCGAGGTGGCGCGCGACGAGCTCGGCGACGAGCCGGCTCTTCGGGGTCTCGAGGCGCCTCGAGGCCTCGTCGAGCTTCCGCGCCTCGGCGACCGGGATGCGGACGAAGAGCGGTTCCTTCGCCATCGTGCTATCAGGATATCAGAACGATATCGAGGCGCAGAGCATGCCGTAGTACGTCGGCGCCTCGTAGGAGTGCAGCTCGACCGTCCCGTGGCCGCCGACCGCGCCCGCCAGGAGGAGGAGCTGCCACCAGCTGTCCGCCTTCGCGTCGGCGACGAGCCCAGGATCGAGCTCGAGGATGCGGTCAAGGCGTCCGCACTCGACGAGCTCGACGATCCGGGCGTCAAAGTCGGCAGCTGCCGGGTCGAACCCGTACGGCCCGTCGGCGTTGTGCGCGTGGCCATGGTCGGCGCTCGCCACGACGGCGACGCGGCCATGCGCAGCCGCCGCGATCGCCGCCCCGGCGCGGACGTGCTCCTCCGGCGGCCGGTCGCGCGCCGGGCTGACGACGACGACGGGCACCTGCGGTTCGGTCCGGCCGCCGAGGTGCCAGAGCGGGACGAACGCGCCCCAGTCGAGCGGCATGATCGACTCCTCCGCGACGTTGCCGCCGAAGCTGACGCCGACGGCCGGGATTCCCACGTCGTCGAGGGCGTCGAGCACGTCGCGCGCGAGATTTCGGTCGACGGGACACTCGAGCCGGAGCTCGGCGGCGCCGCCTGGGAGGAAGTCGCCGAGCCCGCCCTTCAGCGCCGCCGCGACGACGACGCCGAAGTGCCGCTCGACGTGCGCGTTGTGCGGCGTGAAGAGAATCGTCGCGTCGGGGGTCGCGGCCTCGAAGCGCCGCCGGAGCTCCCCCATTCCCTCGCGCGTCGCCCGCCCGAGCTCGAGCTCGTCAGGCGCGCACGCCTCCTCGATCGCGATGTCCCCGTGCGGCGCGATCGCCGCGAAGACGATCACGCAGCGAGTGCGCGCAGATCCTCGAGCGCCCGCCCGAGCAGGTTCTCGCGGAGGTCGAACAGGCCGGCCCACAGGCTCGAGCGCTCGATCTCGCTCCGCCACTGCGCCGCGCTCGACAGCCCTTCGAGCGCGCGAACGAGCACGGCGAGCTCGAGGTAGACCTGCGCGACCCGCGCGGGCGACGCGTGCACGCCGGCGCGCTTGAGCACCGGCTGCCAGTCGAGGAGCTCGGCGTGCGTCGGCTCGGAGTACCAGCTTCGTCCTTCGGCACGGTCGGCCTCGAGCTCGAACAGGTAGCGACCGAGCGGCTCCTCGAGCCCCGTCAGCGCGGTCTCGACCCGTTCGGCGGCGCGCTGCAGCGCGGCCTCGCGACGGCCCGGCGTGCACGGATC
>DASTHC010000020.1:0-5953 GCA_035718485.1 Gaiellaceae bacterium
CGCTCGGCGTCGTCGTCGGCGGCGTGGAAGGCGAGCCGCACCTCCACGAGGCGCTCGCGATCCTCGAGGGGTCGCCCGCGAAGCTCGCGCGGGCGCGCGCGCTCTACGAGCTCGGTGCGTCGCTGCGCCGGCGCAACCAGCGCGCCGAGGGCCGCGACCACCTGCGCCGTGTGCTCGAGCTCGCGACCGCGTGCGGCGCGGCCGAGCTCGCCGAGCAGGCGAAGGAAGAGCTCCTCGCGAGCGGCGCCCGGCCGCGCACGACCGCGATCTCGGGAGCCGAGTCGCTCACGCCGAGCGAGTCGCGCGTCGCCCGCATGGCCGCCGAAGGATTGACGAACCGCGAGATCGCGCAAGCCCTCTTCGTGACGCCGAAAACGGTCGAGGTCCACCTGGGCAGCGCGTATCGCAAGCTCGGCATCTCCTCGCGGATGCAGCTCGCCGAAGCGATGGCCGCGCCGGCGGCATGACGGACTGCGTCGCGGTCGTCACCGGCGCGAACAAGGGCATCGGCCGCGCCGTCGCCGAGCGTCTGCTGCGCGACGGCTACGCGCTCGGCTTCGTCACGCACAGCGAGGACACGCAGACCGCCGACGAGCTGCGCGAGCACGGCACGCTGCACCACGTCTGGGGCGACCTCGCCGACCCTGAAGCGCCGACGCGCATCGTCGGCGACGTCGCGGACCACTTCGGCCGCCTCGACGTCCTGGTCAACAACGCCGGCCTGACGACCGCCAAGCCCGCACTCGAGCTCACCGCCGACGACTTCGACAGCACGTTCGACGTCGACGTGCGCGCGGCGTTGCTCGCGTCGCAGGAAGCAGCGCGCCGGATGCAGGACGGCGGCGTGATCGTGAACGTCACGAGCGTGCACGAGCTCGTGCCGCGTCCGGGCTTCGTGGTCTACGCGGCCGCGAAGGCGGCGCTCGGAATGCTCACGCGCGGCCTCGCGCTCGAGCTCGCGCCGTCGATTCGCGTGGTCGCAGTCGCACCGGGCGCGATCGCGACGGAACGGAACCTCGAAGCGGACGAGCTGAAGCCGGAGATTCCGCTCGGCCGGCCCGGGACGCCGGAGGAGGTGGCGGCCGTCGTCGCCTGGGTCTGCTCGAGCGAAGCGAGCTACATCACCGGCACGAGCATCGTCGTCGACGGCGCGCTCACGCAACAGGTCGTGGGCCTCCCCGCCGGCGAATAGAAAGAGAGAGGTGGGTCGGCGGTGCGAACACCGCCGACCCGAACGCGTCAGCGCGTCGTGGTGCGGTCCAAGTCCGTGTAGTACGAACTCACCGAACCGCGATACGGCTCCTCGTGGAACGTCTTCTCGTCGAACTCAGGTGCGTTCTTGATCTCGTCCTTCGTCCGGTTGACGTACACCTTCTGCTCGTCGAGCTCGACCGACTGGATGATTCCGGCCGGAAGCATGACCTTCTTGCCGAAGATCCACGGGCCGGTGTCGACGACGATGAAGCCGTGCATCTGCACGTCGCGTGTCGCCTCGTCGACCTTTCCGATCTTGCCGTCGGTCGCCTCGACCTCGAAGCCGGCGAGATCAGCGGTGCTCCACTGAATCTCACGCCAGGTGAGAATTTCGATGACTGCCATTCGAGCCTCCTTTGATCGCTCTCCAGTCGCCTACCCGATCGGGCCCGGAGCGAACATGAAGGATTCGGCGAGGCAGGAGCGAAGCGGTACGTTCCGTCGCTGTCCGTCCTGGGGGGTGAACTGCAGTGACGATCGCCACAAAGCTCCGGGCCGCAGGAATCGCCGGCATCGGGGTGCTCTGGGGGTCGCTCCTCGCCGCGCTCGGACAGCCCGCGATCGGGTTCGCCGTCGTGCTGCTCGGCTGCGTCGGCGCCGGGGTCGCGCTCGCCGTTCCGTCGCGCTGGCATCTCCTTCGGCTGCGCTTTCGCGCCCAGGCGATCACGGCTGCGGCGCGCACGCGAGGCGAGCGACTCACGCGCGCGGCCGCAGCCGGAACGCGCAAGCGAGGCGAGCGACTCACGAAGGCGGCCGCCGCCCGCGCACCCGCGGTGAAGGAGCAGCTCGAACAGCTTCCGCGGCGCATCGCCCAGCCGCTCGAGCGCTCGCCGGTCGAGCTGCTCACCGCAAGCACGCGCGCCCGCCGCGACGGCAAGATCGACCGCGCGGTCGACACCGCCTCGAAGGCGGCGGACGGCTTCCGCCAGGAGAACGACGCGCACGGCGAGGCGCTCGCACTGAACGCACTCGCGCTCGCGCACGCGAGCGGGGGCCGCTACACCGAGGCCGTCGCCGCGCTCGACCGCGCACTCGCCCTGCTCGCCGAGACCGACAAGCGCCACGACGAAGGACGCATCCTCGCGAACCTCGGCGTCGTCCACCGGAAGGCGGGCGGCGCCGAGGCCGCGAAGGAGTGTCTCGCGCAGGCGCTCGAGCGGCTCGACTCCGACTCACGCGAGTCCGAGCACGCGGCCGCGCTCCTGCGCGCGACCGGCTAGCCGGCCATCGAGGCCATTGCCTCCTTGGCCCGCTCGGCCATGTCCTCGGGTGAGACGTCCTCGACGTGCGTGGCGATCTGCCACGAGTGGCCGAACGGATCGGTCACGCTTCCGAAGCGGTCGCCCCAGAACATCTTCTCGGGTGCCATCGTCTCGGTCGCGCCGGCGTCGATCGCCTGCTTGAAGACCTCGTCGACGTCCTCCACGTAGAGGAAGACTCCGGCTGTCGTCCCGCCGAGAGCCGTCGGCGCCTTGATCGACGACTGCGGGAACGGATCCGAGAGCATCACGATCGAGTCGCCGATCTGGAGCTCCGCGTGACCGATCGTGTCACCCGGGCCCGGCATGATCGACCGTTCCTCGGCGCCGAAGGCGCGCTTGTAGAACTCGATCGCCTTCTTCGCCCCGTCCACCGTGAGGTACGGCGTGACGGTGCGGTATCCGTCGGGAATCGGCTGTACTGCCATCTGCTCCCCCTTCCGACGTTTGCCCGCCGATCGTACCCCCGCGGGGATCGCAGAAGGTCGCAATCCTGTAGCGTCGAATGATCGGGGAGACGGTGGTGTACCCAGGGACCGCCAGCAGCGCGCGCACGGCCCTCGTCACGCGCCTCGCCCGGCCGCGCACTCGGGCGGCGGTCGCGATCGTGCTTGCGTTGGGCATCGACGCCGCGGTCTTCATCCCGCTTCGGGACTGGGACGAACCGGCCGTGCTCGCCGCGATCGGCGTCTTGATCGCCGTCCTCGCGGGCGCGTTCGGAGGGCTCGTCGCCGGGCTGGTCGCGGCGGCAGCCGGCTTCGCGCTGCAGTTCGGGCTCTTCGACCAGTCGACGACGACCTTGATCGCGCTCCCGGCGTGGCTCATCGCCGGCGGGGTCGCCGGGTGGCTCGGCACGCGCTCGCGCGTCGTCGCCGCGGCAACGGAGGAGCGGCGCGCGCACGAGGCGGCGAAGTACCGTGCGCTGACCGAGCACCTCCCGGTCGTGACCTACCTTCTCTCGGCGGGCGAGAACGCGGCGCCGCTCGCCGTCAGCCCGCAGCTCGACCGCCTGCTCGGCTACTCGGCCGACGAGTGGCTGCGCGAGCCGGCCTTGTTCCTCCGCCTCGTTCACCCGGAGGACCAGGAACGCGTCGCGTCCGAGCTGGCGGAGCGGCCGGACGCCGGCGCGCGGCAGTCCGAGTACCGGCTTCTCGCGCGCGACGGTCGGGTCGTCTGGGTCCGCGACTCCGCCGCGACCGTACGGGACGCCGCCGGCGAGCCGATCGGCGTGCAGGGCTACCTGCTCGACATCTCCGAGCGGCACCGGGCGGACGAGGACCGCAAGCAGCTCCGTGCCGCCGAGGCGACGGCCGCTGCGGACGCGATCGACCGGCAGCGCAAGGTCGACGTCGTCGCGCAGGCCGCGGCGTTCCTCGCCGCGTCGCTCGACTACCGCTCCACGATCCGCGAGGTCGCCGCGCTCGCCGCGCGCGAGCTCGCCGACTGGTGCGTCGTCGACCTGCTCGAGGAGGACGGCTCGCTGACCCGCCTCGCGGTCGAACGCGCCGAGGGCTCGAACGTGCTGCCGGAGCCCGCGCCCGAGCCGGAGCAGGACGTGCTCGACGTCGTCAAGGAACAGCGTCCCGTGCTGAGCGACGCGCGCATCGCGGTGCCGCTCGTCTCGCACGGCGGCCGCGCGCTCGGCCTGCTGACGCTGCGCGCAGGCGGCCGGCGCCGCACGTTCACGTCCGACGACCTCTCATGGGCGCGTGCGCTCGCGGGAATGGCCGCGCTCGCCATCGACACCGCGCGTCTGCACGACGAGGTCGAGGCGCGCGCCGAGGCGACGCGCGTGCTGACGTACGTCGGCGACGGCGTCTTCCTGCTCGACCGCGCAGGCGTGATCAGGCTCTGGAACCCGATGGCCGAGGCAATCACCGGCCTCTCCTCCGAATCGGTGCTCGGCCGCCTCGCCGTCGAGGCGATCCCCTCGTGGGACCAGCTGTCCGAGAAGGTGCCGATGGCGGCGGCGGGCGAGTCGACGCAGGCGCAGGCGCTGCCGCTCGACACCGAGCAGGGTGAGCGCTGGATCTCGATCTCCGGCGTCGCGTTCTTCGGCGGCACGGTCTACGCATTCCGTGACATCACCGAGGGCCACCGGCTCGACGAGCTCCAGGCGGAGTTCATTGCGACCGCGTCGCACGAGCTGCGCACGCCGCTCGCGGCGGTGTACGGCGCGGCGCAGACGCTCCGCCGCCACGACTTCGCGCTCGACGAGGCGGGACGCGAGCGCTTCATCTCGCTGATCGTCGAGGAGTCGGACCGGCTCGGGCGGATCGTGAACCAGATCCTGCTCGCGAACCAGCTCGATGTCGGGCGGCTCGACATCCTCACCGAGCCGTTCGACGGCGGCGAGCTGCTCGAGCGCGTCGCGGAGGCCGCACGCACGCACGCGCCACCGCACATCTCGTTCCACGTGATCGACCCGAACGGCGTCCCGCCGGTCGCCGCCGACAAGGACCGCGTGCGCCAGGTGCTGATCAACCTCGTCGAGAACGCGATCAAGTACTCGCCGGACGGCGGCCGGATCGAGCTCGGCGTCGAGGCCGAAGAGGGCGCCGTCGTCTTCCGCGTGCTCGACGAAGGGCTCGGGATCCCGACCGACGAGCAGCCGCGGATCTTCCAGAAGTTCTACCGCCTCGATCCCGACATGACCCGCGGCATCGGCGGCACCGGGCTCGGGCTCTACATCTGCAGCGAGCTCGTCGAGCGCATGGGCGGGCGGATCTGGGTCGAGTCGCGCGACGGCAAGGGCTCCGCGTTCTACTTCGAGCTGCCGACCGTCGCGCCGACGCGGACGTTCACGCGTAGCCGCGACGCTGCCGACGCCACCTAGGAGGGTTTGGCGGATGGGCCTCGTCGCCGGGGCGACCAACGCGGCCCGGCGGCTCAGCGCCCATTCGTCAGACCCTCCTAGAGCAAGGTCCTGACCCGCCCACCCGCCCTGGCGGTGGTGCGCCGCGCCGCGCGCGCAAGACTCGTGCGATGAAAGGGCTCGCCGCCCTCGTGGTGGTCCCGCTCGCGGCGCTTGCGTTCGTGCACGTCGCGACGTCGCTGATGCCTGAGCCGACCCCGGCGCAGACCATGTACCCGCAGTCGATCCTCTGGGCCGGTCGCGTCTTCACCTCGAAGGCCGAGTTCGCAGGCTGGCTCGAGCGCCACGACGAGAGCTACAGGCGCTGGGTGAGGATGCACCCGGGCGCCTCGCCCTGGGAGCCGCGGCGCGCTCCGCCGATCGAGATCGTAAGACCCGAGGGCCGCGAACTCGACCTCTCGCGCGGCCTGCCGTTCCTCTTCGTCGCGCTGCTGGCCGGCGGGCTCGCGCTCGTGATCAGGGCACGCGACACGATCGTGTCGGCGGTGAGCGCGCCGGTCGCGGCGCTCGCCGGCCCACGAGCGCTGCCGAGCGTTCGGGCGCCGGACGTCCGGCAGGTCGCGCT
>DASTHC010000021.1:0-17119 GCA_035718485.1 Gaiellaceae bacterium
GGTGCCGATGATCGAGCCGACCTCGGTCATCTGCGAAGTGCCCGCGCGCGCGATCCCGAAGTCGGTCACCTTCACTCGGCCCTCGGCGTCGACGATCACGTTGTGCGGCTTGATGTCGCGGTGGACGATCCCGTTGCGGTGCGCGAAGCGAAGCGCGTCGAGGATCTTGCGCGTGTAGTCGATCGCGACGTGCACGGGCGCCGGCCCGCGGCCGACGATCAGCTCCTTCAACGAGCGGCCGTCGAGGAACTCCATCGCGATGTAGTAGGTGCCCTCGGCCTCGCCGCGGTCGTAGATCGAGACGATGTTCGGGTGCGAGAGCCCGGCGGCGTTCTTCGCCTCGCGGCGGAAGCGCTCGACGAACTGGTCGTCGTTCGCGTGGCGGTCGTTCAGGATCTTGATCGCGACCCGACGCCCGAGTTCCTGATCCTCGGCGAGATAGACGTTGGCCATCCCTCCGGCGCCGAGCTTCCGGATGATGCGGTAGCGCCCGTCGAAGAGCGTGTTGATCAGCGTGTCCGAGACGGCCACGGGGTCTCCAGAGAGCCTACGGACCCTGCAGGAGGGCCTGCATGACCTGTTTTGCGATCGGCGCGGCGGTCGTCCCGCCGACGCCGGTCTGGTTCTCGAGCATCACGGCGATCGCCACCTTGGGCGCCTCGACGGGCGCGAAGGCGATGAATGCCGTCTGGTTGCGTCCGGCGCGGCCGGTCTCGGCGGTGCCGGTCTTGCCGGCGACGCGGACGCCGGGGATCTGCGCCGCGGTTCCGGTGCCGCCGCGGACGACCGCCTCCATCGCGAGCGCGAGCACCTGTGCGTTGTGCGGGCTCAGCGTCCGCCCGAGCACGTGGCGTTTCGTGCTGGTGACCACCTTGCCCTTCGGCGAGAGGATCCGATCGACGACGTAGGGCTGCATCAGCACGCCGCGGTTCGCGACCGCCGCCGCGACCATCGCCATCTGCTGCGGCGTCACCTGGAGCTCGGTCTGCCCGAAGGCGAGCCGGCCCGGGTCGACTTGGCTCGCGTCCTTGGGCTCGAAGAGCCTGCCGTTGTGGTACAGCCCGCTGATCCTGCGCTCGTCCGCAGGCGTCTCGAGCGGTGGGAGCGAGTAGAAGCCGTAGTCCTTCATCTCGTCGACGATCGGTCCGGGGCCGAGCTCCTTGCCGATCTCGCAGAAGAACGAGTTGACCGAGTACTGGATCGCCTGGAAGAGCGTGATCGAGCCGAACGGGCTCGTCGTGTCGTAGTTGTTCACCCGCTTGCCGTACTCGATGCAGTAGCCGGGGTCGGTCTTCCGCGACTCCATCGTGTACTTCCCGCTCTCGAGCGCGGCGGACGCGGTGACGACCTTGAAGGTCGAGCCCGGGACGAAGCTTCCGGCCGTTGCGCGGTTGAGGAGCGGTGCGGGCGCGGGGCAATTCGCGCGGATCCGGCCGATCCGGTTGAAGTGCCGCTCGACGAGGTTCGGGTCGTACGTCGGGTGGTTCGCCATCACGAGCACGCGTCCGGTCGACGGCTCGATCGCGACAACCGAGCCGCAGTTGTCGCCGAGCGCGCGGAGCGCGACCTGCTGCGCGCGGACGTCCAACGTCGTGACGACGTCGTTGCCGACGACGTGGCGGCCGAGCAGCTTGTCGACCCGCGTGTCGAGGACGGTCGTCAGGTTCGCGTTCGAGCCCGTCAGGAAGTCGTTCATCGACTGTTCGAGTCCCGCCCGCGAGCGGACTTGCGTCGAGTAGCCGACGACGTGCGCCGCGAGGCCGCCGGTCGGGTAGCGGCGGAAGTAGAGCGTCTGCCCGTTCACCTGCCGCTTCCTGTTCGTCGCGAACAGGGTCTTTCCGTCGCCCGCGTAGATCTTCCCGCGCTCGATCGTGAACTGCGCGACGCGCTCGATCGCGTTCTCGCGCCGGTTGGCGAGACCCGGCGCGGCCCACGCCTGCCAGTACGTCGTCGCGAGGATCAGCGCGCCGAGCAGTGCGAGCGCGAACACTGCGAGCCGGGAGATCGGGCCGTTCACCGTCGCGGCTCCAGCGCGCGGTTGGAGACGAGGAGCAGGAGCGCGAGCAGGACGAAGTTCGCGAGCAGGCTTGACCCGCCGTAGCTCACGAAGGGCAGCGTGATCCCGGTGAGCGGGATCAGCCGCAGCACGCCGCCCACGATGATGAACGTCTGCAGCGCGAACGCGAACGTCAGGCCGGTGGCGAGCAGCTTCGAGAAGCCGTCCTGCGCGAGCATCGCGGCGCGGAACCCCCGGGCGACGACGAGCATGTACACGAGCAGGACCGCCGCGATCCCGACGAGGCCGAGCTCATGCGCGAGCGCGGCATAGATGAAGTCCGTGTTGAGGTACGGGATGATCGGGTCGGTTCCGTTCGAGAACGTGAACGTGCCCCTTCCGAGGCCCGTGCCCCCGAAGCCGCCGAACGCGATTGCGAAGAGCGACTGCACGAGCTGGTAGCCCTCGTCCTGCGCGTACGGCCACGGGTCGAGCCAGATCGTGACGCGGTCCTGCACGCGCGGGATGACCTGGTAGACCAACGCCGCGCCGGCGAGGAAGAGCGCCATGCCGCCGGCGACGAACACGAGCCGCGCCGTCGCGACGTAGAGCATCGCGAGGAAGATCCCGAAGTAGAGAAGCCCCGAGCCGAGGTCGTTCGTCTGCACGAGCACGGCCATCGCGCCGCCCCAGATCAGGAGCAGCGGCCCGAAGTCCTTCAGCCGGCCCTGCGCGAGCACCTCGCGTTTCTCGCGCAGGTAGCCCGCGAGGAAGACGATCAGGAGGATCTTCGCGAACTCCCCCGGCTGGAACTGGAACGGGCCGACGCCGACCCACAGGCGCGCGCCGTTGATCGTCCGGCCGATCCCCGGCAGCGCCGGCAGGACGAGCAGCGCGATTGCGCCGAGCCCGATCACGTACTTGTACGACTCGAGCCGCCGGTAGTCGTGGCGGAGGACGATCAGCGTGACGGAGAAGAGCGCGACGCCGATCACGAGCCAGAGCCCCTGCCGGAACGCGTCGTCGGGGTTGAGGCGGTAGATCTCCGTCAGTCCGATCGCCGTCAGCAAGCCGGCCATCGGGAGCAGGTACGGGTCGGCGTACGGAACCGTCAGCCGCGTGACGACGTGCGCGACGAGGTACAGGAGCAGGAAGAACGCCGCGTAGGTGAGCGACTGCGGCGACACGACCTCCGAGCGCGCGATGTAGACGCTCGCGAAGCCGAGCCCCGTGATCATGCCGACGACGATCAGGTTCAGCAGCTCTCGGTTGCGCGCGCTCAGTCTCACCGGGTCAGACCCCAGAGGATCAGGAAGGCAACGCCGACGAGAAGCGCGATCACGAGAAGGAACGACAATGCACGGGTGAGGAGGCGGCGGCGCTTCGGCAGGTTCGCCTGTTCGCTCTCCTCCTGCTCGTATGCGGCGGCGATCTCGTCCGTGCTCACGACCATGGTGTCGACGACCGGGATCGCGTCGGCCTCGGTCAGCGTGTCCTCTTCGTCCGGCTCGACGTGGTCGTCGCTCGGCGCCGGGACGACCGCCGTCTGCTCGACCGCGTCGTCGTCGGCGATGTCGAACGCGACGACCGTGATGTTGTCCTCGCCGCCGCCCCGGTTCGCGGCCTTGATCAGCGCCTTCACGAGCGACTGCAGGTCGCCGCGGTGCTCCTCGACGAGCTGGAGGATCTTGCGGTCGTCGACCATCGTCGTCAGGCCATCCGAGCAGATCAGGAAGAGGTCGCCCGGATGCGTCTCGATCGGGAACATGTCGACGTCGACGTCGGGGTCCGTGCCGAGCGCACGCGTGATCACGGAGCGCTGCGGGTGCGTCTCGGCCTCCTCCGCCGAGAGCTTCCCGCTTCGTACCAGCTCGCCGACGAGCGAGTGGTCCTCCGTCACCTGCTCGAGGCGGCCGTCGCGCACCAGGTAGGCGCGCGAGTCGCCGACGTGGCCGATCGAGACCATCCCGTTCTCGACCGAGGCGACCGTCAGCGTCGTGCCCATGCCGGAGGCGTTCGGGTCCTCGATCGAGCGCTGGTGGACCCGGCGGTTCGCCTCCTGGATCAGCTCCTCGACGTCGGCGCCGCGCGCCTCGACGGCGCCGGCCGCGAGCTTCGACGCGACCTCGCCGGCCTGCGCGCCGCCCATCCCGTCGGCGACCGCGAAGAGCGGCGGGTCGATCACGTACGAGTCCTCGTTCCGCCGGCGCCGGCGGCCCGGGTCGCTCGCTCCCGCGAACTGGCCGAGCCTCATCGCTCGTACCTCAGGTCGGTCTCGCCGACGCGCACCACGTCGCCGGGCGCAAGTCGCCGCGGACGGTCGATCTGCGAGCCGTTGACGTACGTGCCGTTCGTCGAGCCGCGGTCCTGCACCCAGACGCCGTCGCGCCTCGGCTCGAAGCGTGCGTGGCGCGCAGACGTGAACTCGTCCTCTTCGAGCGGTACGTCGTTCTGCCCGCCGCGGCCGATCGTGAGCGCGGCGGAGTCGAGGTCGAACGTCGTGCCCTCCTCGAGCGCCGGGCTCTTCAGCACGACGAGCCGACCGGTCTGGATCGGCGAGGGCGCCGAGGCGAGCCCCGCGGCCTGAGCCTCCCCCGGGCGCATGATGAAGCTCTCCTGCGGCAGCCGGACGTCCTTGCTCGCGCTCCGCACGATCCGCCAGATGAAGAGGTAGAGGAGGACGAGGAAGAGGACCTTGAGGATGAGGAGCGCCTCGTCGACGGCGATCGAGTCGCCTGGAATTCCGCTCATGAGGGGCGCACCCCGGGGGCATTGCCTGCCGTTGTGAGCGGGATTCCGAAAATCACACGGTCTCCCGGTCGAAGACGAGGTCGGTGGAGCCGAGCGTCACGGTGTCGCCCGGGTCGAGCTTCGCGCGCTTCGCGCGGCGGCCGTTGATCTCGACGCCGTTCGTCGAGTCGAGGTCGACGATCCAGTAGGCGGTCCCCTCCTGGCGCAGCTCGGCGTGCCGGCGCGAGACGTTCGTGTCTTCCAACTGGATGTCGCAGTCCTTCGAGCGCCCGATCACCGTGCGGCGCTTGCGGATCTCGTGGCGCTCGCCGTTCAGGCTGAGGAAGGCGACCTCGCGCTCGAGCCCGAGCTCGACCGGCGACGCGGCCTGGGTCTCGGGCGGCGCGACCGGCTTGTAGATCATCGTCGCGCCCGACTCGACCTCCGGCGCCGGGGCCTCGGGCTCCGCCGCGCTCCCGCGCTCGGGCTGCACCATGCGCGTGGCGATGCCGAACTCGCCGATCTCGAGGTCGTCGTCGGTCTCGATCAGGACCTTCGGGCTCGACATGAGCGAGTACGACTCGCGGCGCGAGTGCTCGCCGAGGTACTCCTGGAGTTCGGCCACGAGCGAGTCCTCGTACCCCTCGAACTGCCCGCGGTCGGCCGGCGAGAGGAAGACGGTGTACTCGTTCGGCACGTAGACGCGTGACACCGAGACCTGCTTGTGGTCGTCCATCTCCTTCCCGAGCTTCCGCGCGAGCTCCACGGGTTGGACGTTCGTGCGGAACGCACGTCCGAAGACGCCCTCGACGAGAGCTTCGATCTTCTGCTCGATAGCGCGGAGAACCATGGCGGGCGGAGAGTTTCCCCGCCCGACGATTCTAAGTCGCGCTCTTGAGCGCCAGGACGGTTGTCGCCGCCCAGACCGCAGCAACCACGGGCAATGCGGCGAGGTTCGGGTTGGGTAGGAGCAGCGCGGCGACGAGGCCCGCGCCCCAGAAGGCAGCCCGCCAGGGCGTGCGGACGAGCGCGAGGACGCCTGCTGCGAGGGCGAGCGCGAGCGCCGCGTGCCAGGCCTCCGGCGGGATCGCGGCGGCGACGGCACGCGCGGCGGCGACGGGGCTGCCCTCGCGCGCGACGTGGAGCGAGTCGAGCCCGGCGAGGACGAGGACGGCGCTCCCGACGAGCGTCGCGCGGCGCGTCGCTGCCGGCCCCAAGGTCGAGAGCGCGAGCCAGGCGGGAGCGACCACGCCGAAGGCGAGCGCGAGCCCGAGCGAGAGGTTCCCGAGCGGGAAGACCGCGGTCGCGAGCGCGAACGCGAGCCCGAGCCGTGGGCGGAGGAACGCGATGACGACGGCGAGCGCGGCGAGGGCGGGGGCGAAGGCGGCAGGCCAGAAGGGCAGGAGTGCAGCGGTGCCGCCGGCGATCATCCCGGCCGCGCCCGCCCAGCCGAAGCGAGCAAGTAACAGTCTGTTACTTGCCGGAGCGGCCCGGCGCTGCGGCCCGACGTGGCGCAGCTCGACCGCCAGCCGCTCGGCGCTCGGGCGCTTCCGCGGGTCGTGGGCGAGCATGCGGTCGACCGCGTCCAGCAGCGCGTTCGGGAGGTTCGGCCGCTTCGTGCGGAGCGAAGGCGCCCCTTCCTCGATCGCGCGCCCGGTCTCCATCAGCGACGGGCGCCAGAACGGGTGCTGGCCCGCGAGCGCCTCCCAGAGCATCACGCCGACCGCCCAGACGTCCCCGGCGGTCGTGCCCTGCTCGCCCGCGAGCCGCTCGGGCGAGATGTAGGCGAGCGTCCCGGGCACGTCGCCGACGGCCGTCAGCGTCTCCGCCTCGGCGAACGCCGCGAGCCCGAAGTCGAGTAGCTTCACCGAGCCCCCAGCGCCGACGAGCACGTTGGCCGGCTTCACGTCGCGGTGGACGACGCCGCGGCCGTGCGCGTGCGCGAGGCCCTCGAGCAGCTGAACGCAGGCCTCGACCGCGTCGGCGTCGGACAGCTCCTTCGAGCGCTGCGCCTCACGGAACGTCCGTCCGGGCGCGTACTCGTAGGCGATGTAGACGTGGCCGCCCTCGCGCCCGTAAGCGTAGGCGCGGAGGCACGTCGGGTGGCGCAGGCGGGCGGCGGCCTCGGCTTCGCGCTCGGCGCGGGCGCCCGCCTTCCCCTCGCGGGGGACGATCTTGAGCGCGACGTCGAGCCCCGTCTTCTCGTCCCGGGCGAGCCAGACCGAGCCGGAACCGCCGCTCCCGAGCGGCCTCAGGGGCCGATAGCGCCCGAGCGCGAGGTCGGGCGCGGAGGCTCGCGCGAGGGCGTTCGCCATGGTTCACGAGGGGTTAAGCGCCCATGCTCGAAGTCCTTCGCGGGTTAGAGTCACCCACGCTCATGAGCGAGCGCGACGACGACATCATCGAGTTCGACTTCTTCGAGGACGAGCCCGACACCCAGCAGGCGACGCAACGGAGGTCCGGCCGCCCGCGCCAGGGCGGTGGACCTCCGCGCACGGGCGGCCCGCGCCGTCCGACGTTCCGCGGCCCCGAGGGCGTCACCCCGCTCCTGCGGCTGATCCTGCTGATCGCGCTCGCGATCTTCGTCGTGATCGTCCTCGTGTTCTGGATCCAGAGCTGCCGGAGCGCGAGCAAGACCGAGGCGTACCAGGACTACATGGCCGAGATGAAGACCGTCTCCGACGCGTCGGCCGCGATCGGCCGCGACCTGAACGAGCAGCTGACGACCCCCGGGACGAACCAGGCCAACCTGATCAAAGCGATCGAGGGCCTGACCGACCGGCACGAGCAGGTCGTGCAGAACGCCCAGAAGATCGACGAGCCGGGGCCGCTCCGCGACGAGCAGCAGGCGTCGATCGAAGCGCTCCAGTTCAGGACGAGCGGGCTGAACGGCCTCGCCGCCGCATTCCGCCAGACCGCCAACACGAAGGACGCAGCGCGGGCCGGCAGCCTCCTGGCCGCGCAGGCCGAGCGCTTCGTCGCGAGCGACGTGATCTGGGACGACCTCTTCGTCGAGCCCTCGAAGACCGAACTCGAGTCACAGGGGGTTACCGGTGTCGCGGTGCCGGACTCCAACTTCGTCGTCACCGCAGATCTCGCGAGCCAGCGCTCGATGGTCGCGCTCTGGCAGCGGCTCCAGGGGGCCGCGGAGGGCGGGACGCCGAGCGGGCTCCACGGGACGGGGATCGTCTCCACGACGGTGCTGCCCTCGGGTGAGCAGCTGACGACGGGCGAGGAGACGGTCGTCGAGGCGACGAGCGACCTCGCGTTCCGCGTCGCGGTGCAGAACAGCGGCGACTCGCAGGAGGTCGGGATCAAGGTGACCCTGACGATCCAGAAGAGCCCCGAGCCGATCACGCAGACGAAGACGATCCAGCTGATCAACTCCGGCGAGACGAAGAGCGTGACCTTCGAGAACCTCGGCCAGCCGCCCTTCGGCCCGACCACGCCGGTCAAGATCGACGTCGAGCCGGTGCCGGGCGAGGCGAACACGAAGAACAACACGGTCGAGTACCCGGTCGTCTTCTCGCTGCCTCGCTAGCCTAGGCCCGGATGGATCTCTCGGGCACGACCGCGGCGTGGATCGCCATCGCCGCAGCGATCGTTGCGCTCGCCGCCGCCGGGATCGCCGTCGCGGCGTGGCTGAAGCTCCGGCGGGTCCGCTCGTCGCAGCTGGTCCTGCTCGGCGGCGGGAAGGCCGACCTCGTCGACTTCGCGGTCTCGCTCCAGGGCCGGATCGACGACCTGCACCGCGCGGTCGACGAGGTCGCCGGCGCGCTGTCGCGCGTCGACCGCCGCATCGACGACTGCGTGTCGAAGACGTCGATCCTCCGCTACGACGCGTACGACGACAAGGCGGGTCAGTCGTCCGCGACGTTCGCGCTGCTGAACGCCTCACGGACCGGCGTCGTCGTGAGCGCGATCCAGGGCCGCGACTACGCACGCATCTACATGAAGGAGCTCGACCGCGGTCGCGCCTCGGTTGCCCTCTCGCCCGAGGAGCTCGAGGCCGTCGAGCGGGCGATGGCGCACTGAAGAAGCTCCTGCTGGTCGTCCTCGCGCTCGCAGCCTTCGCCGGCGCAACCGCGTACCTCTTCCTCTGGCCGGAGGAAGACACGCCGCCGAACGGTGCCGACGCCGTCGTCGTGCTCTCGGGCGGGCGCGGCGATCGACTCGCCGAGGCCCGTCGCCTGATCCGCGAGGGGATTTCGAAGACGCTCGTCATCTCGGACGGCCTGGCGCCGGGCTGGGACGAGGCGAACCGGCTCTGCCGAACACATCGTGCCGTCTGCTTCAAGCCGGACCCCTACAGCACCCAGGGCGAGGCGCGCTGGGTCGGGCGGGCGGCCGCGAGGCGCGGCTGGGACTCGGTCGTGATCGTCACCTCGACGTACCACGTGCGGCGCACGCGCATGGTCATGCGTCGCTGCTACCACGGTGGGCTGGCGGTCGACGGAGCCGACCCGCCGCTCATGAACCGCGTCATCGGGGTCGCCTGGGAGTGGCCGAAGAGCCTCTACTACCTCACTCTCAAGCGGGGTTGCTGACCCGGCGAGCAGCTACATTTCCGCGGGTATGCAGCAGGTCCTCGTGCTGAACGCAAGCTACGAGCCGCTGAACGTGACAACGCTCAGACGTGCCCACGTGCTCGTGTTCAAGGGGAAGGCGGAGGTGATCGAAGAACTGGATCGACCACTCCGCTCGGCCACGGACACGTTCCGCTGGCCACACGTCATCCGCCTCGTGCAGTACATCCGGGTTCCGCGTGCGATCCAGCGCAAGATCTCGCGCCGGGCGCTCTTCGCCCGAGACGGCTGGCGGTGCGTCTACTGCGGGACGACGAGCGGCCGCCTGACGCTCGACCACGTGGTGCCGCGCTCGCGCGGCGGCGACTCGGTCTGGGAGAACGTCGTGACCTCGTGCGCGACGTGCAACCACAAGAAGGGAAACCGGCTCCTGCACGAGGTGCACATGGAGCTGCGCATCCCGCCGCGCGCCCCGACACCTGTGCTCTTCATCCAGCTCGCCGCGCCGAAGATCCCAGAGCGCTGGCGGCCGTACCTCCCCGAGACCGGCACGGCGACCGCGGCCGCCTAGAACGCGGCCGTGATCGCGAACACCCCGGCGACGAAGAGCACGCCGGGGACGATCGTCGAGACGATCAACAGCCGCCGATCGCGCCGGTGAAGCGCATACGACCCGCCGCCCGCGGCCAGCACGAACGGAAGAGAGGCGAGGAGCGCCCACGGGGCGACCGGTCGAACGAGGGTCTGGCAGAGGGAGTCTCCGACCGAGCCCGGCGGCGTGTCGTACGTCTCCTGTCCGCAGGCGGCCATCCCGCCGACGAACCACAGAACGAGGGACGCAGGGATCATCGCGAGTGTCGTGAGGCCCCAGCCGGCTCGGAGCTGCGCAGTGATCACGTTCTCGACGTCGTCACGACGCCCGTGACGCGCGATCCCCCACCGGGGTGGCTCGTTACCAGTTGCCGCCGGCGCTCGGCGGAAGCGCCGTGCCGGGCGCGTACATCAGGTAGACGAGACCGCCGGTCGAGGTCATCCACGCGTCCTCGAACTGCGTGCGGTCGTAGACCCGCCGGACCGTGTCGTCGCTGACCGCGGCGGGATCGTTCGAGACGACGTCGCCGTTCGCCGTGAAGCCGACGATCGTCAGCAGGTGGCCGTTCGTGCCCTTGAAGAGAAAGCCGTCGAGCTTGCCCGAACCGAACGAGAGCGACGCGACGAGCGGGATCCCGGCCTTGATGAACTGCTCCGCCTCGGCGAGCGAGCGCAGCTGTGTGACCGCACCCTCGAGCCCGTTCCGGTGCGCGTAGGCGATGTTGAACGGCCAGTTGCCGGCGCCGTTGTAGTTGTAGTCGTACGTGAAGCGCGCGGCGTAGTCGACCCACGGGTCGGGGTGTGACGGATCCGCGCTCGTGACGAACGCGTAGTCGGCGGGGCTCGGCAGCAGGTTCCAGTAGCCGAGGATCATCGACGTCGACGTCGGGCTGCACCACGCCTCGCCGCCGCCGTCGAACTCGGGGTAGTGACCGGCGTGGATCTCCTGCGAGTACTCGGGCACCGGCAGGATCGTCGTGCTCGTCATCGTCGTCGCGCTCGGCACGTACGGCGAGGCGTCGTTCGCGACGACGTTCGAGAGCTTCGTGACGGTCGGCGTGACGCCGCTGCCTACCTCGCGGTAGAGCGTGAGCCGGAGCTGGTAGGCGAGCATCGCCTTCTTCGGGATGAACGTGTCGATCGCGACGGACGCATCCTTGTCGCCCTGCCCCGGCACCGACGTCCGGTGGAAGTCGGAGTCGCCGTACGCCCAGCGGCCGAGCACGTACCACGTCGTCTCGCGCGCGTCGGGCGTGCGCGCGCGGAGCTCGACCTGGATCCAGGTGTGGGCCGGCGTCGTCGCGTTCCACGACGCAACGGCCTGCGAGAACGCGAACCCGGGGTCGTGCCAGCCGGACGTCCACGTGCCGGCGTCGTAGCTCTTCGTCCCGTAGCCGTGTGGGTCGGTGTAGGGGACGGTCGTGAGCCCGCTCGCGGCGAGCGTGAGCCCGGCACCCGAGGCGACGGTGCCGGACGTCGTGCCCGACGCGAACGAGAACGACTCGAACTCGACCCGGTAGGGCTGCTTCGCCGCCGACGCGGCACTCGAGAGCGCGAGGACGATCACGACCGCCACGAGACCCCGGACGAGCACGGGGGCGATGCTACGCGGTGGCGGCCGCTTCCTCAACCTCGAGCTCGACGACCTCGAGCAGCGCGGGGCCCGTCCGGAAGAGCGCTCCGGGGCCGGGCCAGGCCCGGACCTGCTCGAAGCCGAGTCGCTCGTAGGAGGCCACCGCATCGTCGAGGTGCTCGACGACCTGGACGAAGCGTTCGGCCAGGGCCGTCGCGAGCTCGGGCTGTTCCTGCATACGGGTTGCATACTAGCAAGTTTTCTGGCATAGTAAGCGAGTGCTGACCGCAGCCATCCTGGGCGCGTCGGGCTACGCCGGGCAGGAGACGCTCGATCGGGTGCTCGCCCACCCGGAGCTCGAGCTCGTCGCGCTCGGTTCGGACTCGCTCGCGGGGCGCGGCGCCTCGGCGCTCGACGTCCGCCTGAACGGACACCTCCCGCCGTTCGTGGCGAACGCGGAGGGGCTCGTGGCCGGCGCGGACGTGGTCTTCATGTGCCTCGGGAACGAAGAGGCCGCCGCGCTCGTCCCGCCCGACGACGCGGTCGTCGTCGACCTCTCGGGCGCGCACCGGCTGCAGGACGCGTCGCTCTACGACGAGTGGTACGGCTTCGAGCATCCGAGCCCCGACGGTCTCTCGGCGTGGGGCTACGCGGTTCCCGAGCTGACCCCGCCGTCGGGCCGGCTGATCGCGAACCCGGGGTGCTACGCGACGGCGACGCTGCTCGCGCTCGCGCCGATCGCCGACCTCGTCGACCCGAAGTCAGTCGTGGTCGACGCGAAGTCGGGCGTGTCGGGGGCCGGTCGTGCGCTCAAGGAGTCGTCGCACGCCGGAGCCGTGCTCGAGAACGTGGCGCCGTACCGCGTCGGCACGCACCAGCACGCGCCCGAGATCGAGCAGGCGCTCGGGTTCCCGGTCTGCTTCGTCCCGCACCTGCTGCCCGTGCGGCGCGGCCTGCTCGTCACGTGCTACGTCGACGGTGACGGCATCGCGGATCGGCTCGAGGAGACGTTCGACGACGCGCCTCTCGTCCGCGTGCTGCCCGACGGCGTCGCACCGGAGCTCGCTCGCGTGCACGGGACCGACACCGCCGAGCTCGGCGTCTTCGAGGACCGCGCGACGGGCAAGACGGTCGTCGTCTGCGCGCTCGACAACCTCGGCAAGGGCGCGGCGGGCCAGGCGGTGCAGAATGCGAACCTCGCGCTCGGGCTTTCGGAGACCTCGGGGCTGCGCGTGCACGGAGTGCTCGTATGAGCGTCACCGCCGCGAAGGGCTTCGTCGCGTCGGGCGTGCACTGCGGGATCAGGCGCAGCCGGCTCGACCTCGCACTCGTGCGCTCGACGGAGCGTGCGACCGGCGCCGGGATGTTCACGGTCAACCGAATGCTCGCGGCGCCGGTCATCGTGTCGAAGGAGCACCTCGAGGTCGCGCAACCGCAGGCGGTCGTCGTGAACTCCGGCAACGCGAACGCCGCGACCGGTGTGCGCGGCGAGCAGGATGCGCGCGCGACCTCTGCAACCACGGCCGAGCTGCTCGGCCTGCCACCCGAAGAGGTGCTGGTGCTCTCGACCGGCGTGATCGGCGAGCCCTTGCCGATCGCGAGCCTCCTGGCAGGTCTCCCGGCCGCCGTCGACAACCTCGCCGCCGACGGGACGGACGCGGCCGAGGCGATCCTCACCACGGACACACACGCCAAGCAGGCCGTCGCGCACGGCGACGGCTTTGTCGTCGGCGGCATGGCCAAGGGCTCGGGGATGATCCATCCGAACCTGGCGACGATGCTCGCGGTCCTCACGACGGACTACCCACTCGAGCCGGGCGAGGCGGCGTCGTTCCTCCGGCCTGCGGTCGATCGCAGCTTCAACGCGATCTCCGTCGACGGCGAGTGCTCGACGAACGACGCCGTGCTCCTGCTCGCGAGCGGTGCGTCGAACGCGGCGCGGAACGACGAGGCCTTCGCGCATGCGCTCGACGTCGTGTGCACGCAGCTCGCCGGGCAGATCGTCGCGGACGGCGAGGGCGCGACCGTGGTCGCCGAGATCGGCGTCACCGGCGCGGCCTCGACGGCCGAGGCGAAGGCGATCGCGCGCCGCATCGCCACCTCGCCGCTCGTGAAGACCGCGCTGCACGGCCGCGACGCGAACTGGGGCCGCGTGCTGGCGGCCGCCGGGTCAGCGCCGTTCAACGGCGGGTATGCGCACCTCGACCCCGCGCGCGTCACGCTCGACTTCGACGGCGTGCGGGTGCTCGAGCACGGTGCGCCGCGCGGCGTCGAGCCGGAGCTCGCCGGTGAGACCGTCACGATCGCGCTCGACCTCGGGCTGGGTGCGGGACACGCGACGTACCTGACGAGCGACCTGTCCTCCGACTACGTCCGCATCAACGCGGACTACCGCTCGTGAGGGTGGTCGTGAAGATCGGCGGCGCGGTTGCCGCCGATGCCGCCGGCGCCGTCCACGAGCTCGCGGCCGAGCACGAGGTCTGCGTGGTTCACGGCGCCGGCCCGCAGATCTCGGACGAGATGGCGCGCTACGGCCTGCGAGTCGCGTTCGTCGAGGGGAGGCGCGTGACGAGCGCCGCCGCGCTCGTGCTCGTCCGGCGCTCGCTCGCGCGCGTGAACGCCGGGCTCTGCGAGGCGATCGGGGAGCGCGCCGTCGGCCTGCTCGGCGACGAGATCGGGCTGCGCGCGACGCGCGTCCCCGAGCTCGGTCTCGTCGGCGACCCGGTGCCGACGCGGCCGCTCTACGTCGAGCTCGCGCTCGCCCGCGGCCTGATTCCGGTCGTCGCGCCGATCGCCGAGGGTCCGCTGAACGTGAACGCCGACGAGGCGGCGTCCGCGCTCGCGGTCGGGATCGGCGCCGACCGGATCCTGTTCGTCACCGACGTCCCGGGCGTGCTGCTCGGCGGCACCGTCGCCGGGACGCTCGCCGCAAGCGACGCCGACCGGCTGCTCGACGCGGGCGAGCTCGAGGGCGGGATCGTCCCCAAGGTTCGCGCGGCGGTCGCGGCAGCGCGGCTCGGAGTGCGTGCGGAGATCGGCGCGACGGCGGTGGTCGCGTGACCACGCTCGTCACCCACGCGGTGATGCCGACCTACGCGCGCCACGACGTGACGCTCGTCTCGGGCGACGGCGCCTGGGTCACCGACGCCGACGACCGCCGCTACCTCGACTTCCTCGCGGGGATTGCAGTCGTCGGGCTCGGGCATCTGCACCCGGCGCCGCTCGGTGCGGCGCACGCGCAGCTCGAGGAGCTGTGGCACGTGTCGAATCTCTTCTGGACCGAGCCGATGACGCAACTGGCCGAGCGCTTGTCGGAGCGCTTCGGCGGCGCGCAGGCGTTCTTCTGCAACTCCGGCGCTGAGGCGATCGAGGCGGCGCTCAAGCACGCGCGCAAGGCGACGGGCAGGCACGGCGTCGTCGCGCTCGAGGGCTCGTTCCACGGCCGCACGACCGGCGCCCTCTCGGTGACGGGGCAGCCGGCGAAGCGCGCGGCGTTCGAGCCGCTGCTTGCGGGAGTCGCGTTCGCGCAGCCGAACGACGTCGCCTCGCTCGAGGCGGCGGTCGGCGACGGGACGGGCTGCATCCTGCTCGAGCCGGTGCTGGGTGAGGGCGGTGTCGTCCCGCTCGAGCCCGCGTTCGCGGAAGCGGCGCGCGCGCTTGCCGACGAGCTCGGCGCGCTGCTCGTGTTCGACGAGGTGCAGACCGGGGTCGGTCGCACGGGCTCGTTCTTCGCGTTCGAGCAACTCGGCGTCCGCCCGGACGCCGTCACGCTTGCGAAGGGGCTCGCGAACGGGCTTCCGATCGGCTGCTTCCTCGCGGCCGAGTGCGCGTTCGAGCCGGGCGATCACGCGAGCACCTTCGGCGGAAACCCCGTCGTCTGCGCCGCGGCGGTCGCCGTCTGCGACGAGATCGACGACGAGCTGCTGGCGTCGGTCCGCGCCCAGAGCGCGCGCATCGCGGAACGCCTCGACGGCGTCCGCGGCCGAGGGCTCCTGCTCGCCGTCGAGACCGGTCGGCCGGCGGGCGACGTCGTCGCGGAGTGCCTCGCGCACGGCCTGCTCGTCGGCACCGCCGGCGAGGACGCGATCCGCCTCACCCCGCCGCTCACCCTGACCGACGAGGAGCTCGACCACGGCCTCGCGATCCTCGAGGAGGTACTGACGTGATGAAGTTCGACCGGCAGGGCGCGATCCTCCGCCTCGTCCAGGACCGGAAGCTCGGAACGCAGGCCGAGCTCGCCGAGGCCCTCCGCGCCGAGGGCTACGACGCCGTGCAGACGACCGTCTCGCGCGACATCGCGCAGCTCGGGCTCGTCAAGGTGCGCGACGAGCAGGGCCGCCTCGTGTACGCGCTGCCCGGCGCGGCCGACCTCGACCGGCTCGACGAGCTGACGTCGGCGCTCCGCCGCTTCGCGCTCGCGCTCACGCCGACCGGAAACCTGCTCGTGATCCACACGCCCCCAGGGCACGCGCACGCGCTGGCACTGGTGCTCGACGGCGCCGCTCTCGGCGACGTCGCGGGGACGGTCGCGGGCGACGACACGATCTTCGTCGCGGCGCGCGACGGGTTGACGGGCGCCGACCTCGCCGAGCAGTTCCGACATCACCTGGAAGGAGACACATGACCAGGAGCCGTAGGCTCGACGGAGGCGACCCAGGAGCGGAGGTGCCGGCTTTGCCGGCGCCGGAGCGGGGAAACTGCGCCGTCCTCGCCTACTCGGGCGGGCTCGACACGAGCTGCGCGATTGCGTGGCTGAAGGAGGACTACGGCTTCGACGAGGTCGTGGCCGTGCTCGTCGACGTCGGGCAGGACGCCGACTTCGAACCTGCGATCGCGCGCGGCTACGCGGCCGGTGCGAGCGATGTCCTGCTCGTCGACCGGAAGCGCGAGTTCGCGTCGGAGCAGGTCGCGAAGGCGCTTCTCGCGAACGCGCTTTACGAAGGCCGCTATCCGCTCGTCTCGGCGCTCTCGCGGCCTGTCATCGCGGAGGCCGTCGCCGAGGTCGCGCTCGAACTCGACGCGGAGGCGGTCGTGCACGGATGCACGGGCAAGGGGAACGACCAGCTGCGCTTCGAGCTCGCCTTCAAGGCGAAGTACCCCGGCGTCCGTGTGATCGCGCCGCTCCGCGACAAGGTGTGGACGCGCGACGAGGAGATCGCGTACGCGGAGGCGCGCGGGATCCCGGTCGAGGCGAAGGCGGAGAAGCCATACTCGATCGACGACAACCTCTTCGGCCGCGCGATCGAGGCGGGCATCCTCGAGGACCCGTGGGTCGCACCGCCCGAGGACGCGTTCCTGCTCACGTCGCATCCGTCGAGCGCTCCGGCGCCTATGGACGTCGTCGTCGGCTTCGAGCAAGGGCTCCCCGTCTCGCTCGACGGCGAAGAGCTCGAGCTCCACGAGCTGATCGCGGTGCTCAACCCCATGGCGGGCGCGTACGGGATCGGGCGGATCGACATGATCGAGAACCGCGCCGTCGGCATCAAGAGCCGCGAGCTCTACGAGGCGCCGGCCGCGATCGCGCTCATCACCGCGCACCAGGCGCTCGAGGATCTCGTGCTGACGAAGGCCGAGGCCTTCGCGAAGCGGGAGCTCGAGCCGAAGTGGGCGAAGCTCCTCTACGACGGGCTCTGGTTCAGCCCGCTGCGCCCCGCATACGACGCCTTCTTCGAGGTGACGCAGACGCTCGTCACGGGCGAGGTG
>DASTHC010000022.1:0-19897 GCA_035718485.1 Gaiellaceae bacterium
GTGCTTGCGAGGGTTCTGCGCAAACGACCGCAGACGTGGGCGTGCTTCTGCGCAAGTACGCGCTCGTTTGCGCATCTTGTTGGGTAGCGGCTGAGGAGCTCCCCCGAAAGAGTTCGTCAGGCGTCAGGAGGCCCGGCGCGAGGCGTCTGGGCGATGCAGCGCCGGGCCTTCCGTTCGCGAGCTGGACGCGCAGCTCGGCCACGCGAACACCCAGATGCCTGCCCCGACGAAATCGACCAGGAAAACGGAGCCGGCGGCGGGGTCTGGGCCGGGCGGCTCCTGGGGAAGGCCGGTCGCGGCGCGCGGCCGCACGCGCCGCGTTCGGCGGGCCCCTCTTCGTGCGTCTGTTCCCAGTGAAAGGGCCGGCGCGTCTGGCGGCACGGGTCCGAGCGCGAGGTCTAGGCGCAGTTCCTGTCTAGCAAAGTGTTACGACAGCACAATGCCGCGCGCGAAAGGAGTATCGTGGCTCAAGCGCGCTCGTCCCGTTACGCCGTTCTCCTCGGGCCCAGGGTCTTGCCCCCAAGCGCATTCCTCGCAACGGCGCGAAGGGTATGAGCCGTGCCAGAGCGTTCCGGAAGTGTCGACGGGTCCGTCCCTACGACCGACGGCCACCCTGCGACCGCGGAGGCTGCCGCCGAGATCACGCGCCTGATCCTCTATGCCGACGAACAGGCACGGAAGGTCGAAGGCCTCCAGGTGACAGTCGGCCAGCTCCAGACTGCGCTCGACTCGCGGGTGCTGACCGAGCGTGCCGTCGGGATGCTCGCCGAACGTTTCGACCTCACGACGGACGACGCCTTCGAACTGCTGCGTTCTGCGGCGCGCAACAGCCGCAGAGGCGTGCGCGAGCTTGCGCAGGAGTTGACTGAGTCGCGCGGTTGGACGCCCGACGAGATCGTCGAAGCCCGTCGTCGACTCGAGCCCTCCTAGCATGCGGTTGACCTGCCAGGAGTGCGAGGTCGTCGCAGATGACGATGCGTTCGGGTGGCGTGCGCTGCTCGCGCTCGATCCCGATGACGCGTTCCAGGAGCCGTTGCTCGCGTTCTACTGTCCCGCGTGCGCTGAGAACGAGTTCGGTCCGACTCGCCGCATCGTTTCACGCCATAGCAACCCGTCGTAGTCAAGCTTCCGCCCCCTCCGGCTCCGATCGGGCCAGAAGAGGTTGCAGGAGCGCTGGGTGGAGACCGGCAAGGAGCCCAGCCGCCTGATGTTCGCCGAGGTCGAGCGCTCGCCGGGAGCCCGCGCCCTGGCCCAGGTGAACGGTCAGCGTACAGAGCCCAGCCCGCCGCTGCCCCGGCGAGCTGCGGAGATCGAAGGAAACCGCCGACTGCGGGTCGAGCTCCGACCAGCGTCGTCGCAGGCTTCCCTCGCGAAGCGCGACCCGTCGCGTGTCGAGGTGGTGTCCGAGCTGGCGGTAGCGGTCGAGCGCGAGCGGCACCGCCAGGATCACGAGGAGGACGGCGGCGGCGATCGCCCACGGAACGCGAAGTCCGACCGCGACACCCAAGACGACGAGCGGGAAGGCAAGCGCACGGATGACCCGGCGGCGCCGGGCGGCGAGGGGATGCGGCACGAGGGGCGCCAGAGGGTCAGGCGCTGACGGGTCGACAGCACGAACGAGCGTCGACGCTTCCGAGGCGGGCAGCACCGGCGCAAGCGTCGTCCCCCCGGTGCGCCCACGCAGACCGGCCGCGATCGCCGTCACGGTGACAAGCCGCAGCGCTCTGCGCACCGGTGTGTCGCCGACCTCGACGCCGCGAATCCTGCCCCGATCGAGTGAGACGACACGGCGGGTGAGCAGACCGCGAACAGCGGTGAGGCGCTCACCCTCGTCGGCGAGCGTGAAGTTCCAGTCCACGAGGAGCGAGCCCCCCGCCGCGGCAAGAACGACGATCACGACGCCTCCGACGACGAGCGCGGCAATGGCGACAGGGTCGGTAGGCGCCCGCTCGACCGCAGCGTCGGTTGCCCGCTCGACCAACCCGCCTGGAAGGTCGTCGGCGAGGTTGAAGACGACGCCGATGAGGGCGGCGGGCGCCAGCAGATAGCGCATGCTCGTGATCCCGCCGAGGGCGAGCATGACGGGCGTCGCCCGATAGAGGGGCTTCGCCACCTCCACCTCTCCTTCGTCGAGACGCGCACCTCCGAGCAGCGCCTCGCGCAGCCTCACCGCTTCGGCGAGCGAGATTGCCGGAAGCGAGAGCTCTGCCGACTTCGAGTCTCCGCCGGCTGCGGCCTCCACCTCGACGCGGGCGAGCCCGAGGAGCCGGTGCAAAAACGGCTGAGAGACGTCGACGCCGCGAACACGCTCGAGCGGGATCGTTCGGACGCTCCGGTTGAGGACGCCCGAGCGAAGTTCGAGCCGGCCGTCGACGACGTGGTAGCTGAAGCGCTGCCACGAAAGCACCGCAAGCGGGACGCCGATGAAGAGAGCGGCCAGCAGCACCGGCACGATCACCCTCGTGCCCCCGGAGAGCAGCAGCACAAAAGCCGGGATCAGGCTCGCGCCGATGAAGCGGCGGCCGATGACGACAACCGCGAGCGGGTGCAGACGCCCATGCAGCTCGGCACGCGCTTCGCTCACGTACCCTCCTCGAGCCCGGCCCGGAGCGCGAGCTCCTCGACCAGCGCGTGCGCAACCGCTGGCTCGAGCCCGGGGATCTCGCTGCCGCCGGCCGCCGACGCGGTGGTGACCTCGACGGCGACGAGTCCGAACGCCCGCATCAGCGGCCCCGCTTTCGTGTCCACCGTCTGCACGCGCGCGTGAGGGACGACCTGCCAACGGCGCCAGAGCCACCCCTTCGCGACGTAGAGCCCGAGCTCAGTGACCTCGTAGCGATAGTGCCGATAGCTGAGCTGCGCGACCAGGACCGAGAGCACGGCGAGCACGCCCACCGCGAGGGCACCGAGCACGCCGACGACCCACGCTGCCGTCGCAGCGCCCGCCGTCGCAAGGATCACCGTCGCACCCGTTACAAGGCCTGCCGCGACGAGGGTCAGGATCGCGCCCTGCGTCGTCCGGTACGCGCGCATCCGAGGATCGAGCGCGTTGACCGGCTCCCGCAGGATCACCGAGCCAACGATGCCAGAGACTCCGCAATGCAGGCGCGAGCGGCTGTTGCGGGGTGACCGACGAACACGGAGAATCGTCGGGCGTGGAGGTCGAGCTGCGCGAGATCACCAGCGAGACGGTCCGGGCGATCTGCAAGCTCGAGGTCGTCGAGGAGCAGCGCGGCTTCGTCGCCCCGAACGCCGTCTCGATCGCCGAGGCGCACTTCCAGCCGAAGAGCTGGATGCGGGCGATCTACGCCGACGCCGAGCCCGCCGGCTTCGTGCTCACGTATGAGGATCCGGACGGGGAGGGCTACCACCTCTGGCGGTTCATGGTCGACGGGCGCCGGCAGCGCAGCGGAGTCGGGCGTCGCGCGATGGAGCTGCTGCTCGAGCGCTGGCGCGGGCTCGGAGCCGCCGCGGCGTCGCTGAGCGTGGTCGAGGGCAACCCTGCAGCGGTTGCGTTCTACGAGTCGCTCGGCTTCCGGCTCACGGGCGAGCGCGAAGAAGGTGAGCTCGTGATGCGGCTGACCTTCGAGCCGAGCGACTAGGCAGAGCCGTGGAGCTGCAGCGCGTGCTCGAGACCGTGCTCTACCACTCGCCGGGAGAGGAGGACGAGCTGGGGAGCTTCTACGGGGAGTTGCTCGGACTTCACCGGCTCGGCAAGGGGCTCACGTTCCGCATCGGGCCCGGCGTGCTGCTCCTGTTCGATCGCGAACGATCGACTGTGCAGGCGACGCCGCCGCCGCACGGCGCCTCGGGAGCAGGCCACACCTGCTTCGTCGCCGCAGTCGAGGACTACGAGCGTTGGAGGGAGCGCCTGACCGACAACGCTGTCCCGATCGTCGAGGAACGGGAGTGGGACAACGGCGTCAGGTCCTTCTACTTCCACGACCCCGCCGGCAACGTGCTCGAGATCGCGAACGGCGATCTCTGGCCCCGCAGCTGACGAGCGTGTAGAACGTGGCCGGGATGCTCTCGATTCGAGTCGGCAGCGACGTGTACGGCCTCGGGGACGAGAGCGCCGACCAGCTCGTCGAGCGCGTGTCGCAGATCGATCCGGTGCTTCGCGGCGCCGCGGACTCGGGCGAGGTCGCGGCACCGGACCCCGGGCAGCTCGCGGAGATCGGCACCGTGCTCGAGGCGTGGGCGCTCGAGACCGACGGCGATCTCCCCGGCGACCTCGAGGAGCTCCGCCTGGCAATCGCCGAGGAGCTCGATTAGCGTCGGAAGCGGAGCGTCGGGCCGAGGGGGCCCGAGCCGATTCTCCACGTCGCGCGGTAGACGCCGGGACCGGTCGTCGGGAAGATGGACAGCTTCACCGAGCCGTACCCCGACCCTCGGGCGCCGCGGAAGAGCGGGAACGAACCGCAACGCTGCAGGCCGGCGCCTCCGGTGCCGGGCGGGCGCAGGCAGAGCCGGTAGCGCGCGAAGTACCGAGCCGCCGTGGTGATCTGCAACCGCACGACGTCGGCACTCCTGAATGCGCCGAAGCACAAGTCGCCGGTCGGGCTGCAGTAGCTCGCGAGCCTCGTCGGGGCAGGCGCAGCGGCGGCACTCGGGGCGGCGACGACGGCGGCGATCAGCGCCGCGACGATCATCCTGCGCACGCTACGACGGCAGCGAGGACAGGACGTCGTCGGCGTGCGTGTCTGGCTTCACCTTGCGCATCACCTTCGCGACGTTGCCGTCGGAGTCGATCAGGAACGTCGAGCGCTCGATGCCCATGTACGTCTTGCCGTACGCGTTCTTCTCGCCCCAGACGCCGTACTCGTCCGCGACCTCGTGCTCCGGATCGGCGAGGAGCGTGAACGGCAGCCCGTACTTCTCCTTGAACTTGACGTGCGAGCTCTCCTCGTCCGGGCTGACGCCGAGAACGACCGCGCCGCGGTCGGCGAAGGCGCTGTAGTTGTCGCGGATCCCGCAGGCCTGGGTCGTGCAGCCCGGCGTGTCGTCCTTGGGATAGAAGTAGAGAACGACCGGCTTCCCGCGGAAGTCGGACAGCTTGACCTGCTCTCCCGCGTCGCTCGTGAGCTCGAAGTCCGGGGCGGGCTTGCCTTCCTCGACCATTCCGATCCTCTCTGTAGGGTGCCGCTGCGATGCTAACTGCGCACCACTGGCTCGCCTTCGTCGTCATCGGCGTCGCCGGGGTCGCCGCGGTGTGGGGAGGAGTGACGTACTTCCGCCGTGCCGAGGCCGGGGCCACGCTCGGGCACCTGCTCGCGCTCGTACAGACCCTGCTCGTCGCCCAGGTCGGGCTCGGTCTGCTGCTCCTCGGCGACGGGCGGAGGGCACCGGACGACCTGCACTACGTCTACGGCACGCTCGCGCTCCTCGTCGTTTTGGCGCCGTGGTTCTACGCGCCCGCCGACGCCCGGCGGCGGCTCGCGTGGTTCGCCGGCACGTCGCTCGTGGCTGCCGCCCTCGCCGTTCGAGCCTGGACGACCTCCGGCTGATGAAGCGCTACTGGAGCAACTTGAACCCGACCGTCCGCGGCTTCCTGATCATCGCGCTGATCGCGCTGGCGGTGGTCGTGCTGAACCTGTACGCCGCGCTCGCGTCGCTGCAATTCCTCGCGCAGATCGCCTTCTTCCTCGCGATCGCGTTCTTCCTCTACCTCGTGTGGCGCGAACGCCGCAGCGACATCGCCGTCTGGCCGACCCACGCGCGGATCGCGTTCTACGGCGCGGTCGTGCTGATCGTCGTCGACATCGGGGCGTACATCCTCGTCGGCGCGTCTGGGCTCGCGGCGGTCGCGTTCCTGCTCGTGATCGCGATCTCGGGGTTCGCAGCGTTCCGCGCCTGGCGCGATCAGCGGACGTACGGGTACTAGCCCTCTACGCCTCGACGCGGAGCTGTGCGCCGTCGAGCCGGTCGAGCGCACGGCGGATCTCGACGTGCTCGCCGACGAAGATCGGCGTGTCGCGCTCGGTGTAGCTCGACGCTTCGCTGTCCCGGAGCGTGAGCATCAGGTGCATGAAGTCCGCGGGCTCGTCGCACTCGAACGCGGTCATGAACTCCTGGTCGTCGATCCCGAACGAGTACGTCGTGTGGTTGTGAATCGTCGGGAAGCGGCGCCCGGTCTCGATGTGCTCGTCCATGGCTTTCTGCCGGTGCTCCGGCGTGAGCGTGTACCACGGGCGCACCTTCACGAACGGGTAGACGACGAGGTACGGGGAGCCCTTCGGCACGACCTTCCGCGGGCGCCTGGCCGAGGTGTACTCCGAGGCCTTCGTCGTCGCGAGGTAGGAGTAGGGCGTTTCGAGCCAACCGGCGAGCGGCGTCGCGTTCAGCTCCGCGCCGAGCTCGCCGAGATCCTGGTAGCGCGTCGTGATCTGCCAGAGGAAGAAGTCGGTGTCCGGCCGCACGCCCGACACGGTGTATGCGCGGAGCGCATCGAGCCGCTCGGCCCAGCCCTCGACGACTTCGGCGAAGGCGTCCTTCCCGGCCGCCCGCTCCTCGACCGGGAGCCGGCGCCACGCCGGGTCGACCCGGAAGAACCGGTAGGCGACGTACTGCCCCTCCACGGGGCAGACGCTAGCGAACCGAGAAGCGGCGGGTGCTCTTGAGAACGGTCGCGCCGCGGTTCACCGGCGCGTAGAACGCGACGTTGAACTTGTAGGCGCCGGGCGCGAGCTTCAGCTTCGGGAGGCGGACGACCGAGTAGACGCCGGCGAGCGCCTTCCCGGTCAGCTTGCCGACGACCTTCTTGTCGGAGTCGCGCACCAGTTGGATGTCGGCGGTGCAGTCGACGTTGCAGCGGAAGTTGACGCCGTAGCGGCCGTTCGAGCCGAACGGCCCGAAGCGGTCGACCGTCGGCGTCAGCTTGTAGCCCGGGCACTTCGCGATGATCCCGCCGCGGGACTGGCGGATCGCCTGCTTCATCGCTGCGAGCGACGTCTTGGCGGTCTTGTCCGCGTAGTAGAAGCCCGACTGCCAGCCCGGACGGCGCGCGTCGTCGACGACGAGGAACATGAAGATCCCGGCGACGTTCGGCTGGCAGAACGCGAGCTCCACGGCCTTGCGGTAGTACGCGGCCTGCGTCTTCTCGGGAACGGGCTTCGTGGTGGTGGGCTCCTCGCCGGTGTAGAGGGAGAGCTTCGCGGCGGTCGGCAACGACTCGACGCCGAACTCGCCGTAGTAGATCGGAAGCGTCGAGCCCGGCTGGGCAGTGCCGTCGAACGCCTGGCCGAGGAGCTTCACGAGCTTGTCGTAGTCGGCGACGCCGATCGAGGTGCTCGTGTGCGGTGTCGCCGGCGACTGGCTCGAGTTGTCCGGGAACGGGTTGATCGAGAGCGCGTCCATCACCGGCTTCGTGCGGCCGCTCGCCTTGTACGCGGCTCCCATGTCGAGGATGAACCGCGTCGGCGAGTGCGTGTGGCGCGCGAGCGCAGGGTTGTCCGAGCCGCGCGGCGAGAGCGCGCCTCCGAGCACGACGATGTTCTTCGAGACCGCCTTGAGCGAGTCGTACGCCGCGGCGAGCAGCTCGAGGTACGCCGGCGCGGCGACGTTTTCGCCGTTCGGTCCGAACTGCGGGAGCCAGAAGCCGTTCAGGTTCGGCTCGTTCCCGATCGTGTAGGAGCGGACGGTGGGGAGCGCCTTTGCGAGCGCCCCGACGAAGGACGCGAACTCCTTGCGCTGCTGCTCGGTCAGCGGCGTCGTCCGGCTGCCCGGATGGGAGACGACGAGGAAGACCTGCATCTGGTTGGCGGTCGCGGCGAAGACCGCGTTCTTGAGGGCGGTCAGGTCGCCGCCCGGCGGCTCGGTCTGACCCGGGAGCCAGGCCTGCGTGACGCGGATCGCGGTGAAGCCCGCCGCCTTCGCCCGGACGATCTCCAGCTGGGCGAGCGCCGGGTCGGACTGCTTCGCGACGTCCTCGGTCGCCCCGACGACGAGCGCCGGTCCACCGGCGAGCGCGGCCGGCGCCAGCACGAGCGCGACGACCCCCACGAGGACCCCTGTGACCACACCTGTACGCAACTTGGCCATGGCTACGCTAGCCCGGAGAAGTGAAGAATTCGTTGGAATCGCGCCTGAAGGCGCTCCCGACCAAGCCCGGCGTCTACATCTTCCGGGACCGGGACGGCCGGGTCCTCTACGTGGGCAAGGCGAAGTCGCTCCGCCCGCGCGTCCGCTCGTACTTCCAGGCGAGCCAGGACACGCGCGCGACGATCCAGCAGCTTCCCGAGATGGTGGAGGACCTCGAGGTGATCGTCACGGGCACCGAGGTCGAGGCGCTCCACCTCGAGCAGAACCTCGTCAAGCGCTACCGGCCCCCCTTCAACGTGCGGCTGCGCGACGACAAGTCGTTCCCGTACATCGCGGTCACGGTCGAGGACGAGTACCCGCGCGTGATGTTCACGCGCGAGCGGCACCGCCGAGGGGTCGTCTACTTCGGGCCGTACGCGAATGCGAAGAAGGTACGCAGCACGCTGGACGTCCTGAACCGCGTCTTCCAGTTCCGGCCGTGCGAGGGGCCCAAGCCCGGCCGCCACTCCGGGATCCCGTGCCTCGACTACCACATCGACCGCTGCCACGCGCCCTGCGTCGACTACATCTCGAAAGAGGACTACCGGGCCGTGATCGACGGCGTGATCGAGTTCCTCTCGGGCGAAACCGAGCCGATCCAGCGGCAGATCGAGGAGCGGATGCTGGAGGCCGCGGCCGCGGAGCGCTTCGAGGAGGCGGCCCGGCTCCGGAACCGGCTCTTCGCCGTCCGCCACCTAGCGGAGCGCCAGGCCGCCGACAAGCGCGCGGTCGGCACGGTCGACGTACTCGGGCTCGCGGTCGAGGGCGACCGGGGCGCGGTGCAGATCTTCCCGCTCCGTGAGGGGAAGATGATCGACCGCTACGCGTTCCACCTCGAGAACGTCGAGGGCCGGGACACGACGACGGTGCTCGAGGAGTTCTCGGTCGAGTACTACGGCTCGGCGCCGAGCATCCCGCCGCAGATCATCGTCCCGCGGGACGCGGGCGACCTGTCGGCGCTCGAGGAGTTCCTCTCCGAGCAGCGCGGCTCGCGCGTCGAGGTGCGCGCGGCGGAGCGCGGCGAGAAGCGCCGCCTCCAGGAGCTCGCGACCGAGAACGCCCAGGTCGCGCTCGCGACGGCGGCCCATCAGACCGAGCTGCGGCGGCTGCGGAGGGTCGAGGCGCTCGAGGAGCTGCGCGAGGCGCTCAACCTCGAGTCGCTCCCGATCCGAATCGAATGCTTCGACATCTCCAACATTCAGGGCCAAGACGTCGTCGGATCGATGGTGGTCTTCCAAGATGCGATGCCCAAGAAGGCGCACTACCGGAAGTTCGGCGTCCAGAGCGTCGACGGCCAGGACGACTTCGCGGCGATGGCCGAGGTGATCTCGCGCCGCTTCGCGCGGCTGTCGAACCAGCGTCCGGAGGACTACGACGAGAGCTTCGTCGCCACCCCGAACCTCGTCGTGATCGACGGCGGCAAGGGCCAGCTCTCGGCCGCTCTCGCAGCAATGCAAGCGTACGATCTTCCGCGCGTGGCCGTCATCGCACTCGCGAAGCGTGAAGAAGAAGTGTTCCTGCCTGGCCTGCCGGATCCGGTCGTGCTGCCGAAGCATCAGGCAGGGCTGCAGCTGCTCCAGCGGATCCGCGACGAGGCGCACCGGTTCGCGATCGGGTTCCACCGGCAGCGCCGCGACACCCGCTCGTTCGAGTCGATCTTCGACACGCTCCGCGGCGTCGGCCCCGCTCGCCGGAGCGCGATCCTCAACCACTTCGGCTCGCCCGAGGCGTTCCTCGCGGCGACGCAGGAGGAGCTCGAAGGCGTTCCCAAGCTCCCCGAGAAGATCGCGCGTTCGATCTATGCGCAGCTCCACAAGGCCGGGCGCGGATGATCGCGCGGCTCGCGCTCCTGGCGGTGGCCGCCCTCTCGCTCGCGGCGTGCAGCGGCGACGGCGACGACGAGTCGCCGCAGGCCGCCGGGACCACGACCGCCGCGACGCAGACCTCCGAGCAGGCGCCTGTGGGATCGCCGGTCGAGACCGTCGAGGACTTCCTCGGCGCGATCGAGAGCGCCGACCAGAACGTCACCTGGGGCCTGCTCTCGAGCGACACGAAGGTGACGTTCCAGATCGACAAGCAGCACTGGGTCGAGGTGCTGATGCCGGCCCTCAAGAAGGAGCTGTCGCCGACCAGCAAGGTGCTCTACACGAAGCGGTTCGGCAAGGACAAGGCGGTCGTCGTCGTCGACGCCGGCCGGAAGAAGGCGCCCGTCGCGTTCGCGCTCCGCGGGGAGCAGGGCGACTGGCACCTCCAGCTCTTCTACCCGGAGTTCACGCCGACGCGGCCGGCGCCGGGCGAGACGGTGAAAGCCGGGAAGACGCCGCTCCTGCTCGACGTCGTCCGCCGCCGCGACGCCAACATGACCGTCCATGTCTACATGGACGGCAAGGAGGTGCCCGTGACGGTCCAGAGCACCGGCAACTTCCTGATCACGTACGCCGGGACCCTGAACGCCAAGCCCGGAACGCACCTGATCGTCGCCTACGCGCAGACGGACACGAGCAACGATCTCGCCGGCGCTACGGCCTGGCGCTTCAGCGCGAAGTAGCTCGGAGGGCCCCGCCCGCTACGGGTGCGGAACGACGAGGACCGCGAGGGTGAAGAGCGAGACTGCGATGACGACCAACCGCATCGGCCGACCATAGAACGGAGGTTTTCGGCCCTCGTTCGGCGTTCGTAAGAAACCGGTTAGGGCAGGCGGACCGCGTAGATGGCCTCGTCGAGGCGCGGAGCGGGCCGGGACGCGAGCGCAAGCACGGAAACGGGCGTCCCGTTCGCGAACGAGGTCGAGATGTAGTCGCCGACCATCGGCCCCAGCGTCGTCTGGGCGATCCAGCCCCTCGTCATCGTCTCGGTGTTCAGCCGGCGAGGCGTCGTCCAGGTCGCGCCCGCGTTCGCCGAGCGCACGAAGAAGGCGTCGATCCCGCCGAGCGCCTGGAGGCGGTACCACGCGAGGGCGAGCCGACCCGGGCGCTCCGGATCGGCGGCCAGCCCGGGGATGACGTCGTGCACGCCCGGGACCTCACGACCGGTCGGGATGCGCGCAGGCGCCGTCCACCGGAGCCCGTCCGCCGACGACGAGAGCACGAGGTCGGTGCCGTTGCACGCGTTCCGAAGCTGGCAGTCGGACCACACGAGGTAGACCGTCCCGGCTGCGTCGACCTCGGCGACCGGGAGCGGGAACGCACGGAAGTTGAAACCCGCCACCGACTGCGAGCGCGCGATGAGCTGCGTGCTCGAAAAGCTCGCGCCGCCGTCCGTCGACCGGATCGACGACATCTGGTCGTCGTCCCAGTACAGGATCAGGACGTCGCCGTTCGGACGGACCACCGGCTGGACCCCGGGTGCTCCGGTACGCATCGCCTGACGGCCCGCGTCGTCCGGCGCGCCGATCGGGGCCGACCATGTCACACCGCCGTCGGTCGACGTCTGGATCGAGATGCGGTCGCTGCGGAAATCGCTGTACGCGAGGTAACACCGTCCGCGGAACGGGCTCGACGTCCAGTTGTCGCAGGCGAACCATTGCTTGTCGAGGAGCGTCTCGCCTCGAGCGAACGAGCTCGTCGCCACCACCGGCGCGCTCCAGCGGAGGCCATCCGACGAGCGGTTGAAGACGAGCGCGGACTCCTGGCCGGGCGTGACCGCGAGGCTCGACGCGAGCCACACGCGGTGGAGCGCGTCGTAGCCGACGACCGGGTCGCTCGCACGCGCCCAGTCCCCGCGTGGCGACGAGTTCGCGGTCAGTGAGGGGAGGAGCCCGCTGCGCCAGGTGCGGCCCGCGTCGCGCGAGGTCGAGAAGCCGATGTTCGCCGCGGCGCCGTCCCGGATGCGACCGACCTGGAAGACGGCCGCGACGGTCGCGCCGAACGCGTAGCTGTCGGGCTCCACCTCGGTCGCGTGCTGGCTCTCCGGATTGCGGTACGGGTCGCGCGAGAGCTGGCGCGCGACGGTCTCGCAGTCCCGGCCGACCGCGTCGCGCAGGTCGGCGGTGACGAGGTCGAAGCCGCTTCCGCAGCGGACGGTGTCGATGAACTGGTCCTGCGCCTTGATCCGGTCGTCACCGCCGACCGCGGTGACGCGGTCACGTCCCGCGCGCGGGTCGATGTAGTCGGAGCGCGCGGTCCCGCGGATCGTGTCGCTTCGCGGTGTGCCGAGCCGTTGAGCCGCTCCGGCGGTCGACGCGAGGACGGCGCCAGCGACCAGCACGAGCACGGTGGCCAGGCGCACGCCCGGAGCGTATCCACCGGTTGCTGAGAAAAACGTTAGGGCTCGTCGACCGGCCCGGAGCCGTCGTCCGAGGCGAGGAACGGATACCGGTAGTCGCGCGCCGGGACGAACGTCTCCTTGATCGTGCGCGGGCTCACCCAGCGGATGAGGTTCCACATCGAGCCGGCCTTGTCGTTCGTGCCCGATGCGCGCCCGCCCCCGAAGGGCTGCTGACCGACGATCGCGCCCGTCGGCTTGTCGTTCACGTAGAAGTTGCCCGCCGCGTAGCGCAGCGTCTCCTCGGCCTCGTCGATCGCGCGCCGGTCCTCGGAGAAGACGGCGCCTGTCAGCCCGTACGGCGACGTCGACTCGACGAGCCCGAGCGTGTCGCTCCACTTCGCCTCGGGGTAGACGTACGTGGTCACGACCGGGCCGAAGAGCTCCTCCTGCATCGTGCGGAACTGCGGGTCCTTCGTCGCGATCACGGTCGGCTCGACGAAGAAGCCTGCGCTGTCGTCCACGCCGCCGCCGACGACGATCTCGGCCTGGTCGTTCGAGCGCGCCTCCTCGATCGCCTCGCGCTGCGTCTCGAGCGACTTCTGGTCGATCACGGCGCCCATGAAGTTCTCGAAGTTCTTCACGTCGCCGACGCGGATCGTCGGCACCTCCTGCTCGAGCCGCTCGCGGATCGCGGGCCAGAGGTTCGACGGCGCGTACACGCGGGAGGCGGCGCTGCACTTCTGTCCCTGGTACTCGAAGGAGCCTCGGAGGATCGCGGTGGCGACGGCGTCGACGTCGGCGGAGGGATGCGCGACGATGAAGTCCTTGCCTCCGGTCTCGCCGACGATGCGCGGGTAGTTGCGGTACCGGCCTGCGGCGATGTTCGAGCCGATCGTCTGCCACATCGAGTTGAAGACGCCGGTCGAGCCCGTGAAGTGGATCCCGGCGAGGTGCTCGGAGTTGAGCGCGGCGTTGCCGATCTCGGCGCCCGGCCCGTAGACGAGATTGATCACGCCCGGCGGCAGGCCGGCCTCCTGGAGGAGCCGCATGATCCAGTGCGCAGAGAGCATCGCGGTCGTCGCCGGCTTCCAGACGACCGTGTTGCCCATCAGCGCCGCGCTGCCCGGGAGGTTGCCCGCGATCGCGGTGAAGTTGAACGGCGTGACCGCGAAGACGAACCCCTCGAGCGGCCGGTACTCCATCCGGTTCCAGACGCCGTCCGTCGATTGCGGCTGCTCGGAGTAGATGCGGAGCATGAACTCGACGTTCCAGCGCCAGAAGTCGATCAGCTCGGCGGCCGCGTCGATCTCCGCCTGGTGCGCGGTCTTCGACTGCCCGAGCATCGTGGCCGCGACGAGCGTGTCGCGCCAAGGGCCGGAAAGAAGCTCCGCCGCGCGGAGGAAGACGGCCGCCCGCTCCTCCCAGGGCGTCCGGTGCCAGTCCTCCCAGGCCTCGCCTGCCGCCTCGATGGCGCGTTCGACCTCGGCCGCGCCGCCCTGGTAGACGTCGGCGAGGACGTGCGACTTGTCGTGCGGCTCGACGGCCTCGGCGGTCGTTCCGGTGGTGACGTCCTCGCCGCCGATCACGAGGGGGATCTCGAGCCGGTCGTTCCGCATCCGCTCGAGCCGCAGCCGGAGGCTCGCGCGCTCGGGCGAGCCCGGCGCGTAGTCCTTGACCGGCTCGTTCCGCGGAGCGGGCGGCCGGAAGAGCCCAGGAGCGCTCATCGGGCACGATTCTATTCGTGAGGTACGTGGGCTACGTCGCGGAAGGCTGGGGGGTGGGCGAGCTCGTCTTCGACGAGGGGACCCTCGTCCACAGCGCCGCGCCGAGTGCAAGTAACAGACTGTTACTTGGGGAGGACCGGCTCGGCGAGCGGCTGCGGGCGTACTTCGCCGGCACGCGCGACGACTTCCTCGACGTCGAGCTCGACCTCGACGGCTACACGCCGTTCCAGCGCGCGCTCTGCGAAGCGCTCCGCCGGGTGCCGTTGGGAGAGACCGTGACCTACGGAGAGCTCGCCGCTCTCGCGGGCCGCCCGAACGCGCCGCGCGCCGCGGGGAGCTTCTGCGCCGAGAACCGCTTCGCGATCGTCGTCCCGTGCCACCGCGTCGTCGCCGCGAGCGGGATCGGGTCGTACGGCGCGACCGGCGTCGAGTACAAACGCCGCCTGCTGGAGCTCGAAGGTGCCGCTGTCTGAGGACCTGCGGAACGAGCTGGCCGCGATCTCGCCGGCGAGCGACTGCGACCGGCTCGCCGAGCTGTCCGGTCTCGCGCACTCGGCCGCCAGCGTGCACCTGCTGGGGCGGGGCGAGGTGGCCGTGCACTTCGACGTCGCGAGCAACGCGGTCGCGCGGCGGGTGTTCGGTCTGTTGCGGGCGTTCGGGGTCGAGGCCGAGATCCGGACGTACAAGCAGCGGGCCTTCTGGCAGGCGACGCGCTACCAGGTACACGTACCGGGCGAGGAGCGCGCGCTGGAGCTGCTCGCCGAGGCCGGGATCCTCGGGCCCGGGCTCCGGCCGGCGGAGCGGCCGCCGCGTCGCGTCGTCGCGCGGGCGTGCTGCCGCGCGGCGTACCTCCGCGGCGCGCTTCTCGGCGGCGGCTCGCTGAGCGGTCCGCGTGCGCCGCATCTCGAGATCCGGACGGCGTCGGTCGAGGGCGCCGAGTTCCTCGCCTCGCTCGCGCCGCTCGCCGTGCTCGATCGCGGCCGCCACGCGGTTGCGTATGCAAAAGGTGGCGAGACGATCGCGGACGTGTTGGCAGAGGCCGGTGCGAGCGACCTCGTCCTCGCGCTCGACGAGCACGCGGTGATCGCAGCGACGCGCTCGCGCGCGAACCGCCTCGCGAATGCGGATCACGCGAACCTCGTCCGCGCGGGCCGGGCAGCGCACCAACAGGTAACGGCAGTGCGCAAGCTGGCTGACGAAGGACAGCTCGCTCAGCTCGACGGACGCCTTCAGGAGCTCGCGGAGTTGCGCCTCGCGCACCCCTCGCTCTCGCTGCGCGAACTCGGCCTCAAGTGTCGACCGCCGCTCCCAAAAGCGTCGGTCCACAGACGGATGCGCAAGCTCGTCGAGCTCGCGGAACCGTTTGCAAATGGGTAAACCATTCGAAAGTTGCTTCGCTTTCCGGGGCGGGCCATACTGAACCTGCGGCGGGTCTGCGCTCGTCCGGCGTCGGATTCAGACCCCGTTCGGCGCCAAGGTTCTGAGCGTGGTGAAGTCGGAGGGGGAGGTCGTCCTCGGAGCTTCCCCTCCGGCCCGCCGCTTATCCGAACGAAGTCCGCTGCGGCTCCGATCGGGCGAAGCCGGCCCCTGCGGCGTTATTAGACTCGCTGGCGACATCGAGCAATCAGGAGGGGTTTTTGGCGGTCAAGGTCGGGATCAACGGGTTCGGGCGGATCGGGCGGAACTTTTTTCGCGCCAAGCTGAAGCAGGGGGCCGAGATCGACGTGGTCGCGATCAACGACCTCGGTGATGCGAAGACGATGGCGCACCTGCTCGAGTACGACTCGGTGCTCGGAAAGCTGGAAGGCGGTGTCTCCGCCGGCGAAGGCACGATCACCGCGGCGGGCGAGGAGTTCAAGGTGCTCTCGGAGCGCGACCCGAAGAATCTGCCGTGGAAGGACCTCGGAGTCGACGTCGTCCTCGAGTCGACCGGCTTCTTCACGAAGCGCGACGGGGCGCAGCAGCACCTCGACGCGGGGGCGAAGCGCGTGGTCATCTCAGCGCCCGCGACCGACCCCGACGTCACGCTCGTGCTCGGCGTGAACGGCGACACGTATGACGCTGATTCGCACCGGATCGTGTCGATGGCGTCCTGCACGACGAACTGCGTCGCGCCGATGGCGAAGGTGCTGCACGACACGTTCGGGGTCGAGCAGGGCTTCATGACCACTACCCACGCGTACACGAACGACCAGAGGATTCTCGACCTGCCGCACGAGGACCTGCGGCGCGCGCGTGCGGCGGCGATCAACCTCATCCCGACCTCGACCGGCGCGGCGCGCGCGATCGGGCTCGTGATGCCGGAGCTCAAAGGGAAGGTCGACGGCATGTCGATTCGCGCCCCAATCCCGACGGGCTCGATCGTCGACCTGGTCGCGCGCGTCGGCCGCGAGACGAGCGTCGACGAGGTCAACCAGGCGTTCCGCTCTGCCGCCGACACCGGAGGGATGGAAGGGATCCTCCAGTTCTCCGACGACCCGCTCGTGTCGACCGACATCCAGAACTCGCCGTACTCGTGCATCTACGACAGTGAGCTGACCATGGTGAGCGGCAACGTCGTGAAGGTCTTCGGCTGGTACGACAACGAGTGGGGTTTCTCGAACCGGCTCGTCGACCTCATCGCGCGGCTGTGACGTTCAGTCAGGTTCGCCTGCTCGTCGACGATCCGAGTGCCGCGTTCCGGTTCTACCGCGACGAGCTCGGGTTGGCGCCGACGTTCGGCGAGGAGGGCGAGGTCTACGCGAGCTTCGACGCCGGGGGCGCTGCGGTCGCGATCTTCGCCCGCGAAGGGCAGTCGGAGGCGGTCGAGCTTCGGGCCGCAGGCGACTCCACGCTGCTCGTGCTGGAGGTGGACCACGTCGACGCCGACGTCGCGCGGCTCGGGTCGCGGGTCGTCGCGGGACCGATCGACCGTCCGGAGTGGGGAGGCCGCGTCGCGTATCTGCGCGACCCGAGCGGCAACCTGATCGAGCTCTTCCAGTCGATTCCGACGAGCGAATGAGGCGGCCGCGGTCGGTTCGCGACGCCGACGTCGCCGGCAAGCGCGTCCTCGTCCGTTCCGACCTCAACGTCCCGCTCGAGGATGGTCGCGTCGCCGACGACACGCGGATCAAGGCGTCGCTGCCGACGCTCCATCTCGTGCTCGGCAACGGTGCCGAGGTCGTGCGCGTCTGCTCGCACCTCGGCCGTCCGAAGACCGACGAGGACCGCGAGACGTACTCGATGGAGCCCGTGCGCAGACGCCTGGACGAACTGCTGCCGGACGACCGGCTGGTCGTCCTCGAGAACACACGGTTCAATCCGGGCGAGACGAAGAACGACCCGGCGTTCGCGCGCGAGCTCGCCGACGGCGCCGACCTGTTCGTGAACGACGCATTCGGGTCGGCGCACCGCGCGCACGCATCGACGGTGGGGGTCGCGCAGCTGCTCCCGGCGTACGCAGGCCTGCTGCTTGAGCGGGAGCTCGAGATGCTCGCCCGCCTGCTCGGCGAGGTCGAGCGGCCGTTCGTCCTCATCTCCGGCGGCGCCAAGGTCGAGGACAAGCTCGGCGTGCTCCGCAACCTCGGCGGGCGAGCCGACGAGGTGCTGATCGGCGGGAAGATGGCAGAGGAGCTCCGCGCGTCGAACCCGCTCGACTTCGACGTCGTCCTGCCGCGCGACGTGGTGGCCGCCTCCGCGTTCGAGCCCGGCGCGGAGACGCGGACCGTCGCGTACGACGAGCTGCCCGAGGGATGGCTCGGTCTCGACATCGGCCCCGAGACGAGCCGCGACTTCGCCGAGCGGATCCGCAGGGCAAAGACCGTCTTCTGGAACGGCCCGATGGGCGTGTTCGAGTGGCCGCGGTTCGCGGAGGGCACGCGTGCGGTCGCGCAAGCGGTCGCCGAGGTTCAGGGCTATACGGTCGTCGGTGGTGCAGACTCCGCGCGTGCGCTGCACGAGCTCGGGCTCGCCGATGCCGTCGACTGGGTCTCGACGGGCGGCGGCGCGTCGCTCGAGCTGCTCGAGGGGAAGGAACTCCCCGGCGTGGCCGTAATCCCGGAGGCGTGATGCTGGTCGCAGGAAACTGGAAGATGCACAAGGGGCCCGTCGAGGCTCGCGAGTTCTGCGCGCGGCTGCGCGCTCGCCTGGTCGGGTTCGAGGGTGCCGACGTGATCGTCTGCCCGCCGTACCCGTCGCTCCACGACTCCGTCGGCATGCTCGCGAGCACCGAGATCGCGGTCTTCGCACAGAACGCTCACTGGGCGAAGGAAGGCCCCTACACGGGCGAGGTCTCGCCCTGGATGCTCAGAGACATGGGCGTCGGCGGAACGCTCATCGCGCACTCGGAGCGTCGGCAGCTGTTCGGCGAGACGGACGAATCGGCTGCGCTCCGGATCGAGGGCTCGCTCGACGCTGGGCTCCACGTGATCGCCTGCATCGGTGAGACCGAAGGTGAGCGCGAGGCGGGGGAGACCAAGGACGTGCTGATGCGCCATATCGCGGCGATCAAGACCGTCGTCGACGACGAGAATCTCGAGCGGCTCGCGATCGCCTACGAGCCGGTGTGGGCGATCGGGACCGGGCGGACGGCAACGCCCGAGCAGGCCGAGGAGGCGCACATGCTGATCAAGGCAGCGCTCGACGTCCCGGTGCTCTACGGCGGTTCGGTCAAGCCCGAGAACGCCGAAGAGCTGCTCTCGATGTCGCACGTCGACGGGGCGCTGGTCGGCGGCGCATCGCTCGAGGTCGACTCGTTCGCAGCGATTTGCGAAGCCGCAGCCCGCTCGTAGCGCTCGTCATCCTCGACGGCTGGGGCTGTGCGCCTCCCGGCCCGGGCAACGCGATCTCGCTCGCCCGCACGCCGGTCTTCGACGACTTGTGGGCAAGGTTCCCGCATACGACGCTCGAGGCGTCCGCTGAGGCGGTCGGCCTGCCGCCCGGACAGATGGGGAACTCGGAGGTCGGGCACCTGACGATCGGCTCCGGCCGCGTGCTCGACCAGGACCTCCAGCGCGTCAACCGCGCGTTGCGCGACGGCTCGCTCTTCGCGAACGAGGCGCTCGTCGGCGCGTTCCGACGCGCGCGGGACCGTGGTGGAAACGTCCACCTGCTCGGCCTCGTCTCGTACGGCGGGGTCCATTCGCACATCGACCATCTGCGCGGCTTGCTCGAGCTCGCGAGGCGCGAGGGGATGGAGGACCGCACGTGGATCCACGCGTTCACCGACGGGCGCGATGTGTCGCCGACCAGTGCGGTGCGCGACCTCGCCGAGCTGCCGGCTGAGCGGATCGCGACGGTCGTCGGCCGGTACTACGCGATGGATCGGGATCAGCGGTGGGAGCGCACGCAGCTCGCGCTCGACGCCATCATGGACGAGCGATGTCGATGTACATCGACATCGCCACAGAGCTTGTTGCGCAAGGTGCAAGAGAGCTACGACGCCGGCACCACCGATGAGTTCCTCGAGCCGATGGTCGTTGAGACTGCGCCGCGCCTCGACCCGGCCCACGACGCGGCGATCTTCTTCAACTTCCGGCCGGACAGAGCACGCCAATTGGCGATCAAGCTCCTGGAGGCGGGCGTCGATCTGACGACGATGACGCGGTACCGCGAAGACCTGGACGCGCCCGTCGCGTTCGGCGAGCAACAGGTGCACAATACGCTCGCCGAAGTCCTCGCCTCGCACGGCCTTCGGCAGCTCCACTCCGCGGAGACCGAGAAGTACGCCCACGTCACCTACTTCTTCAACGGCGGCCGCGAGCAGGAGGGGCCGGGAGAGACACGGCTCCTCGTCCCGAGCCCGCGGGACGTGCCGAGCTACGACCACAAGCCCGAGATGTCGGCGCGCGAGGTGACGGAGCTGTTCTGCCGAGAGCTCGAGGCGGGCGGCTACGCCTTCGCCGTGGTCA
>DASTHC010000023.1:0-2842 GCA_035718485.1 Gaiellaceae bacterium
GAACTCTTCGGCGTCGAGGACGTCGCGGCGGCCGCGCGCGCGTCAGGTGCGCGTGACGTGCATGTGCGGTCGGTCGAGCGGGCCGCGGTCGACGTCGTCGACGAGGTTGGGGCGGGCGACGCATTCGCGGCGGGGTTCGCACTCGGCCTGCTCGAGGGTCGCGCGCCCGCGGACTGCGTGAGGATCGGCACCGTCGTCGCGGAGGGAGCACTTCGCGGAACCGGCGACTGGGAGACGCTGCCCCGGCGCGAGGAGCTCGCGCTCTGACGGTCGAGACGATCCGCCGCGAGCGGGTGATCGCGATCCTGCGCCGGATTCCGCCGGACGCGCTCGAGCCGGTCGTCGCGGCGCTCGCCGACGGGGGGATCCGGATCGTCGAGGTCACGCTCGACTCCGACGACGCGCTCGACCAGCTCGCCCGCGCGGCCCGGTCCGAGCTGCTCGTGGGCGCGGGCACAGTCACCACCGTCGAGGATGTCGACCGGGCCGTCAGCGCAGGCGCCCGCTTCTGCGCCGCTCCGACCACCAACGGAGCGGTCGTCCGGCGCTGCGCCGAGCTCGGCATCGCCGCGATCCCCGGCGCGCTGACGCCGACCGAGATCGCCGCCGCCGCCGCGCTCGGTGCGCCGCTCGTGAAGCTCTTCCCGGCCGGCTCGGTCGGGCCGGACTACGTGCGGAGCCTCGCCGCGCCGCTCGGGAACGTCCCGCTCGTCGCGACGGGCGGGGTCGACGAGACGAACGCGGGCGCGTTCCTCGACGCCGGCGCGGTCGCGGTCGGCATCGGCTCCTCACTCGTCTCGCGCGAGCGGATCGCAAGCGAGCGCTGGGACGAGCTCCGCACCGCGGCTCAGTTCGTGGTCAGCTTGCGGCCTCCGTAGACGACCAGGGCGTAGATGATGAAGATGTCGACGGCGAACATCGTGATGCCCCAGAACGGGTGGATCGAGACGAACGACAGCTGGCCGATCGCGTTGATCGAGGCGGCGAAGATGCCGACCCAGCGGCCGTATCCGCCACCGCGCGAGACCGAGACCGCGGCGAAGACGAGGAGCACGCCGAGGATGGTCATGATCCAGCCCCAGGTGTTCAGGTTGCTGAACACGAAGGTCGCGTTCTCCGTGAAGACCTTCGAGTCGCGGATGGCGAGGATCCCCGAGATGATGTTCCAGACGCCGGCGATGCCGAGCATCAGCGAGGCGAAGTCGGTCCACCCGATGGCTTCCGAGGTCGCGAAACGCTCGAGCCGCTCGTCGGCGACCTGCTGCGGGATTGAGTCGTACGGGGTTGACATTGCGCTCCTTCTGTCCGGTTGGCCCAGCGACGGTACGAGGGCCGCCGGCTCCACGCATCACCCTCGCGGGATGACCCGGATCCAGGCTGCGGCGTCGGACGGAAGCGTGCCGTCGACGAGCGGCTGCGTCGCGAGCACGAGCTCGCCGGGCGGGAGCGCGAGCGGCTGCGCGTCGACGTTCACCGCGCAGACGAGCGGGCCGCGCTCGAAGACGATCGTTCCCGGCGGGCTGTCGCGCCAGGCGAATGCGCCCGACGGCCGCTCGGCCAGCGCGCGCCGGTAGAGCTCGAGCGTCGAGCCCACGCGTCCGCGCTGACGCTCGACGGTCAGCTTCGTCCACTCGTCCGGCATCGGCAGCCACGGCGTGCCCGACGTGAACCCGAAGCCCGGCGGCCCGTCCTCCCACGGCAGCGGCACCCGGCAGCCGTCACGGCCGAGGCGCTCGCCGGCGGTGCGGAAGAAGATCGGGTCCTGGCGCATCGCCTCGGGCAGCTCGACCTCCTCGAGCCCGAGCTCCTGCCCCTGGTAGAGGAACTTGGCGCCCGGCAGTGCGAGCAGGAGCAACGCGACCGCGCGGGCGCGCTCGACGCTGCCGTAGCGGGTCGCGAGGCGGGTCACGTCGTGGTTCTCGAAGACCCACGTCGGACACGCTTCCACGGACTCGAACGCCGCCCGTGCGTCCTCGATCACGTGCCGCATCGCATCCGCGTCCCACTCCGCGTGGAGGAGCGAGAACGTGAACGCGAGGTGCAGCTGGTCGGCCTCGACGAAGCGCGCGAGGTGCTCGTGGTTCCGGAGCACGATCTCGCCGACGAACATCCGCTCGCCGGGGTATTCGTCGGCGAGCGTCCGCCAGCGCCGGTAGAGCGGGTGCAGCTCCGGCTGGTTGACGGCCGTGACCCAGTCCGCGTGCCACATCGGGGGATCGGGCTCGACCATCTCGTGCAGGTCCTGCGCCTTGAAGAGCGCCTGCGCGACGTCGATGCGGAAGCCGTCGACGCCGCGGTCGAGCCAGAGACGCAGGATCTGCTCGAAGTCGGACTGCACCTGCTCGTTGTGCCAGTCGAGGTCGGGCTGGTCGGGCGAGAAAAAGTGGAGGAACCACTCGCCGCTCGGCTCGTCGAGCGTCCACGCGGACCCGCCGAACACGGACGTCCAGCTGTTCGGTGGGCCTCCGTCGCGGCCGGGGCGGAAGACGTAGCGCGCGCGGTCGGGGTGATCGGCCGAGGAGAGCGCGTTCCGGAACCACGGATGCTCGCGCGAGGTGTGGTTCGGGACGATGTCGATCAGCACCTTGAGGCCGAGCGCGTGCGACTCTTCCACGAGCGCGTCGAAGTCCGCGAGCGTCCCGAGCTGCGGGTCGACGTCGGTGTAATCGGCGACGTCGTACCCGTGGTCGGCGCCCGGCGAGGGGTAGAAGGGCGTCAGCCAGAAGCCGTGGACGCCGAGCTCGCGCAGGTATGCGAGCCGCGAGCGGATCCCGTTCAGGTCACCGACGCCGTCGCCGTCCGAATCGGCGAAGCTGCGCACGTAGATCTGGTAGACGACGGC
>DASTHC010000024.1:0-29864 GCA_035718485.1 Gaiellaceae bacterium
GGAGGCCGCTCCCGGCGGCCGCGAGCGTCCCGACGAGGAACGGTCCCTCCCACCCGTCGGGCAGCGTGCCGAAGACGACGTCCGTCATCCCCTTCAGGAGCACCGCCCCGAGCACGATCGGCGCGAGAAGCAGGAACGAGAGCCGGGCCGCCTCGTCCCGCGTCAGCCCCAGGAAGCGCGCAGCCGAGATCGTGACGCCCGACCGCGACACGCCCGGCATGAGCGCGAGGGCTTGCGCGCAGCCGATCCCGAACGCGCTCCAGAGCCCAAGATCGGACGCGACGCGCGTCGTCGGGCTGCGGTCGGCGACCCAGAGCACCCCCGCGAAGACGGCGAGCAGAATCGCGATCTGCCACGGCTCGCCGAGGTGGTCGGCGATGAAACTCTCCCCCACGGCGCCGGCGATGGCGGCCGGGATCGTCGCCACGAGCACGATCCACGCCACGCGCTCGTCGGCGGTGCGGATCCGCCGCCGGGCGAGGCTCCCGAAGAACGCGACCGCGAGCGCCGCGATGTCGCGCCGGAAGTACACGACGACCGCGACGAGCGTCCCGAGATGGAGCGCGACGTCGAACGTCTGGTTGAACTGGTCGTGCTGCTCGAGGTACGTCCAGTCGCCGAGCCACGGCACGAGGATCAGGTGGCCCGAGGACGAGATCGGCAGGAGCTCGGTGAAGCCCTGCACCACCCCGAGCACGAACGCCTGCCAGTCGGGCAGCGCGCCGGCGGCATCCCCCACGCCGAGCACGGTCAAGAACGCTGCGATCGCGAGCAGGATTCCGGCCGAGGTCGCGGTCGCAGCACGCGGCATGCAGCCGAGGATCCTACGGTGTAGAGTCCCGCGACTCGTTGTCCACAGGCCTCTCCACAAATTGGAAGATTGGCTGTGGAATTGTGGATAATTGAATTATCCGCAAATTGCGGGCACGACGTTTTTCGACCTCTTGCAGCGGGCCACGGCCGCGTCTAAGTTCCTTCTTGCGCCGAGCACGGAGCGCAAGTAGGTCGAAACCGCTCCCGGTGGCAGTAGGCGGAAGCCGAAAGCCAGCGGGGACGGTGGACGAAAGCGACACCGGCTCGGCGAATACTTTCGGGGCGAGGGTTCTTCGGGACACTCGCCCCGAAAGCTTTTTCTAGGATCTTCTCGTGCACCTCAGAGCCCCGTCCGTCGACAAAGGCGTCTCTGCCTTCCTCTGGGCGCTCTTCTTCTTCGTCTACCTCTTCTTCGGGTCGCTCGCAGTCGGCGTCGACAAGGGACCGGCCTTCATCTTCTCGGCGCTCGCCGGCTTCGGGATCTTCCTCTTCGTGCGGATCCTCGGCGACGCGCCTCCGCGCCGCGCGGGCTCGTAGAGTCTCCTAGGCGTCCCAGTCGGTCCGCCGCCCGCGGCGGGAGCTCGAGAGCGCCCCGACGAGCAGCCGCGCGAGGTAGCCGCCGACGATCCGCTCGAGCCGCTCGCTCGCGGTCGGGCTGCGCGGCTCTACATCGAGAGGAGCGCAGTGCTCCATGAGGAGCTCCGCCCCTCTACCGGGGCTCTGCGGCTCTGCGGCGTCCACGCTCCCGGTATCGGCGGTGCCTAGGCGGCCGCTCCATCCCTCGCTTCGGGTCTAAAGCTCGAGCCGGCGGCCGTCGACGTCGCTCGACGCCAGGAACGGCTCAAGCCCGCCGTCGATCGGCTCGTCCCAGAAGACGTGGCGGACGACGCCGATCTCGGCGTCGTTGTGGAACGGCAGGTCGACGTGGCTCTGCGTGACGAGGTTCACCGACGTCCGCGTGCAGACCGGGCACCGAACCGCCACGCCCACCGCGCCGTCGGTCGCTGCGAGGAGGAAGAACGAAGAGGGGAACACGGGCCGCGGCCGCTCCTCGGGGAGGCAGAAGAACGTCCACGGCCATTCGCCCGCCTGGATCCGCCGTGCCGCGAGATCGCCGAGCTCGACCGACACGTCCTCGAGCCGCGCCGTCATCAGGTTGAAGAACCGCTCCCCGCCGAACCCGAGCGGCGCCCAGTCGAGCTCCTCGTGCGTGACGAGCCCGGCGTGCTCGCCGCCGCACCCGCAGGCGAAGGTCACGCGGTAGACGACGGGGTGCGACGTGCCGGGAAGCGCCTCGAGCGATCGAAACGCGGACAGCGTCACCGACGTCTCGCCCCGTACCGGGCACGAGAAGCCGTACCGGCTGGTCAGCGCGTCGTACACCTGCCCACCATTCTTATCGGCGGACGGGACGGAAAACCTGACGCGTCAGTACTCGATCAGGGAAAACTGCTTGTACTTCGAGAGGCGGTCGCGGCCGCCGAGGAATGTCAGGTCGATGATGAAGCAGACGCCGGCGACCTCCCCGCCGAGCTGCTCGACGAGACCGCCGATCGCCTCGACCGTGCCGCCCGTCGCGAGCACGTCGTCATGGATCACGACGCGCGCTCCCTGGCCGATCGCGTCGGCGTTCAGCTCGAGCGCGTTCTGGCCGTACTCGAGCGCGTACGTCGCGCTCACGGTCTCCGGCGGGAGCTTCCCTGGACGGCGCGCCGGGATGAACCCGCAGCCGGCCTCGCTCGCGATCGCGGCGCCGAGGATGAAGCCGCGCGCCTCGGCGCCGAGCACGAGGTCGGGCTCCTGCTCGCGCGTCCAGGAGGAAAGCTCCGAGATCGCCTGCTCGAGCGCCGCCGGATCACGGAGGAGCGGCGAGATGTCCTTGAAGCCGACGCCCGGCTCGGGCCAGTCCGGAACCTCGCGAATGCGTGACTTGAGGTCGATGGCCGCCATCAGCGCGCGGCGAACTCTTTCAGATCGCGCCAGAACAGGAGCGTGGCAAGCTCCTGCGCGGCGGCGCCGAGCGCCTCGAGCTCACGGAGCCCTTCCGCGCGTCGCTCCGCGTTCCGCCCCCGAAGCGCCGGCGCGACGACGGCCTCGAGCAGGCTGGCCTCGCGGTCGGCCGCGGTGCGGAACGTTCGCAGGTGCCGCGCGCTGATCCCGTACCCCGCGAGGCGGCCGCACGCAGCGGCGATCTCCGCGTCGGTCTCGGTGTAGCGCTTCGCGCGTCCCTCGGTCCGCGGGATGAGCAGCCCGAACTCCTCGAGCTCGCGAACGAGGTCACGGCCGATCCCTGCGCGCTCGCAGAGCTCGTCCACGTCGAGTTCGTCCTCGCGCTCGGCCAGACCGGCCGCGCGCTTGCGCTTCGCCTTGGTCGACGGCGCCGCGAGCTCCTGCCGGATCACGCGCAGCGGGAGGAACTCGTCGCGCTGCAGCTCGAGGATCCGCTGGAGCCGCTCGACGTCCTCCTCGCTGAAGAGCCGGTAGCCGCCGCGTGTCCGCCGCGGCGTGAGCAGCCCCTGGTCCTCGAGGTAGCGGATCTTCGAGATCGAGATGTCCGGGAACTCCGGCTTGAGCCGCGCGCACACGGCGCCGATCGTGAGGAGCGCCCGTCGACGGCTCGCGGCTTCGGTCGTGGTCATCCCGAGAGGTAGGTCAGCCGGTACTTGCCGATCTGGAGCTCGTCGCCGTTCTCCAGCTCGGACGCCTCGACCCGCTTCTTGTTCACGAAGGTGCCGTTCAGGCTCCCCTCGTCCTCGATCCGGAACGCGTCGCCGTCCTTCGCGATCACCGCGTGCTTGCGCGAGACGGTGACGTCGTCGAGGAAGATCTCGCAGTCCGGGGAGCGGCCGATCGTGACCCGGTCGTGCTCGAGCGGGAACGTCTCCCCCGCCCTGCCGCCGCCGGCGCGGACGATCAGCGCAGGACCGTCGATGCCCTCCGGCAGGCCGAGCCCGTCCTCCTCCGCCTCCTCCGGCGTGAACGTCATCGTGGTCTCGGCCTCCTCCGGCCTCACGAGCCGGGCTCCGCAGCGCGCGCAGTAGTTGGCGGCTTCGGGGTTCTGGAAACCGCACTCGGGGCAGTAGATGTGGCTCAAGCGGCGGGGTCCTTCGTGGACGGCGAACCCTTCTGGGACAGGATGTCCGAGAGTGTGTCGACGTCCGCGAGGTGCGAATCGCCCGCCTCGACCGACTTCCGCAGCCTCGCCGTCCGCTCGGCGCGCAGGATGTCGATCCGCCCCTGGATCAGGCGGCGTCGGTACGAGATGTCGCTCTCCTCGCGCTCGAGCTGCTCGATCAGCTGCTTGAGCTCGTCGTCCGAGAGCGATGCGAAGTCCGGCAGCGGTTCCATGGCGCTCATTTCACCAGTCCCTTCCCCAGGGGTCAACCTCAACTTGACGGTTCAGCTGGCGACCACGGATTCCTCCGCGGCCAGGATCTCCTCCACGATCGCGCGCAGCTCGCCTTCGAGCTCCCGCGACTCCTCCTCGGTGTGGCCCTCGGCGTAGATGTGCACGACCGGCTCGTCCGCATCGGGCAGCACCTGCGCCCAGCCCCGCTCGTCGAAGACCTTGATTCCGTCCGTGACGTCCACGTCTCGCCCCTCGAGCCGCTCATGGAGGACCCGCATCACGGTGCCCTTGAGCGACCACGGGCAGTGGATCAGCTCGTGGACGAGCGGCGACTCCGGCAGCGCCGCGACGAGCTCCGAGAGCGGGCGCTCGACCGGAGCGAGGAGCTCCAGCAGCTTGGCGAGGCTCGCGACCGCGTCGTAGCCCGGGAGGAACTCCGGGAACACGTATCCGCCGCCGACCGCGCCGGCGAAGATGAAGTCGGCGCCCGAGGCCGCCTTCGTCAGCTCGGCGAGCGACGCGGGCGTCCGCACGATCTCGAGCCCGCTTCCCTCGAGCAGCTCCTCCACGCGGCTCGTGACCGTGACGGGGAACGCGAGCTTCCCCTTCCGTCCGTTCGACCCGATCAGCTGGAGGTAGAGCAGCAGCGCGCGGTCGAGCGGGATCTCCTGCGCCTGCTCGTCGATCAGATAGAGGCGCTCCGCCGCGCGGTCGAAGACGACGCCGAGGTCGGCGTTGAGCGCGGCCACGAGCCGCTTCGCCTGCTCGATCAGGTCGCGGCCGTCGGAGTCCGTGTCGTGCTGGTCGGTGATGAACGCGTGCGCCGCAACGGCCTCGATCCCGAGCGGGCCGAGGACGAGCGGCAGCACGAAGGACGCGGCCGAGTAGCCGTAGTCGACGACGATCCGGAAGTTGCGCGCCCTGATCGCGTCGACGTCGAGGGTATCGAGGAGGTCCTGCGCGTAGCTCTCGCGCACGCGCGCGGGATACGTGATCGCGCCGACCTCCTTGAACCCGACGCGCCGCAGCTCCCCGCGTGAGTAGTGCTTCTCGATCTCCTTCTGGAGCGCCGGCGTCAGCGAGATGCCCGGCGGCTCGTGGAACTGGATCCGCACGACCTCCGGGTCGGTCGGGTGCGTCGTGACGTGCACGCCTGCGTCGTAGCCCTCCACCTTCAGCATGTGGCGGTTCACCGCCGCCGGCAGCACGCGCAGGTCCGCGACGTTCACTCCGGCCGCGGTGAGTCCGGTGATGATCGCGCGTTTGATCATCCGGCAGGCCGCGGCCGAATCGCGGCTCGCGACGACGCGCGAGCCCTTCTTCAGCGCCGTGCCGAGCGCGGTCGCGAGCCGGATCGCCATCTCCGGCGTCAGGTCGACGTTCACCCTCCCCGAGACGCCCCACTGGTCGAACAGGCGCGACGAGACGCGCGACTCCCAGATCAGGCTCTCGTGGATGACCGAGCCGGACTCGACCTCCTTGTACGGGTAGATCCGCACCCCCGGCTGCAGCACGCTCTCGTCGCCGATCGTTACCTCGTCGCCGACTGCCGCGCCCTCCCCGATCCTGACGTGCGACTTGATGTTGCACGAGCGGCCGACGATCGCGCCCTCGATCTGCGAGGCGCGGCCGACGTGCGTGCCGGCGTCGATCACCGAGCGCGTCGTGCGGGCGTTCTCCTGCAGCGTCACGCTCGCGTTCAGCACGGAGTACTCCCCGACCGTCGCCTCGGGAGCGATGCGGCAGTAGTTCCCGACGAACGCCGGCGCGTGCACCTGCCCGAGGTCGTGCAGGTCGACGCCTTCGCCGATCCAGACGTTCCCGCGGAGGCGAATGCCCGGAATGTTCAGACGCACACGCTCGTCGAGGGCGTCCTCGTTCGCCTGCCGGTACTGGTCGAGGTTGCCGATGTCCTGCCAGTACCCGTCGAAGACGTGGCCGTAGAGCGGCCGTCCCATCTCCAGGAGGAGCGGGAAGAGCTCCTTCGAGAAGTCGTACGGACTGTCGTCCGGGATGTGGCGTAGCACCTCTGGCTCGAGGACGTAGATGCCCGTGTTGATCGTGTCGGAGAAGACCTGTCCCCACGACGGCTTCTCGAGGAAGCGCTCGATCCGGCCGTCCTCGTCGGTGACGACGATCCCGAACTCGAGCGGGTTGTCGACGGACTTCAGCCCGATCGTCACCGCGGCGCTCTTCTCCTCGTGCGCGCGGAGCATCGCCGTGAGGTCGACGTCGCAGAGCGCATCGCCGGAGATGACGAGCACCCGCTCGTCGAGCCGCCGCGTCGCGAGCCGGACGGAGCCGGCGGTGCCGAGCGGCATCTCCTCGACCGAGTAGGAGACGTTCAGCCCGAGCGACTCGCCGTCGCCGAAGTACGAGCGGATCGCCTGCGGCAGGAACGCGACCGTGACGATGACGTCTTCGAACCCGTGCGCCTTCAGCAGCTCGAGGATGTGCTCCATGCACGGCTTGCCGACGATCGGGACCATCGGCTTCGGCTGGTTCGAGGTCAGCGGGCGAAGACGCGTCCCCTCGCCGCCGGCCATCACGATCGCCTTCACGCGTGCACCTCCCGACGCGCCTTCAGGATGTACTGCGCCGCCGCGACGAGCGCGAGCGAGACGCCGATCCAGAACAGCCAGAGCGGCCAATCCGTCCCCTGACGCGTCACCATCGTGAGCGCGAGCGACGCGTACAGCACCCACGTCGCGAGCTTGCCGAGGAAGTTGACCTCGAAGTCGTACCCGCGCGGGACGACGAGCTTGTAGCCGCCGACGAGCAGCAGGTCACGCGCGAGGATCACGACGAGCGCGACGAACGGCAGCCGGTCCTCCACCCAGAGCAGGATCACGGCCGCGTCGATCATCAGGCGGTCTGCGAGCGGGTCGGCGATCTTGCCGAATTGCGACTCGACGTGCCAGCGCCGCGCGAGAAATCCGTCGATCTGGTCGGTGATCCCCGCGACCGCGAACACGATCGCTGCGGCCCAGGAGTACCCGTGGTCGCTGTCGAGCACGAGCACGACGAAGACCGGGATCAGCAGCAGGCGCAGGATCGTGAGCGCGTTCGGCAGCTGAGCCAGCGGGCGCGAGACGGCGCTCGTAGCCATATCGGAGAGGATAGTCCTCGCCATGCGGCTGCCCGGCTTCGTCAACGCGCATTCGCACGCCTTCCAGCGGGCGCTTCGCGGCAGGGCCGAGGGAGGCGACTTCTGGGCCTGGCGCGAGCTGATGCTGGCCGAGGCCGAGCGCCAGACCGTCGACTCGATCAGGGCGGCCTACGCCCGCGTGTACCGCGAGATGCGGCTTGCCGGGTACACAGCGGTCGGCGAGTTCCACTACCTCGGCGTCGAGGAGGCCGGTGCTGCCGCCGACGCCGCTGACGAGGCAGGGGTCGCCTTCGTCCTCCTCCACGTCGCCTACGCCCGCGGCGGCATCGAGCGGTTCCGTCAGGGGTCCGTCACGGAGTACCTCCACGGTCTCGAGGAGCTTCGCGCCGCGGGGATCCGCGTCGGCGTCGCCCCCCACTCCGTGCGCGCATGCCCCGACGACTGGCTCGCGGAGCTCGGCGCGTACGCGGAACGCGAGGCCCTGCCGCTGCACGTGCACGCGGACGAGCAGCCGCGCGAGATCGAGGAGTGCATCGCCGAGCACGGCGTGCGGCCGATCGAGCTGCTCGCGCGCACCGGGTGCCTGGGCCCGCGCACGACCGTGGTGCACGCGACGCACGCGAACGGCGACGAGCTGGACCTCCTCGCCGAGCACGGCTCACGCATCTGCGTCTGTCCGACGACCGAAGCGAACCTCGGCGACGGCTTCCTCCCCGTCGAGCGCGTGCTGACGCGTGAGATCCCGCTCTGCATCGGCTCCGACTCGAACGTGCGGATCGACCCGCTCGAGGAGCTTCGCGAGCTCGAAGGGATCGCGCGCCGGCAGGGCGGTCGACGGAACGTGATCCCGGTCGACGAGCTCCTCGCCGTAGGAACGACTCAGGGCGCCGCTTCGCTCGGGCTCGAGTCCTGGCCCGAGATCGAGGTGGATCTCGCCCATCCGTCGCTCGACGGAGTCGAGGAGGGCGACATCGCTGCCGCCCTCCTCTTCGGGGCCTCGGCTGAGATCTTTGCCTGAGCGATCGAGCCCCGGGAAGTCGCCGCAGGCCTCCCGAGGCACCGCTATAGACCCCACATCGGGCGCGATCTTGCGGCGCGGTGTTTCGGACCGGCGCAGGAAGGGGCACGCAAAGGTCGTAGGACGGACTGCGGCACGACGTGAGGGGGCCTCTGGCCGCCGGGCCGCAGGGCGTCCAAGCCCCCTCTCCTTCTGTCACACTCTGTTTCGGACGTGGTGCGTTCTCTCCCGGTGGGAGGAAAGCAATGCCGCTCTACGAAGTTCTTCTCGACGACTGGGACGAGATCCGTCTCACCAGTGAGCCCCTCAACGTGGGCAACTTCGTCGAGATCGAAGACACCGGCTGGCTTGTCGTCGGCGTCGCGAAAACGCCCGAGCACAACCTCCGCTACCTCTGCGTGCGACGGGACGCAGAGGCCATGCGCGCCGAAGCACGGGCGCGGCGCAAGCGCCCTTGAGCCGGTCGAACGGGGCGCGCAGCGAGCGAACACGAGCCGAACGACTGCGCAAGGACGGGAAGAACCGACCCTTGTCGTCGGCCTAGGCCGCACAAGTCGAAACGAAAGCCCAGCTGAGCGGGGCTTCGCGGATCGATCGGCGGGGTTGCAAGAACACCTCAAGCCCTCGTGTTGGCGACCCGCCTGCGCAGCTTGACTCAGGTCGCCCACGGAGTGACTCTGAGCCTTGTGACCTCTGCAACGTCGGACCTGCCTGAGCAGTCTGCAGAGGACACACCGGCTGCCCGCGGCTTCGACGCGTTCGTCTCCTACAGCCACGCGGCCGACGGGCGGCTGGCGCCCGCGCTCCAGACGGCGCTTCAGTCGATCGGCAAGCCCTGGTATCGGCGCCGCGCCCTGCGGGTCTTCCGCGACACGACGAGCCTGTCGGCCTCGCCCGAGCTCTGGCCGGCGATCGAGCGTGCCCTCGAGCGCTCGCGGTACTTCATCCTGCTCGTCTCGCCGGACTCCGCCCCCTCGCCGTGGGTCGACCAGGAGGTCGCGTGGTGGCGGGCCCACCGCGAGAGCGCCACCTGCCTGATCGCGCTGACGGGGGGAGAGCTGGGCTGGGACGAGCGCCGAGCCGACTTCACCGCCGAATCCTCTGTGCCGCCTTCGCTCCGCGGCTGGTTGCCGTCCGAGCCACTCTGGATCGACCTCCGGTGGGCGCACGACGAGGACCACCTCTCGACCCGCAACCCGACCTTCCGCGACGCGGCAGCGACGCTCGCCGCCCCGCTGCGGGGAATCGACAAGGACGAGCTCGTCGGAGAGGACATCCGCCAGCACCGGCGTGCGCTCCGGCTCGCGCGCGCCGCCGTCGCGCTGCTGGCGCTGCTCACGATCGCGGCGGTCGCCGCCGGGATCTTTGCCCAGATCCAACGGGGCCGCGCGGAGCGGCAGGCGAGGGAGGCGACCTCCCTCGCACTGTCCGCGACGTCGTCGCCGCTGATCGCGACGCGACCGGACATCGCGCTCCTGCTCGCCTACGAGGCGTACACGACGAGCCCCCGCACACAGGCGAAGAGCACCCTGATGTCGGCGCTGGCGGGAGCACGCGACCCAGGGGTCGTCGGAATCCTCCACGGTCACACCGACGACGTCCGGACGATCGCGTTCAGCCCCGACGGGCGCACGCTGGCGTCCGCCGCAGGCGGTCTCGGCGGCGACCACACGATCCGCCTCTGGGACGCACGCAGCCACAGGCAGCTCGGCGAGCCCCTCGTTGGGCACACCGACGACATCTTCCAGCTGGCCTTCAGCCGCGATGGGCGCACGCTGCTCTCCGCCGGCAGCGACAACGCAGTTCGGTTCTGGGACGTGGAGACGCACAGGGCGCGCGGCGCACCTTTGAAGGACGTTTCGCTGACGACGGACTCGGTGTTCAGCACGAACGGGCGCGTGCTGACCACGATCGACTCGGTCGGCGAGATCCAGCTGCGTGATCTGCGCACGCGCAAGCCCCTGGGCGCTGCGCTCGTGACCGACGCGGAGACCTCCGTGCTCAGCCCTGACGGCCGCACGCTCGCGACGCTCAGCCCGGAGAACCTCGAGCGAACGATCCAGCTGTGGGATATCCGCGCCCGTAAGCGGCTCGGCGAGCCCCTCGTCCACCCCGCCGACCTCTCCGAAGTGGCATTCAGCCACGACGGACGGGTGCTGGCATCCTTCGGTGGCGGCAAGCTCCAGTTGTGGGACGTGCGCCGCCGGCGGCCGCACGGGGCCCCGCTCAGCGGCACCCTCTTCGCCGCGGCCGCGTTCAGCTCCGACGGGCGCACCTTGGCCGTGGCGGACGACCGAACGATCCAGCTGTTGAACTATCGGACGCTGTCGCTGATCGCGGATCCGCTCACGGGGCACGCCGATCTCGTGACCGCCCTTGCGTTCAGCCCCGACGGCCGCACCCTCGCGTCGTCGAGCTACGACGACACCGTCCGGATCTGGGACGTGCACCGCGCGACGGGGTCGGTAACGCCGGTGTTGCCCCAGTTGAGCTTCGACTGGATCAACAGCGTCGCCTTCAGCCCAGACGGGCGGACGCTCGCTTCGGCCGGCCGCGTCGAGGGCATCCAGCTCTACGACGTGCGCAAGAGGCAACCGCTCGGCGAGCCGCTCACCGGCCACAGCGAGTGGATCAACAGCGTGGCGTTCAGCCCGGATGGCCGGATGCTCGCCTCCGCCAGCGACGATCGAACCTTGCGCCTCTGGGACGTGCGGACGCGCCGCGGGCTCGGCGACCCGATCCGGGGGCACGAGGACGAGGTGACCGTCGTCGCGTTCGCTCCCGACGGCCGCACGCTCGCGTCCTCGAGCGTCGACGGAACGGTCCGCTTCTGGGACGTGCGCACGCGCAAGCGGCTCGGGCAGCCGATCGTCGGCGGGCTCGACAGCGTCTACGCGCTGTCCTTCAGCCCCGACGGGCGGCTGCTAGCGTCCGCGGGCACGTCCGACGCAGCAATCCGCCTGTGGGACGTGCGCACTCACAAAGGCGTAGGCGCGCCGCTCCAAACCGGCGCGAACGGCCTCGAGGCGATCGCGTTCAGCCCCGACGGGCTCATGCTCGCTTCGGGCACCGACGACGGCACGATCCAATTGTGGGACGTGGCCAGCCGCCGGCAGCGTGCTTCGTTCGCCGCCCACGGCGACGCGGACGGCGTGTCGAGCCTGGTGTTCAGCCCCGACGGGCTGACGCTGGCGTCCGCGAGCTGGGATCACACGGTGCGGCTGTGGGACGTCGGGACCCACGAAGCGCTCGGCAGGCCGCTCGACACCGAGACCCAGATCAGCACCGTGGCATTCAGTCCCGACGGGCAGGCCGTCGCGGCCGCAGGCGAGGACGGCGCGGTGTGGCTGTGGACGGGCCTCTTTTGGCGCGACGACGAGGAGCTCGAGAAGCTTGTCTGCGGTCTTGTCGGCGGCGGGTTGAGCGAACCCGAGTGGTCACGGTACGCCTCCGCGATCCCCCATCGGAACAGCTGCGACTGAGGTCGGCGTGAGCCTGACCCAGTACTACACGGCGACGAGGCTCGAGCCGAACCACTCCTCGACTGGCTGTTCACGCGCGAGCGCGAGCCATACGGGCCGTTGAACTACGGCACGTTCACCGCGGGCGTCCGTGCGATCGCGATGGGCTCGAGGACGTACGTGCGACTGTTCTTGCAACCCGCCCGGTTAGTTCGTCATCGATCGGGGCGCCGAGATTCGAACTCGGGACCTCCAGTCCCCCAGACTGGCGCGCTAACCAGGCTGCGCCACGCCCCGTACGCGCCAACATAGCCGAATCCGGCGGTTTCCTGTCCTGCACGAGAGCGCGGGTGCTAGCCGCATCTACCGCACGGGCGGAGTCTGCGGAGCGAGTTTGTTGCCGTCCTTCAAGCTTGGTCGTCGGGATTCGAAACGCGAGCGAACCCACACACGCGGCCCTTCTCGTCGTCACAACCGAGGGCTAGGCTCACGGCCGGGGTCCCCGCGTGTCGTCGGCGGTCAGGCGGGCGCGGGGCCTCGATCTTGCTCGTTCGAGTGATGTCACGCGAGCGCGAACCGCGTAGCGTCCATGGCCTGGTTCCCGCATGCGTCTTGTCCGGCGTGACCCCGCCGGCCAGGCGCATTTGGGACCTCGACTACGAGGAGTCAGCCCGACGCCTGTGATCGCGGCGACCGAGCCCCAACTCCCGCTCCGCGCAGTCCGGGCAGTAGGTCGCGAGCAGCGGTTCGTCGTCCTCGCCGGGCCAGTCGACCCGTAGGACCCGCCAGCCGCAGGCCTGATCGTCGGCCAGCAGGAGGCACTCCTCGCACCACAACTGCACGGCGCCAACATACGCCGCCGCACCGGACGGAATCTACTGGCCAACCGGTTTGCTCCAAATGGATCACCTTCAGCCGGTGGGCCTGCGGAACAAGAGGAGGGCCCGGGGGCACGCCGTCAGTCCGCACCCCGAGCCCACCCAACGGCGCTAGTGACCCCTCCAAAGCTGCCGCACCCATACAACGCCGCCCAGCGACCGCCGGATACGCCCGACCCAGGATGGATCGGCGAAACGCGCCGCTAGGCTCCGCGCGTGAGCGAAATCCCTGCAAGCGACGAGTTGATCGAGTTCGTCTTCGCCGCACTCGACCATGGGACGAGCATGGTGGAGGACGGCGGCACGTTGATCCCGTTCGTCATGTCGGAGACGGCGGAGGGACGGGAACTGACCCGCTTCGTCTCCGAGACTCTCGAAGACGGCCGAGAACAAGCGAAACGGCATGCGTCTGCGAGCCATGCCGACCGGGTAGGAGTCGTCTACGACGGCTACCTGACGGTCGAGGGAGAGCGCTCCGACTCGATCTTCGTCGAGGCGCAGGAACGCGGCACGGAGTCGAGCGTGATCTTCGCGCAGCGGTATCGACCGCGCGGGAGACTTCGCAAGTTCAGCACCGTCGGAAACGCCGCGTTCACGGGTCAGGGCGAGGGACTCTTCTAGTCGCGATCCTGACGTCTCGAGCGTCCGGCGGCGGAATCCATCCCTGCGGGAAGAACCGCGAAGGCCCGGCACCGCAAGAGCCAGGCGCAGGCACCGGGCCTTCGGACAGCCCGGCCGGCACCCCTCCGGACACCGCTCGGGCCGCTACCAAGAAGACGCCCGATCAGGCGCCGACTTGCGGCCCACCGGCCTTAGTACCGACGGCCTCCGCCGGGACGAGAAGGACGCAGGCGAACCCACAACCACCACGACAGAGCGACGGCGGCCATCACAGCCCCGACCGCGAACACCACGAGTCCCACACGCTGAGTGTACGGCCCATCAGCGGTGACCGCCGAGACTCAGAACGTCCGCCAGCGTTCCCGGCTGAGAAAGAAGCCGTGGCCGCTCGTATTCCGGCACGTGAGCCCGGCCATCGCCGACGTGCAGCGGAGGCCGCTACCCCTCCACGTCCTGCCGTAGCCGAGCACACGCGCGCCGACCTGGTACCCGAGGAACGGCCCGGGATCGCCGGCGCAGGAAGGCACCTCCGTGCGGCCGGTCGCGAGGAGCACCACCCCATCGCCTGCGTAACCGCCCTCCGCGCACGCCCTGCGCGGCGGCGGCGGCCTGAGCTTGCTCAGTCGTCAGGTGCACGGTCACCCCACCCGCGTCACCCCGACTCGGTTGACGAGGAAGCCCTTGCCGGTCCGAGTCACGACGCAGGTGACGCCGATGCGCTGCGAGCGGCAGCGAAAGCGTCCGACCGTCGCGACCTTGCCGTAGCCAAGCCGCCTGATCGGTGGAACGTCTCCCTCCCCCGGGTTGCCGATGCACCCGATCCCGCGGCAGATCTGCAGACGACCGTTGAGGCTCAGGCCGATGGCCCGCGGAGGCTGTCTCATCGTGCAGAAGACGCCCGCCGCGCTCCCGCCGCCGTCGTTCATCTGACAGTCGATGTTCCCGCTCGGCGTGACGACGTAGTCCTGCGTCACCGGGTCTGCGGGCTTGACCTGCTTCCATGCGCCGGCCACGAAACGGCTGCCGTTCCAGTGCCAGAGACGCGAGTGCGTCCCGCCGGTCGGGAGGCACCGCGGGTCACCTGGACGGTTGACCGCCGTCTCTTCCCGGATGTCGTTGCCGACTGCAGTGAGCGGCGGGATCAGGTACGCAGGGATCGTCTCGAGCAGCTGCCAGGCGCCGGCCCGGTAGCCGAAGATCGCCCAGCTCTGCACGGGCCAGCACGTTGGCGCGCCGATCGTGACCGCCATCGCCTCGGTCCCGGGCCCCATGAACGGCCCGCAGAGCACCTGGCGGATCGGGTTCGGCAGAAGGAAGTTGTTCAGACGGTTCTGCTCGACGAGGGGACCCGCGGTCGCGAGCGAGCAGTCCGCCGCGCCGCCGCCTCCGCCGCCGACCTTCGCATGGCTCGGACCTGCCGCCGCGAGCACGATCGCGAACGACACGAGCACGAGCAGAAGACGCCGCCGAGGAGCAGTTGCCGAGAGCTGCCGCATCGTCTCTCCGATCTCCCCGCCGACGAGACCCCTCGTCCGAGCGCAGCCTCATCCTGTCACAGTTGCGCCGCGGTCGACTCGCCACTCCGCCGCGAGCCCCGCTGCGACGAGCGCCGCGATCGCGCCGACCTGCGCCGCGGCGCCGAGCTCCGTGCCGAGCGGGATCGTCGCGACCACGACCGCGGCCGTGACGAGGCGGATCCGGTTCCGCGCCAGACCGAACGTCCGTCGGAACCCGACCTCGGACGCGATGAAGAGCGCCGTCCCGACGGAGAGCGCCGCCGAGATCCAGGCGTCGAGCGGCTCGTACGGCTCGCCGATCGCCTTCTTGAGCCCGGCCGCGACGGCGACGATGCCGAGCAGGATCCCGTAGTGCCAGTAGCCGAAGCCCTTCAGTGCGAGGTCGGGGCGCCGCTCCGGCGCCGCTTCGGTGAAGGCACGCTCGACCTCCTCCTCGTCGCTGAAGTACACCCACCACAGAGCGGCGCTCAGGCTGAGCGAGAGGAGCGCGACGAGCACGAGCCCGCCGTCGAGCGGAAGCCCGGCTGCGCCCGCTCCGATCACGACCACCGACTCGCCGAGCGCGACGATCACGACGAGCCCGTGACGCTCGACGAAGTGCGAGACCGACACGACGAAGCCTTCGACGGTCGTGAATCGCGGCGTCAGCCAGAGGAGAACGGCCGCGGACGCCCAGAGCGCCCACTGCCGGTCGCCGCCGAGCCCGCCGCCGACGAGCACGAGCGCGACGGCGACGAGGTTGAACGGCGCGATGCGCAGGATCGCCCGCGCCTCCGAGACCGACGTCCCGCGCAGGAACATCGCGGCGTGGAGCACCACGACGACGAGGTAGCCGAGCCCGAAAGCGAGCCCGTCCCCGTCGTACGCGTTCGGCACGGCCAGCGCGATCACGAGGAACCCGCCCATCCCCCCAATCAGCAGCAGACGGAATCGGAACAGATCGGTCGCGATGGCATTCGTCAGCCACGCGTACCCGTCGTACATCCACCAGATCAGGAGCAGCATCACCACGACCTGCGCGACGGCGGCGGCGTCCTGTCCGTCGACGAGCACGCCGGTCAGCTGCGTGATCGTGAAGACGAAGACGAGGTCGAAGAACAGCTCGAGCGTCGAGACGCGGACGCTGCGCTCGGCCGGAACGGACACGGGCGCATCATCGCTCGTGCGCGGGAGGCCACCCGCGGAACCTCGACGGCTCCGCGGGCGACCTCGCAGTGGCACGGGGAAGCGGCCTTCCCCGCGCCGGCCTCGGAACGCTTGCAGCAAGCGCAGCGGCCCACAACTGAACGACTGGACAGAACCACTTTTGACGGGTGCGATGAGATGCGCGGCTCGGGGTAGTCCAAGGTCCAGAGTTCCCACGAACGGGAGGTTCCGATGAGCAAGGTCGTCGCCGAGATCACGATGTCCCTCGACGGATTCGTCGCCGGGCCGAACGCGACCCTCGAGCTCCCGCTCGGGGAAGGCGGCGAACAGCTCCACGACTGGGCCGTCGAGCTTGCGGCGTGGCGCGAGCGGCACGGCAAGGAGGGCGGCGGGCAAAACGCCGACTCCGAGCGCATGGCGCGGGCCGTCGAGGCGACCGGCGCCGTCGTGATGGGCCGGCGCATGTTCAGCGGCGGCGAGGGCCCGTGGGAGTCCGACCCGAATGCCGACGGCTGGTGGGGAGACGACCCGCCCTTCCGCGTGCCCGTGTTCGTGCTGACGCACCACCCGCGGGCGACGGTGCAGAAGCAGGGCGGGACGACGTTCACGTTCGTCGAGGACGGGATCGAGAGCGCGGTCGAGCAGGCGAAGGCAGCCGCAGGCGAGAGGAACGTCAGCGTCGCCGGCGGTGCGAGCGCGATCCAGCAGGCCGTTCGCGCCGGCCTCGTCGACGAGCTCGAGCTCCACATCGCCCCGCTCCTGCTCGGGAGCGGCACGCGTCTGTTCGACGATCTCGGACCGGACGACGCGGCGCTCGAGCGCGTCGACGTCGTCGGTTCGCCGAAGGTCACGCACATCACGTATCGCGTGCGTAACGCCTGAGCCGAGCCTCCACTTCAGTTTGTATAGTCCGACGCTTCACGGACGCAGGAGGAGGGAGCCGTCATGAGCGTCACCGACGAGCTCCTCCGGAACGCGGAGGAGTACGCCGACAAGTTCGATCAAGGCGATCTCGCACTTCCACCGGCGAAGCGGGTCGCGATCCTCGCCTGCATGGACGCACGCCTCAACCCCTACAGGCTGCTCGGGCTCAACGAGGGCGACGCGCACGTCATACAGAACGCAGGCGGCGTCGTCACCGACAACGAGATCCGCTCGCTCGCGATCTCGCAGCGATTGCTCGGGACCGAGGAGATCATCCTGATCCACCACACCGACTGCGGGATGCTCACGTTCGACGACGGCGAGTTCAGGCGGGAGATCGAGCGTGAGACGGGCCTGAAGCCCCAGTGGTCTGCCGAGACCTTCGACGACCTCGAGTGGGACGTGCGCCAGTCGATCGCCAGGATCAAGGCGAGCCCCTTCATTCCGCGGACGGAGAACGTCCGCGGTTTCGTCTACGACGTCAGGACGGGCCGGCTCCAGGAAGTCATCTGATCCGGCGAACCCACCCGAGGGATGCGCCGGACCGCCGCCCGACCCACCCTTCGAGAGGCAGGCCCGGCGCGCAGGGGACTCGACGGAAACCGCGCGCGGGTCTGCCTACCGTGGGCTCGGCTCCGTTTTTGACCCGTTTGGAGCAGGACCGGCACTGCTAGAAAAAGAGAAGGCCCGGTGGCAACTTGCCCAGTAACCTGCCGGGCCTTCGTGTCGCTCCGAGACCTCGGGCCTAGCACCCGGAGCCGCGTAGCACCCACAATTGAACCCGTCCGAGGCTGCGGACGCAAACTTTTCCCGCGCGTAGGCTGACGCATGCGCTACGTCGGCCGCGTCAACCTCGCCAAGCGGCTCGAGCCGCTCGACGGGTCGACGGGGCGCTCCGTCTACGAGGCGGGCCGCGCACGCTTCGAGCTCGGGGACTCGACGCTCACCGTCGCGCCGCCGTTCGGGCTCGCGCACGAGCAGATCTACGACGCGGTCGTCGTCGAGCCGCTCCTCGACGCGCTTCGCGCGGACCACACTGTCGCCGCGCTGCTCGTCCGTCTCGGCGGCTATGCCTTCGGCGTGTTCGAGGGCGACAGGCTCGTCGTCTCGAAGGTCGGAGCAAGGTTCGTCAAGGGGCGCCACAAGAAGGGCGGCTCGTCGTCGGGGCGCTTTCGGCGCCGGCGCGAGGGCCAGGAGCGAGATCTGGTCCGCGAGGCGGCGTCCGAGGCCGTTCGGGTGCTCGGCCCATGGCAGGACGGCGTCGAGCGCGTCGCGCTCGGAGGCGACCGCAGTGCGGTCTCGAGGGCGCTCGCGGCGGATCAGAACCTCGCCTGGGTCGAGCCGCTGGCGCTTGAGCGGTTCTTCACCGTCCCGGACCCGAGGCGGCGCGTGCTCGAGGAGCTTCCGTACCAGCTCTACGCGGCGAAGGTCGACGAGGAGGACTCTTCGGCCTAGCCGACGAGGTGAGCGACGGTGGCGCCGTCGGCGGACTCGCTCTCGTGCCGCTCGACGAGCGGATGGCGATCCAGCTCCTCGCGCACCGCAGCACGGACCGCGCCCGTACCGCGACCGTGGACGATGCGGACGGCGGTGAGCCCCGCCAGCGATGCGTCGTCGACGAAGGAGCGCACGGCCTCCCGCGCATCTTGCGAGCTCGTCCCTCGCACGTCGAGCTCGTCCGTTACGTCGCCTCGCGCCGCTGCGATGACACGCACGGCGGGAGCCGTCTCCGACTCGCTCGCCGTGCCCCGTGGGTCCGGGCGAAGGCGCTCGAGCGGGATGCGGATGCGGTGCCCCGCGACACCGATCACCTCCGCCTCGTCGCCTTCGATCGATGCGATCGTCCCGCGCACGCCGAGCGTCGGCGCCTCCACCGGGTCGCCCTCCGCGAGTGGTCCGGTGACGGGGAGCGGCCGTTCGATCGAGCGGATCGCGCGCTCGGCCTCCTCCGCGCGTGCAGACGCGGCTCCGAGGCGGCGGTCTCGGTCTCGCTCGGCGCGAGCGGCCGCCCCGCCCGCCGTGCGTCGGACGTCGCGCTCGCGGCGCTTTGCGACCCGGATCTCGTCGCGGAGCGCCTGGAGCTCCTGTCGAGCGGCGGTCAGATCGCGCTCCGCCTCAGCTGCGGCCCGCTCGCGCTCGGCCGCCGCGGACGCCCGAACCGACGCGATCTCCGATTCGAGCTCGGCGTCGCGCGCACGGGCGCGCTCGACCGCTTGCTCCGCTTCTGCCCGCTTGCGCGCGGCCAGTATGCGTTCCTCCACCGCGACGCGCTCGGCCGCCTCCGTCTGCGCGAGCAGCTCCTCGATCCGGCGCCGCTCGGGAACGATTCGGTCACGCGCGTCCTCGACGACCGCGCCGTCGAGGCCGAGGCGCTCGGCGATGCGGAGCGCGTGCGACGTCCCCGGCCTTCCGAGCGTGACCCGGTAGAGCGGCGCGTGCGTGTCCGGATCGAACCCCGTCGCCGCGTTGGCGACGTCCTCCGTCGCGCTCGCCCACTCCTTCAGCTCGGGATAGTGCGTCGTCACGACCGTGAGCCGCGCCTGCGACGCAAGACGGGTCAGCAGCGCCTGTGCGAGCGCCGAGCCCTCGACGGGGTCCGTGCCCGACGCCAGCTCATCGACGAGCACGAGCGATAGCTCGCGCGCCGAGCGCAGGATCGCGACGAGGTTCGCGACGTGACCGGAGAACGTGGAGAGGCTCATCTCGATCGACTGCGGGTCGCCGATGTCCGCGAGCACTTCGTCGAAGATCGGCAGCGACGCCTCGGCCGCCGGCGGTCGGAGCCCCGATTGGTGGATGAGCGCGGCGAGCCCGAGCGTCTTGAGCGCGACGGTCTTGCCGCCCGTGTTCGGCCCGCTGATGACGAGTGCGCGGAGACGTCCGAGCTCGAGGTCGATCGGAACCGCCGTTGCTGGATCGAGCAGCGGGTGTCGCGCCCCCAGCAGCCGCACCTCGTCCGAGACCTCGACCGGGGCGCCGCGCCACGCACGCGACACCGCGGCGCCCGCGAGCGTCACGTCGATCTGCGCCGTCGCGTCGACGACCGCGTCGAGCACCTCCGCGCGCTCCCCCACCGCCTCGGAGAGCTCGCGGAGGATGCGCTCGGCCTCCTCGCGCTCGGCGCCTGCGACCTCCGAGTGATGGTTGTTCAGCTCGACGACCTCGAACGGCTCGACGAACAGCGTCTGTCCGGAGTCGGACGAGTCGTGGACGATGCCCGGGACGTTGCGCCTGGCGCTTGCCTTGACCGCCAGCACCGGCCGCCCGCCACGCTGGGTGACGAAGTCCTCCTGCAGGTGCTCGCGAAGGCCGCTCGACCGGGCGAGCTGCTGCATCTTCTCCGCGACGCGATGGCGCTCGTTTCGCAGCGTCGTCCGCAGCTTGCGGAGTCGCGGCGACGCCGTGTCGCGGAGGTCGGAGCCGTCCTCCTCGACCGTGCGGCCGATCGACTCCGCGAGCGACCCGAGCGACGGCTCGATCCCCGTCGCGAGCTCCGTGAGGAGCGGCGCGTCCTGCTGCTCGAGCGCGCTCCGCGCACGGAGTGCCCCCGCGATCGTGTCGGCGATGCTTCGCAGCGCGCCCGCGGCGAGGACACCGCCTCGAGCCGCGCGCGCGGCAGCGTCGCGCACGTCGTGGATCCCCTGGAGCGGTGGCTCCTCGGCGGCGTCGAGGAGCGCGATCGCCTCCGTCGTCAGCGCCTGGCGGCGACCGACCTCGTCCCCGTCCCGCGACGGCTCGAGCGCCAGCGCGAGCGACGACCCGTGCTCGGTCGCGGTCGCGCGGGCGACCCGCTCTGCGATCGCCGGGAACTCGAGGGCGACGAGCGCGCTCCGGTCCATGCGACGAGTGTAGGCACGCCGATCGAAGCTGCTGGTGCTACGCCGTGACGTCCCCGCTCAGCCGAAGCGCTTGTAGAGCCTGTCGATCATCTCCGGCATCGCCTCGAGCCGGTCGGTGATCACGCGCAGTCGGTACTCGCGAAAGTGCTCGGGCTCGACGCCGAGCGCGTCGGCGAGCGTCTGGATGACGTCGTTCGACGGAACCGGACGGTTGCCGTGCACGAGGTGGTTCAAGTACCCGGCCGACAGTCCCGAGCGATCAGCGAGCGCGCGGTACGTCGTGCCCGTCTCGTCCATCAGCTGCTCGATCGTCGGGCCGAACGGCTCTGTCGAGAAGCGCCGTCGCCTGCGCGCCACTAGGGCAACGCCCCCAGCTGGGCCATCGGGACGCGGCGCTCGTCCGCGGTCGCGCGATCGCGCACATCGACCGCGCCGTCCTCGAGCGTCTTCTTCCCCACCGTCACGCGCGTCGGCGCGCCGATCAGGTCAGCGTCCGCGAACTTCTCGCCCGCCCGCTGGTCACGGTCGTCGAGGAGGACGGTGTGTCCGTGCGCCTCGAACGCCTTTGCGACCGCCTGTCCCTGCTCGTCGAGGCCGGGGAGAACGACGACGTGAACGTCATACGGCGCGATCGGCGTCGGCCAGAGGATGCCGTGCTCGTCGTGGTGCTGCTCGACCGCGGCCGCCATCACGCGCCCCGGCCCGATTCCGTATGACCCCATCACGATCGGCTGCTCCTTCCCCGTTTCGTCGAGATACATCGCACCCAGCGGCGCCGAATAGTAGGTGCCCAACTTGAAGATGTGCCCAACCTCAATCGCCGTCTGGAATCGCAGGCGGCCGCCGCAGCGTGGACACGCATCGCCCTCCTGCGACTGGCGGATGTCGGCGAAGCGCGCCTCGAAGTCGCGGCCGTGCTCGACGCCGCGGAGATGCCAGCCGGTGCGGTTGGCGCCGGCGACGAACTGACCGTCACGAAGCGTCTCGTCCGCGACGACTTCGCCTGCGAAGCCGACCGGCCCGAGCGAGCCGGGGTCGGCGCTGAAGGCGGTGCGGATCTCGTCCTCCGTCGCAAGACGGACGTCGCCCTGGAGCACTGCCGCGAGCTTCGCCTCTTCGAGCCTGTCGTCGCCGCGAACGAGCGCGAGCACGACGGCGCCGTCGCGCACGACCGGCATCGCCTTCGACGTCGCGGCCGGGTCGACACCGAGGAACTCGGCGAGCGCGTCGATCGTCTCGATCCCGGGCGTCTCGACCTCGACCGGCGCGTCGAGCGGCTCGGGGAACTCGGGCGCGCGCGGAACGCCGCGGGCGATCTCGAGGTCCGCCGCGTAGTCGCCGTTCTCACAAGTGACGAGCACGTTCTCACCGGACCCCGACGGCGCAAGGTAGTCGAGCGACTCGCTCCCGCCCATCATCCCCGACTCCGCTTCCACCGCGAACACCTCGAGACCGCAGCGCTCGAACGTTCGATCGTACGCGCCCTTTTGCTTGCGGAAGTTGACGTCGAGACCTTCCTCGTCGCGATCGAACGAGTAGGCGTCCTTCATCACGAACTCGCGCACGCGCAGCAGGCCGCCCCGCGGCCGCGCCTCGTCACGCACCTTCGTCTGGACGTGGTAGAGCATCTGCGGCAGCTGCTTGTACGACTGCAGCTCACGCGCGTGGAACGTCACCGTCTCCTCGTGCGTCAACGCGAGCACGAAGGGGCGCTTGCTCCGGTCCTCGATCTTCCAGAGCTCCGGGATCGAGTAGCGCCCCGTCGCCTGCCAGAGCTCCGCCGGCGTCACGAGGGGCATGAACATCTCCTGCGCGCCGATCGCGTTCTGCTCCTCCCGCACGATCTGCACGACCTTCTCGTGGACGCGCCAGCCGAGCGGCAGGAACGTCCAGAGGCCTGCACTCACCTGACGGATGAACGCGCCGCGAACGAGCAGCTTGTGGCTCACCGCCTCCGCGTCGGCGGGGGCTTCGCGCAAGGTCGGAAGAAAGAGCTGTGAAGCGCGCACGTCGACCGCGAGGCTAATCGAGCGGGATGAGCGACGCTTCGGCCATCGCGAGCGCGGCCGGCTTCGCCATCTTGAGGCGCTTCGGACGATGCATGCCCGCGTCGATCCACTGGTCGATCTCGTGGAAGAGCTCGTCGACGAGGATGTCCGACGAAACCTTCTTCAGCACGCGGCCGTGCGCGTAGAGGAACCCGGTGTCACGGCCGCCTGCGATCCCGAAGTCGGCGTCGCCGGCCTCTCCCGGTCCGTTGACGGCGCAGCCCATCACCGCGACCTCAAAGTGCTGCGGGTAGTCCTTGAGCCGCTCCTCGACCTTCTCGGCGAGGTTCCAGACGCCGACGTTGTCGCGCCCGCAGCTCGGGCAGGCGATCATGATCGGCCCGCGCTCGCGCAGGCCGAGCGCCTTCAGGATCTCCCACGCGACCTCGACCTCCTTCACCGGGTCCGCGGTGAGGCTGACGCGGATCGTGTCGCCGATGCCGTCGGCGAGGAGCGAGCCGATGCCGATCGAGCTTCGGATCGAGCCGGAGAACGGCGTCCCCGCTTCGGTCACGCCGAGGTGGAGCGGGTACGGCACCTTCGCGGCGAGCATGCGGTACGCGCGGATCATCGTCGGCACGTGCGTCGACTTGACCGAGATCTTGAAGTCGCGGTAGTCGAGTCGCTCCAGCAGCTCGACCTCCTCGAGCGCCGCCGCGACGAGCGCGTCGGCCTGGTCCTCCTGCGCGAGCTCGTACAGGTGCTTCGGCAGCGACCCCGAGTTCGCACCGATGCGCATCGGGATCCCGGCGGCCTTCGCCGCGGTCACGACTTCGGCGACGCGTTCGGGTCCGCCGATGTTGCCGGGGTTGATGCGCACGGCCGCGACGCCCGCGTCGATCGCCTTGAGCGCGAGGCTCGCGTTGAAGTGGATGTCCGCGATCACCGGGATCGGGCTGAGGCGAACGATCGTGCGAAGCGCCTCTGCGTCCTCCGTCTTCGGGACTGCGCAGCGGACGACCTCGCAGCCCGCGCCTGCGAGTGCGGCGATCTGCGCCGTCGTGGCCTCGACGTCCCGCGTCGGGGTGAGCGTCATCGACTGCACGACCACCGGCGTGCCGCCGCCGATCGCGACGCGGCCGACGTGGATCGCTCGCTCGCTGGCCATCGCCTCGAAGGGTAGCGGGGGCTTTCTAGGGAATCGTGAACTTCGAGTCGACGACGGCGTTCCCGTACTTCGCGCCCGTCTTCGGCTCGACGATCCAGCGGTAGCTGCCCTTCGCGAAAGCGAACGAGCGGGGGAGCTCGATGCGGGCGGTCTTCGTCGTTCTCTGAAGAATGACGCGGTCGCCGCGGTAGAAGCGGACGCGGTAGCTCGTCGCGCCCTTGACCGGGCCCCACGCGAAGATCCGCGCGGGCACGAACGCGGCCTTCGTCTTTTTCGGCCTGGCAGGCGTCGCAGGTTTCGGTTTCGGTTTCGGTTTTGGCTTCGGCGTCGCCTGCGGCTCGGGCTCCGGCGCAGTCGTCGCGGGAGGTGCGGCGGGCGCGACGGGCGGTTTGACGGTCGGCGACGGCTGGGCCTCGGCGGTCATCGTGCGGGTGGTCCCCGCCGCGTCGGGGGACGGCGCGAACGTCGGCCGGTCGGCCGCCCGCGGCCCGATGAAGTCGCCGCCGACGAGCACGCCTGCTGCCGCCGCGGCGGCGAACCCGGCCGTGAGCACGAGCCGTCGCGAGCGGCGTCGACGCGGAGCGGCCGGTTCGTGCGGCTCCTCGACGACGACGGGCGGGGGCGGCGGCGCAGGCGCCGCCACGGGCGCCACGGGCGCCGGGATGAACGCCTTCCAGGGCTCCTCCGGCAAGGCGGCGCGGGCGGCCTCCGCCAGCACGGGGTCGACGAGCGCCAGCTCTGGCGAGATGGGCTCTGAGAGCGGTTCCACCACCCCGGAAGCCTACGGCCCGAGGCGGTTGGCCGCGGAGGTCAGCCCGGAGGCCCTCCGCCGAGGTCGTTCGACAGGCCGATGAAGAAGAGCATCAATACCAGGGCAATTCCGACGATCGAGACGCGCTCGTAGACCTCGCGGCCGACGGCGCGGTGCCTGATGCCCTCGACGAGCGAGAACGCGATGTGGCCGCCGTCGAGCGGCAGCAGCGGCAGGAGGTTGAGCAGGGCGAGCGACAGGCTGATGAAGGCGAGCAGCTGGAGGTAGACGCGGAAGTCCGTCTGGACCGCCTGGCTCGAGACCCGCGTGATCCCGACGGGGCTCGAGATCTCCTTCCGCCCCGAGCCTGTGACGAGCCGGCCGAACCCCTCGCCGATCGCCTTCGTGACCTCCCAGGTCCGGTCGAGCGCGAGACCGAACGCCTCGGGCGGCGAGTATCGCTCCGTGCGCGCTTGCGGCCTGAACCCGATCGCCCAGTTCGCGTCGAAGTAGTGGGTCGGCGTCACCGCGATCTCACGCGGCTTCCCGCCGCGCACGACCTCGAGCGTGACCCGCTTGCCGTCGGATGCCTGGATCTCGTCGTAGAGATCGTTGAACTCGTCGACGCGCTGACCGTCGACCGCGACGACGCGATCGCCCGTGCGAAGGCCGGCGAGGTCGGCGGGGCTGCCGGTGCTCACCTCGCCGACGGTGAGCGTCGCCATGCGCACGCCGAACAGGAAGACGATCGTCAGCAGCACGATCGCGAAGACGAGGTTCGTTCCCGGGCCCGCGAAGATGACCGCGACGCGCTTCCATGTCTTCGCGCGCCAGTACGCGTCGCCGCCGAGGCCGTCGCGCAGCTCGTTCAGTCCGCGCTCCGCGCTTCGTCGCGCTCCCGGAGACAGCTCGACGCTCTCGAGGCACGTCTCCAGCGCCTCGAGCTCCGGGCCTGCCTCGAAGTCGCCACGGCTGAGCTTGCGCTTGATGCGCTCGATCGAGCCGGTCAGCTCGGGCGCCTCACGGAGCGCCGGCCCGAAGTGCATGTCGAGGTCCGACGGCGCGGGCCGGTGCATCCCGGGGATCTTCACGTAGCCGCCGAGCGGGATCGCGCCGACGCCGTACTCGATCCCGCCGCGGTTGACCTTGACGACCGCTGGCGGGAAGCCGAGGTAGAACCGGCGCGGCCGCATGCCGAGCGCACGCGCGGAGTAGAAGTGGCCGGCCTCGTGGATCAGCACGAGGAACGCGAGGCCGAGGATCGCGATCAGCCAGCTCATACGCGCTCCACCACCCGTCTCGCCGCCGTGTCGGCTTCGGTCAGCTCGTCGAGGTCGCGGGCCGGTGCGCCGTCCGCAGCCGTGAGCGCCTCGTCGACCGCGTCCGCGATCCCGAGGAACGAGAGGCGGCCGTCGAGGAACGCCTGCACGGCGACCTCGTTCGCGGCGTTGTAGACGCACGGACACGTGCCGCCGGATTCGCCTGCCTGCCGCGCGAGCCGAAGCAGCGGGAACGTCTCCAGATCGGGCGCCTCGAACTCGAGCGTCGTGCCGACGAGGTCGAGCTGCGGCACCGGTGTCGCCGCGCGCTCCGGATACGTCAGCGCGTACGAGATCGGCACCCGCATGTCGGGGTTGCCGAGGTGTGCAAGCGACGCCCCGTCCCGGAAGCGGGCGAGGCCGTGGACGACGGAGGTCGGGTGGATGACGACGTCGATCCTCTCGTACGGGAGGCCGAAGAGAAAGTGCGCTTCGATCAGCTCGAGTCCCTTGTTCGCGAGCGTTGCGGAGTCCACAGTGATCTTTCGGCCCATCCGCCAAGTTGGATGTTCGAGCGCCTCGTCTGGTGTGACTTCGGCTAGCTCGTCCCTCGTCCTGCCACGGAACGGACCGCCCGAGGCGGTGAGGACGAGCGAGTCCAGCTCCTCCGCGCGGCGGCCCTCGACGCACTGGAAGAGCGCGGAGTGCTCGCTGTCGACCGGGAGCAGCAGGCCTCCCCCACGCTCGCGTGCCGAGAGGGCGAGCTCGCCTGCCGCGACGAGGCTCTCCTTGTTCGCGAGCGCGAGGGTGACCCCGCGCTCGAGCGCCCAGAGCGTCGCCGGCAAGCCGGCGAACCCGACGACCGCGTTCAGCACGACGTCGGGATCGGCGCGCTCGAGCAGCTCGGTCAGGTCGCCGCCGACCTGCGTCAGCGGCGCCAGGCCGTCGATGGGCTGCGAGCCCGAAGCAGCGGCCACGAGCTCGAGCTCGGGATTGGCCTCCACGATCTCGATCGCCTGTCGCCCGATCGATCCGGTGGCACCCAGCAGGGCGACGCGCTTCATCGGCCTCAGTGTAGGGCGACGATCGTGTAGTACCCGGCGACCGAGGCGAACAGGAGCGAGTCGATCCGGTCGAGCACCCCGCCGTGGCCGCCGAGCAGCCGCCCGCTGTCCTTCACCTGCATGTCGCGCTTGACGGCCGACTCGAAGAGGTCGCCGATCGTGCCTGCCACCGCGATCACGGCGCCGAGCACGAGCATCTCCCAGATCTCGAGGAACCGGTCGCGATCCTGGTAGAGCGCGAAGAAAACGACGAGCACCGAGGCCGCGAAGCCGACGACGAAGCCTTCCCACGTCTTGCCGGGCGACATGATCGCGGCGAGCTTGTGGCGGCCGAACAGCCGGCCGGCGAAGTAGGCGGCCGTGTCGCCGGCCCAGACCGCCAGCAGCACCGTGAAGATCGCGAGGCGGCCGAGATACTCGTCGCCGATGTCCCGGAGCAGGATCAGGTGGGCGATCCCCGCGCCGATCCAGAACGCCCCGAGAATCGTCGACGCGATCGTTACCGTCCCCGACTGCCGCGTCTCCGCGACTCCGTACAGCCCGAACGCGAACACGAACGTCGAGAGCAGGCCGGCGAGCAGCCACTCCGGCCCGCCGAGCTCGGCGCCGACGAGACCCGCGATGACCCCCGCGAAGCCCGCGAGGACGAGCGGCCGGAGCGGCCGGATCGTCGAGTAGAGCTCGTGGAGCCCGAGGATCGCCGCGATCGCCCCGACGCCGAAGAGCCACCAGCCGTCGAAGTACGCGGCGGCAAGAACCGCCACGAGCAACGGGACAGCGACGACGATGCGCCCGGCGAGATCTCTCATGTTCCTGGCCGGCTCCGGCTCCCGCCCGGCAGAGCCGGGCTCCGCCGCAGCCTGGCGTCGCTCGCGGTCCGCAGCTCTCCGGGGCCGTGCAGAGCACTGTCCCCTCCGGCCGCGAACCGCGACCGACGCCCCAGGAACATGAGCGAGCTCATCGGCCGCCGAACCGGCGGCGGCGGCCCGCGAAGGTCTCGAGCGCCGAGCGCAGGTCGTCGACGCCGAAGTCCGGCCAGAGCGTTTCGGTGAAGGCGAGCTCGGAGTACGCGAGCTGCCAGAGGAGGAAGTTCGAGATCCGGAGCTCCCCCGACGTGCGGATCAGGAGATCGGGATCGGGCATCTCGGGCTCCGAGAGGTTCGCCGCCACGAGCTCCTCGTCGACCGCCGCCGGTTCGACGCCGCTCGCGGCGATCCGTCGAGCCGCCTCGACGAGCTCGGCCCGGCCGCCGTAGTCGAAGCAGATCCACAGCCGCAGCCGGTCGTTCACCGCCGTCTCCGCCTCGAGCGCCTCCATCTGGCGGAGGAGACTCTCAGGCGCGCGGTCGCGGCGGCCGACGAACCGCACGCGGACGCCCTCCTTGGCGAGGTCGGGCAGCTCGCGCTCGATCGTGTCGCCGAAGATCTCCATCAGGTCGGTGACCTCGTCGACAGGGCGTGTCCAGTTCTCCGTCGAGAACGCGTAGACCGCGAGGGACTCGACCCCGAGGTCGATCGCGGCCTCGACCGTCCGGCGCAGCGCCCGTGTGCCGGCGCGATGGCCTTCGGCGACCGGAAGCCCGCGCTGCTCGGCCCAGCGGCCGTTGCCGTCCATGATGATCGCAACCCGCCGCGGAACGAGCTCCGCATTTTCCGCGGATGTCAAACCTCGAGAATTTCGGCCTCTTTGTGCTTCAAGGCCTCGTCGATCGTCTTGACGTGCTCGTCGGTGAGCTTCTGCAGCCGCTCTTCGCCGCGATGCTCCTCGTCGGCGCCGACCTCACCGTTGTTGACCTTCTCCTTCAGGTGGTGCATGACGTCACGCCGGACGTTCCGCACCGCGACCCGGCCCTCCTCCGCAAGGTGCCGCACGACCTTGACGAGCTCCTTCCGCCGCTCCTCGGTCAGCTGCGGGATCGGGAGGCGGATGAGCTTGCCGTCGTTCGACGGCGTCAGGCCGAGGTCGGACTCCTGGATCGCCTTCTCGATCTGGCGCATCGAGCCCGGGTCGAACGGCTGGATCGTCAGCATGCGCGGCTCGGGGACGTTGATCGTCGCGAGCTGCTTGAGCGGCGTCTCCTGCCCGTAGTAGTCGATCGCGATCCGGTCGAGCAGCGCGGCCGACGCCCGCCCGGTGCGGACGGTGTTGAACTCCGTGCGCGTGTGCTCCACCGCCTGGTCCATCCGGCGGACTCCGTCCTGCATCAGCTCGTCGACTGTCACCCTGCCTCCTTCCCGGTCGAGATGATCGTCCCCACGCGCTCGCCCGCGACGACGCGGCGCAGGTTCCCCTCGGTGCTGCCGAAGACATAGATCGGCAGATCGTTATCCATGCAGAGCGAGAGTGCGGTCGTGTCCATCACCTTGAGGCCGCGCTCGATCGCCTCGAGATGGCGCAGCTCCGGGATGAACTCGGCGTCGGGATCCTCGTTCGGGTCGGCGCTGTAGACGCCGCCCGCGCCGTGCTTCGACATCAGGATCGCCTCCGCGCCGATCTCGAGCGCACGCAGGGCGGCCGCAGTGTCGGTCGTGAAGAACGGGTTGCCGGTGCCTGCCGCGAAGATGACGACGCGCCGCTTCTCGAGGTGCCGGATCGCGCGCCGGCGAATGTACGGCTCCGCGACCTCGGCGACGTCCATCGCCGAGAGCACACGCGTCTCGGCGCCCGCACGCTCGAGCGCGTCCTGCAGCGTCAGCGCGTTCATGACGGTCGCGAGCATCCCGATGTAGTCCGCCGTCGCGCGCTCCATGCCCTGGGCGGCGCTGTCGATGCCGCGGTACAGGTTGCCAGCGCCGACGACGATCGCAAGCTCGACGCCGCTGTCCCGCACGACGCCGACGATCTCCCGCGCGATCGTGTCGACGGTCTGCGCGTCGACGCCGAACTCGAGCGGCCCCATCAACGACTCGCCCGACAGCTTCAGCAGCACGCGCCGGAACGGCGCGGGGGCCCCAGGTGG
>DASTHC010000025.1:0-10652 GCA_035718485.1 Gaiellaceae bacterium
GCGGAGGTCCGGCCAGCGCACCGCGGCGACTTCGGCCTGAAATGCCGGTGCCTGTCCGGTGGCGAGGCCGAGCGCGGCTGCGAGCGCGACGACCCGCATCGCGGCAGACTACTCTGCCCGCCGATGCTGCTCGCAGCGCTCCTCGCGACCGTCACGGCGGCGTGTCCGCCGAACGTCGCGAACGGCTTGAAGGCGCAGCCGTCCGGCTCGCAGCTGATCACCGTCGAGGCGGCGAGAGCGCGGACGACGTCGGCGACGCTCCGCATCTGGCGCCGGACCGGCGGTTGCTGGGTGGCTGCGGGCGGGCCCTACGCGGCACGCGTCGGCCGGAACGGGCTGTCCGCGACCCGGCGTGAAGGCGACGGGACGACGCCGACGGGCACGTTCCGGATCAACGCGACGATGTACGGCAACGAGCCGAACCCCGGAGTGGCGTTCCGCTACCGGCGGCTCCGCTGCGGCGACTGGTGGGACGAGGATCCGACGTCGCCGACGTACAACACGTTCCAGCACGTCGCGTGCGGGAGCCGCCCACCCTTCCGCATCGTCTCCGAGGGCATGTGGCAGAACCCGAAGGCGTATCCCTACCTCGCGGTCGTCGAGTTCAACATGCGCCCGACCGTGCCCGGCCGCGGGTCGGGGATCTTCCTGCACGCGCAGACCGGACGCCCGACCAACGGGTGCGTCAGCCTCCGCCGCGCGGATCTTCGCGTCGTCCTACGCTGGCTTCGTCCCGGCGCCGCGCCCGCGATCGCGATCGGGACGACCGCGCAGCTTCGGGGTTAGCCTTCGCTCAGCTCGGCGAGCTTCGCGACGGTGCGCCAGTTCCGCACCGTGGCGGGAACGCCCAGCCGGCGCTCGAGCACCGCTCCGGTCAGCGTTGCGCTCTGATACCCGCTCGGGAAGCGCAGGACGACGTCGTTCCCGAGGATCTCGAAGCGGTCGCGGCCGGCGTCGAGCTCCTCGAGACCCTTGATGCCCGCCTTCGTGGGCTTCTTCGCCAGGAACGCGACGAACGAGTTGGACGTGTCGCGCCCGAACGGATGGGCCCCGGCGAGACGGCGGATGTCCGCGAAGCTCCGCAGGACGACCGTCGACTCGACGCCAAACGCCTCGGCGATCGCCTTCTCGAGCTTTGCGGCATCGGGCTTTGTCTGCTCGAAGAGCACGTTGCCGCTCTGGATGTACGTCCGCACCGACTCGGCGCCCGTGTCCTCGAACACCTGCCGGAGCTCCGCCATCGGCACCTTGTTCCGGCCCGCGAGGTTGATCCCGCGCAGCAGTGCGACCCAGCCGCCCGTCGCTCAGCCCTCCTGCTCGAGGAGCCGGCGTGCCTCGGCGTTGGCCTTGCGCTCCTCCTCCGACACCTGCGGCCAGTCGTGCCCGAGCGCGTCGATCGTCTCGACCAGGATCGACGCGACGACTGCATGGGCGACCCACTTGTGGTCGGCGGGGATCACATACCACGGCGCCCACGCTGTCGACGTCGCGCTGAGCGCGTCCTCGTAGGCAGCCATGTACTCGTCCCAATGGGCCCGCTCGGCGACGTCCGCCGCATCGAACTTCCACTCCTTGTTCGGCTCGGCGAGCCGCGCGAGGAAGCGCTTCTTCTGCTCCTCCTTCGAAAGGTGGAGGAAGAACTTCACGATCGTCGTCCCACTCCTGTCGAGATGCCGCTCGAAGGCATTGATGTCCTCGTAGCGCTCCTCCCAGATGTGCGGGCCGCGCTTGGCCGCAGGGAGCCGCTGCCTGTCGAGCCACTCGGGGTGCACGCGCACGGCGAGCACCTCCTCGTAGTGCGAGCGGTTGAAGATCCCGATCCGGCCGCGCTCGGGCGCCGCCTTCGAGACGCGCCAGAGGAAGTCGTGGTCCAGCTCCTCGGGAGACGGCTGCTTGAACGAGGTGACCTGGACGCCCTGAGGATTCACGCCGGACATGACGTGCTTGATCGCGCTGTCCTTCCCTGCACCGTCCATTCCCTGGAAGACGACGAGGAGCGCGTACGTGTCGCTCGCCCAGAGGAGCTCCTGCAGCTCCGCGAGCTTCTCGGTGCGCGCCGCCAGGAGCGCTTTCGCCTCGGCCTTGAGCTCGCGCTTCGACAGCTTCGCGTACTCCGTCCCGCCCATCCACCCGGGATCACGCGCGGCGAGTCCGGCGGGCGTACCGGGCTCGACCACGAGCTGCTCGCGCATCGGTTGCACTCGTCTCCTGGCCTTGTCGTCCGGCATGCGGCTCAGGGGATCGTCAGCGCGAGCTTGCCCTGGGTGTGGCCGGCCGGAAGGGCCTCCAGAGCCTTGCCCGCATCCTCGAGCGGGAAGGTGCGCTGGATGTGCACCTGGAGCGTTCCGTTCTCCAGGAGCCCGCCGACGCGCCGCAGGTTCTCGGGCGTCGGCTGCGCCACCACGTTGAAGCGTCGCGGCCCTTCGCCCGCGGCGCCGAGCGTCGACGCGAGCCGGGTGCGCTCGGCGAGCAGCGCCTCCTGCGGTGTGAACGAAACGAGATCGATGACGGCGTCGACGCCGTCGGGATAGCGCTCCCGCATCGTCGACTCGAGATCTGCGCTCCGGTCGAGGATCTCGGTCACGCCGAGCACGTGCAGGTAGTCGTGGTCCTCCGGAAGCGCGGGCGCGATCACGTCTGCGCCGCCGTTCGCCGCGAGCTGCACGAAGAAGCTGCCGACACCGCCGGTGGCGCCGATGACGAGCACCTTCTCCCCCGCGGCCGGCGCGAGCGCGTCGAACGCGAGAAGGGCGGTGACGCCTGCGAGCGGCGCCGCTCCCGCCTGGGCCGTCTCTACGTCGACCGGCCTGGGCGCGACCTCGTTGTGCTCGGGGACGGAGATCAGCTCCGACCAGCTGCCGTCGCGCACCTCGGGATCCGCATGGAGCACGTAACCGAAGACCTCGTCGCCCGCCCGGTAGAGACTGACGTCCGCGCCCGTTTCGTCGACGACGCCGGCGAAGTCGCGGCCGAGCGTCACCGGGAACGTGTGCTCGACCATCTCCTTCAGCAGGCCCGCGGCGATCGCGGCGTCGACCGGGTTGACCGACGACGCCTGCACGCGGACGACCAGCTCGTTCGGTCCCGGTCGCGGCTCTGAGAGGTCGTCGCGCGCTCGAGGCTGGGCATCGAAGGCGTCGAGGATGAAGGCGCGCATCGGCCGTTGGACCACTATCAGCTTCGAAGTCCTCCTCGGAGGGTGACCCCGGTTCACCCTCGTGCCGACCAGCATTGATCTAGACAGGGGCGCTGCTTGACTCGGGTCGCCGGAAGCCGGTGGTTTCCGGCCCCGCGGGGAACTGACGACAGGGCAGCCGTCCCTCGCCCGGCGGTGACGGTAGCTGCGTCGTCGCCGGGCGACCATCAGACTCCTCGGCGGCATGCTGAGTCCGCCGTCCGACCTCGATCTCGACGAACTCGTGCTGGCGCTCCCGCGCTGGGGACTGCGCGACCCGCGCCTCGAGTACTTGCCCGTCGGGTTCGGAAGCCATCACTGGCGCGCCGACACCGACGATGCGCGTGTGTTTGTCACCGTCGACGATCTCGCGGCGGGATTCCAGGCCGGCGACAGCGTGGACGAGGCGTTCGCGGCCCTCGAGCGTGCCTACCGGACCGCGGCGTCGCTGCGCGGTGTCGGCGGGCTCGAGTTCGTGCTCGGACCGCTGCCCGACGACGAGGGGACGCCCATCCGCCGCCTGAGCGAGCGGTATACCGTCAGCGTCACGCCGTTCGTTGACGGTGCGTCGAGCTCGTGGGGCCCGTACGAGTCGAACGACGAACGTCGCCGGGTCGCTGAGCTTCTCGGGCGCCTCCACGTGGCCGGCGCGCTCGTTCCGGCCGATCTGCCGCGTCGCGACGACCTCACCATTCCCTCCCGTTCGGTGCTGGACGACGCACTCGCGTCGCTCGAGGAGCCCTGGGGCACGGGCCCGTTCGCGGACCCGGCCCGCGCTCTGCTCTCCGCCAGATCGGACGAGCTTCGCGAGCGGCTGAATGCCTACGACGCGGACGCTGCGCGGACGCATGAACGTTCCGACTCGTGGGTCGTGACCCACGGCGAGCCGCACCGCGCGAACCTGATCGTCGGCGCGAACGGCGAGCTGCGGCTCATCGACTGGGACACGACCCGCGTCGCGCCGCGCGAGCGGGACCTTTGGATGGTGCTCGACGACGAGCTGACGGGCTGGGACGAGTACGCCGCCGTCTGCGGCGACGTCTCGCTCGACACCGAGGCGCTCGACCTCTGCCGCCGTTGGTGGGACCTCGCCGACATCGCGACCTTCACCGCGCTGTTTCGCCGACAGCACGCGGACGACGAGAACACCGCCGCGACGTTCGCGGGTCTCCGCGCATATCTCGAAACCGACCGAGTCGCGCCGCCCCAGTAATGCTCGCTACTGGATCAGCGTGAGCATCTTGAACATCGGCAGATACATCGAGATGATGATCACGCCGACCATCAGGCCGACGCCGATCATCATCAGCGGTTCGATGATCGATGTCAGCGACTGGATCGAGGCGTCGACCTCGTCTTCGTAGAAGTCCGCGATCTTCGAGAGCATCTTCTCGAGCTCGCCGGTCTCCTCGCCGATCTTCACCATCTGCGCGACCATCGGCGGGAACACGTCGTTCTCGATCAGCGGCGTCGCGATCGGCACGCCCTCGTGCACGCGCACGCGCACGTTCGCGAGCGCTTCCTCGACGACCCAGTTCCCGGCGGTCTGGCCGGTGATCTCGAGCGCCTTGATGATGTCGACGCCGGCCGCAACGAGCGTCGACAGCGTGCGCGAGAAGCGGGCCATCGTCACCTTCAGGACGACCTGTCCGATCTTCATCGGAACCTTGAGCTTGAACCTGTCCCAGTGCTTCCGGCCGCTGTCGCTCTTCTTCCAGCGCCGGAAGGCGACGACCGACCCGATCATCCCGGGGATGATGATGAACCAGCGCGCGCGCAGCAGGTTCGAGACCTTCACGACCCACTGCGTCAGCGTGGGCAGCTCGCCGCCGAGGTCCGCGAAGATCTTCACGAAGATCGGGACGAGGAACATCAGCATCCCGATCAGGACGAGGGTCGCGAAGATGAGGACCATCGTCGGGTAGATCATCGCGCCCTTCACGCGGCGCTTGATCTGCGTCTCCTTCTCGATCTGGAACGCGACGCGGTCGAGAACCTGGTCGAGGATTCCGGCCGCCTCACCGGCTTCGACCATCGACACGTAGAGGCGCGAGAAGACCTTCGGATGCCGTGCGAGCGCCTGCGAGAGCAACAGGCCGCCTTCGACGTCGGCGCGGAGCTCGCCGATGATCTGCGCGAGATACTTGTCGTCGGTCTGCTCCTCGAGGATCACGAGTGCGCTCACGACGTTCAGCCCCGCCTCGATCATCGTCGCGAACTGGCGCGAGAAGATCTGGAGCGACTTCGGCTTGATCGCCTTGAAGAACGTGCGCGCCGAGTCCTCGCCGCTCGCGGGCAGCTCCTCGAGCATGTTCGCGAGGAGCCCGCGGACGCGGAGCTGCTCGCGCGCCGCGTTCACGTCGGGCGCGCTGATCTGGCCGGAGGCCTCCAGGCCCTGCGCGTTGATCGCTGCGTACGCGAACGTCGCCACTAGCTGCCCGTCGACTGGTCGAAGGTCGACGCGATCCGGGCATACGGATTCGCGCTCAGGCTGTTCGCGTTCCGGACGACGACGGTGACGCGCTTGAGCGGCCGGGCCGACGTGACGGTGTCCAGCATGATGTAGGTGTCGACCCGGTAGCGCTTGCCGTCGGGCCCGGTGATCGTCTGGATCGGCTTCGAGTCCGAAGGAGGTGTCGCGGACGAGCAGCTCGAGTCGTTCGCCGGCGTGAGCTGGCTCGCGGTGTACGCCGCGTCGCCGGTGAAGGTCGAATCGCCCTGCGCGGTGGTGACGTCGGCGCTCGCGAAGAGGATCCCGCAGTACTTGTAGCCGCGGTAGCGCTCCATCTGGATGTCGGCGATCGCCGCGGCGGTCGAGAGCTTGCTCGCCCGCTGGAGCGCCAACGCCCCGGACTGGAACGCCGCGACGAGCGCGAGGATGCCGACGTTCAGAATCGTCATCGACATCAGGAGCTCGATCAGGCCGAAGCCGTCCTGGCTGCGGGCACGCAGACGCACGAGGGTGTTATCGGCAGGAACCGAGATCGGCCTTAGCCGACGGAGACGAGCTTGAGCTCGTAGCGCGTGCCGTCGGCGGTGTTCACGAGCGTCACGGTCTTGCCTTTCTTGAGCGTCGTCGTCGGGGCGCCGGAGGCCAGCGCTCCGCCGGCGATCGCGATGCGCGCCTCGCCGCCGACGATCTTCACGAGCGTGAAGATCGGTGAGGCCTTCGGGAAGTCGCCGCCGACAGCGACGGTCTCCTCCGTCCCGTTCACGGCGATCATCGCGCTGCCTGCCGCCGCGCTCGGCGAGGAACCGCTTCCGCCGCCGCCCGACCCCGAGGGCGTGCTCGGCGCCCCGACGACGCCGCCGTCGCCCGGTGAGGTCGGCTGCGGCTTCGAGCCGCCCGACCCGGAGGAGCTCGAGCCGGAGCCGCCGCCGGAGGAGCCGGGCTCCTTGACCTGCTCGATGAACGGATCCTTGCTCGCGAAGCGGCCGAACGCGACGAGCTGTCCGCTCGTTGCGGTCGGCTGGAGATCAGAGTCGACGAGGGTGCCGCCGCCGGAGGCGGTCGGCCCGGCACCCTCGCCAACTGCGCCGGGCGTCGGAAGGACGCTCGGATCTGTCGGAACCGTGGACGGCGCGGTCGCCGGCGGAGGCGGCGGCGTGGCCGACTGGTTCAGCATCTTCATCGTGCGCGGGACCTGGAAAGCGAGCAGGCCGAGCAGGAGCACGCCGCCGACGGCGGCGATGATCTTCTGCCGCTTCTCCTTCGCCTTGAGGTCGTTCTTCTTCGCCATCTAGGGCGCTCCCGCCGCTTCGGGCGCCGCGGGCGGCGTCTCGGGCGTGGTCGTGGTCGCGGTCGTGTCGGTGCTCGTCGCGGTGGCGGTCGTGTCGGTCGACGCCACCGGGGGCGCCGCCGTCGGGCCGGAGCCGTAGAGGAAGGCGGTCAACGTGAGCTGGGCGCGGATGGTCGGGAAGCCGGACGGTGCCTCCGAAAACTGCAGCTTCTCGACCGAGAAGAGACGGCCGTTCGCGACCAGCCGGCCGCGCTGCACCGAGACGAGGTTGCGGACGCGGTAGAGGAAGTCGGAGAGCGAGTAGAAGTTGCCCTCGAAGGTCAGGTCGATCGGCTGGGCGCGCATCTCACCGGATGCGAGCGTCGCCTGCGGGACGATCTGCTCGAAGACGATGCCCGTCTCCGAAGCGATGCGGCTCAGCTCGAGCAGCACGCCCGGGATGTCGTTGTCCGACGGCATCGCCTTCGTGAGGCGAAACAGATCGGCCGAGCGGATCGGCTTTGCGTCCGCGGCCTGCATCTCCGCCGCCCGCGCGGCGCTGATCTGCTGCTCGACTGAGGCGATCTTCTCGTCGAGGCCGGACGCGCGCGAGCGCTGCGGCGACACGAGCAGGAACCAGCCGGCCGCGGCGATCAGGAGCGTGAAGCCGATCCCGACGCCTGCCGTCGCGGCAGGCGAGAACTTGCGCTTCGTCACCTTCACGAGGACGCCGCCCCCGCGGCGCGGACGTCGGCGAGGATCGTGAAGCTGACGATTGGGCGCCCGGCGAGCATGCCGCGCGAGCTCTTCGTCAGCCAGACGTTCCGCAGGTCGGGGATCACGGACAGGCGCGTGAGCAGGCGCGCGACCGATTCGTGCGAGTACGTGTAGCCCTCGACCGTCATCAGCGTCGGCGGCTGCCCAGGCCCCGCGGTGGGAGCCGTTGCGCCCGCCGCCGGCGTCGGCGTGGCCGCGCTCCAGCTCGAGAGCCAGACGTCCTCGGGCAAGACCAGCGAGATCTCGCGCAGGATGCGGTCCCACGCGACGCGTTTCGTGAGCGCCGCCGAGAGCGCGCCGACGCGTGCGTCGTGCTCCGTCTTCAGCTTCTGCTGCGGCGCGTTCTTCGCCGCGATCTCGGCCGGCGAGGGGAGCAGCGCGAGCTCGGCCTGCGCGTCCTGGTACTCGAGCGCCTTCGCCTGCGCGGTGCTCTTCGACGTGAAGTACATGACACCGAGCAGGCCGGTGACGAGCACGATCAGGCCGGTCGAGACGACCGCGGGGACGTTCTGCTGGCGTCGCGAGCGCTGCGCATCGTCCTTCGGGAGGAGATTGACCGCACGCATCGCGCTAGTCCTCGATCCCGAGCCCGATTGCGACGGCGAACGACCCGAGCTGCTCGGGCTCGCGTTCGCGCAGCTTCTTCGAGACCTTCACGCGCACGAGCGGATCGCCGACGCGGACACGCACGCCGATCAGGCGCTGCAGCTCCTCGGCGAGGCCGGGAAGGTGCGCGGTTCCGCCCGTGATCACGATCTCGCCGATGCCGAGAGATCCGGGTTGGTTCTGGTAGAACTGAAGCGAGGAGACGAGCTCCCGCGCGAAGGCTTGCACCTGCCGGTTGAGCGCCTCCCGCGCCCGCGTCGCCTGCTCGGCGCGCAGACTGTCCGGCACCTCGTTCCCGTGCAGCGAGAGGTCGCGCTTGATCATGTCGACCTCCGAGGGCGCGACGTCGAGCGCGCGCGCGATCGCGACGTTCAAGGACTGACCACCCCAGTCGAGCACGCGCGTGAACTCGCACACGCGTCCGTCCGAAACGGCGAACGTCGTGCGGTCGTGTCCGACCGTGACGGCGACGAGTGCGGCCTGCGCAGGCGTCTCCTCCTCGCGCGGGGCGGCGAGGGCGCGCAGCAGTGCGAACGCCTCGAGGTCGATCCCGACGAGCTGGATGCCGGCCTTCCGGCAGGCGTCCACGTAGCGGTCGATCAGGTCGCGGTACGCGAGGACGAGCATGATCTTCCGCGTCGTCTCACCTTCCTCGTTCGTCGACTCGCCGAGCACCTGGTAGTCGAGCACCGCCTCGTCGATCGGGATCGGCAGCGCCTCCTGCGCGCGGAAGCGGATTGCGTTCGCGAGCTGCTTCGAATCGGCGATGCCGGCGATCTCGAGCGTCCGGACGCCGATGCGGTTCGTCGCGATGCCGAGCCGGACGCCGCGCTTCGGGAGACCATGCTCCTTGAAGAACGCGCGGAGCGCTTCGGCGAGGAGCTCCGGGTCGCGGAGCTCGCCGTTCGTCACGATCCCGGGGTCGAGCGGGGTCCGCGCCACCTGCAGCACCTCGGCGTGGCCGTTGTTCGCGACGGTGGCGGCCGCGAGCTGTGACGCGCCGATCTTGAGGCCGACGATCTTCTTCGGCACCTTCCCCCCGCGGGACGGGCGTGCCGAAGGGCGGGGGAGCGAGAGGGAGAGCGAGCGCCGCTCGCGCGTCGGCTTCTCGGCCTTCGCGGGCTTCTCGGCCTGCTCCGCCTTCGCAGACTTCTCCTTCTTCTTTCCGAGCGAGAGCTCGCGCCGGTAGAACGGCGTGCCCTTCGCGTCCTTCTCCTTTTTCCTTGGCTTCTCGGCCGGAGCCGGCTCGTCGTCGAGCGGCGGCAGCTGGGCGGCGGGGACGGGCGGGTGGACGACGACGGGCTCGGGCGCGGCGACGACGGGCGGCGCGGGCGTGGCCGGAACCTGGGCCACAGGCGGGGGCGCGGGCTCGGCGGGCGGAGCCGGCACGGCCGCGAGGAGGTCGACGACCTCGGCGACGGCGTCGTCGTGCGCGGCGGCCGCGAGATCGAAGACGACGGGCTCGACGGGAGCCGGCGGCAGGGCGGTCTCGGCAACGGCGGGCTCCTCGGGCATGTACGCCTGCACGAGGTCGACGGCAGCGGGTGCCGGCTCCACGGGCACGGCTTCCTCGGCTGGCTCCGGCTGCTCGGCCTTCTTGCGGCCGAACGAGATCTCCTTCTTCCAGATCGAGGACTCGCCCTCGGCCTTCGGCGCTTCGTCCTTCTCCTTCTTGCCGCCGACGATGTCGGAGAGCTTGATCTCCTTCTTCCAGTCGACCACGACTAGCCCTCGGCGATCCGCAGCCCGCCGCCGAGCGGCTGGAGCGACAGGTCGTGTGTCGGCTCGGGTTCGGCGTACGCGGAGCTCGTGTCGAAGTCCGCGCGCTCGAGCAGGCCGAGGAGCTGGTCGGGGCGGCTCGAGCGAGAGAGGGCGATCTCGAGCGTGATCACGTGGCGGAGCGTCAGCTCGGCGAGCGACTGCTCCATCGTCTGCATGCCGCGCTGCGTGCCGGTCTGCATGATCGTGTAGATCTGCTCGACCTTCCCCTGGCGGATGAGGTTCCGCGTCGCGTCGTCAGGGAGCAGGATCTCGAGCGCCGGGACGCGGCCGCCGCCGTCGCTCGTCGGGAGCAGCGCCTGCGTGACGATGCCCTGGAGCGAGCCGGCGATCTGCATGCGCACCTGCTCCTGCTGCGCGGGAGCGAAGACGTCGATGATGCGGTCGACCGTGCTCGAGGCGCTCTGCGTGTGCAGCGTGCCGAGCACGAGGTGGCCGGTCTCGGCCGCGGTCAGCGCGGTCGCGATCGTCTCGAGGTCGCGCATCTCGCCGACGAGAATCACGTCCGGGTCCTGGCGGAGCGCGGCGCGAAGACCTTCGGCGAAGCTCGAAGCGTCGACGCCGATCTCGCGCTGGTTGACGATGCAGCGCTTGTG
>DASTHC010000026.1:0-10559 GCA_035718485.1 Gaiellaceae bacterium
CGCGCCGGGGCAGCGTCTCCCAGTCGCCGGTTCCGCGAAGTGCTCCCGCCGCGACGACGCTGCCGATCCTCACGCAGTCCGCGGGCGCGCGACCTTCGAGCAAGCCGAGCGCGAACCCCGCCGCGAACGCATCTCCCGCGCCGACCTCGTCGACGACGTCGACCGCGGCCCGCTCGCCCGACCGTACGTGCACGTCACGAGCACCTGACGCGCGCGCGGCGGCCGCGACGTCCTCGACGCCGAAGAGTTCGCGTCCCTCTTCGGGCCCGCAGAGGTACCAGTCGACGTTCGGCAGCACCTCGGCTTGAGCTGCGGCCGCCTCGGCGGGCGAGCTCCACAGCGCCGGGCGGAAGTTGGGATCGAACGTGACGAGCGCGCCGCGCGCGTGCGCGCGCCGTGCGAGGTCGGCGACGAGCGCACGCGGGCCTTCGCCGAGCGCACTCGTGATCCCCGTCAGGTGCACGAGCTCGACGCCGTCGAGCGCGTCGTCCGGCACGTCCTCGGGGTTCATCGTGCTCGCGGCCGAGCCGCCGCGGTAGTACGCGTTGTGCGAACGGCCGCCCTCGCGCCACTTGAAGAAGGCTCCCGTCGGCGCACCCGGAGTCGTGCGAACCCACCGCAGGTCGACGCCCTCCGCTGCGAGCGCCTCGCACACGAGCACGCCGAACCGATCGTCCCCGACGCGCGACGCCCACGCGACGTCGACCCCGAGCCGCGCGAGGGCGACCGCGAAGTTCGACTCCGCGCCGGCGACGCGCAGCGTCAGCGCGCGGCCCAGCTCGAGCGGCCCGTCCTCGACGGGATCGAGGAGCGCCATGGTCTCCCCGACCGTGAGGACGCGCGGGCTCACCCGGCGACGAGCCGCTCCCGGCGGTCGAAGACGTTGTCGAGCGCCGAGCGCAGGCCGACGGCGAGCGCGCCGGAGAGCACCGCCGCGTCGCCGAGGCTCGAGACGACGACGCCCGGCGGGTACGGAAGCCAGCCGGCGAGGAGCGTCCGGACCGGCTCCAGGAGCAGGTCGCCGTTCGCGCCGAGCCCGCCGCCGAGCACCACGAGCTCGACGTCCGCGACGGCCGCGATCGGGACGATGTGCAGCGCGATCCGCCGCGCCGTCTCCGCGACGACCTCGAGGGCGAGCTCGTCGCCCGCCCGCGCGGCGGAGAAGATCCGGCGCGGCTCGAACGGCGCCTCGAGCGACGTCCGCCGTCCGTTGCCGGACGCGAGCCGCTCCGCGAGCGCCGAGACCGCGCTCGCGCACGGGTCGAGCTCCTCGCCGAGCGCCGCGAGCGCGAAGTCGACCTCCCCGGCGGCGCCGTTCCGCCCGCGGTGCAGCTCGCCGCGCAGCACGAGCCCGGCGCCGAGCCCGGTGCCGATCGAGAGGAAGACGAAGTTGTCGACCCCGCGCGCGACGCCCTGCCACTGCTCGCCGAGCGCCGCGAGGTTGATGTCGTTCTCGAGCGTGACCGGCAGGCCGAGAAGCTCGCCGAGGTCGGCGCCGAGCGGCCGGCCCTCGAGGCTCTCGAAATGCGTCAGGTGGACGGTGTCGGACTCCCGGTCGACGACGCCGGGGACGCCGACCACCACGCCGTCGATCCGCGCGTCGGGCAGGTCGGCCGCGACGACGAGCGCGTCGCGCAGCCGCCCGGTCGCCTCGACGACGTCCTCGGCCTCGGGGTCGCGGAGCTCGACGTCCTGACGGGCGCGGACCGTGCCCCGGAGGTCGCAGAGCGCGCCGCGGAGGAACCGCGCGCCGACGTCCAACCCGAGGACGAGTGCTGCGTCGGCGACGGGCTCGAAGAAGACCGCGCCGTAGCTCGGGCGGCCGGGGTCCGGCAAGGCCTCGCGCACGAGCCCCGCGTCGACGAGCGACTGGAGCGCGATCGACACCGTCGGCTTCGAGATGCCGGCGCGCCGCGAGATCTCGGCTCGCGAGATCGGCGCGCCCGTGCGGATCGCCTCGAGGACGGTCCGCTCGTTGAGGCGCTTCAGCAGGGGCGGAGTGGCCCTTGTCGCCATGTTGGGCAAGGATCCTAACGAAATCTGCCCGAAAATCCAGGCTTGACTCCGAGAATCGAACGAGCTTAGACTCGCGCTCGTAAAGTTCCCTAACTCTCGATTGCGCGCTCGGCGCGCGAGGAGGAAACGGTGAACCCCCACCCCCGGGAGGCCTCATGAGACGCATTGCGGCCGCAGCCGTCGTTCTCGGTGCGTTCGCACTCGCAGCCGGAGCCGCGCAAGGCTCGAAGAGCGCGCCGACGGCGGCGAAGGCAGAAGCGGTCAACCTCACGGTCTGGGCGCCCTGGACCGCACGAGAGCTCAACGAGTTCAAGAAGGTCGTCGCGATGTACGACAAGGCGCACTCAGGCGTCAACGTCAAGGTCGTCGGGAACATCAGCGACGACAAGATCACGGCGGCAATCCGCGCCGGCAAGGTGCCGGACGTCGTCATCTCGTGGTCGTCCGACAACGTCGGCGCGTACTGCGGAAGCGGCGCGTGGCAGGACCTCGGGCCCGCGCTCAAGTCGGCGAAGATCGACATGAACCAGTTCCCGGCGACGACGCGCTACTACACGCAGTACAAGGGCAAGCGCTGCGCGCTGCCGCTGCTCGCGGATGTCCGCGGGCTCTACTACAACAAGAAGCTCTTCCGAGAGGCCGGCCTCACCGGGCCGCCCAAGACGTTCGCCCAGCTCACGACGTACGCGAAGAAGCTGACGAAGAAGAACCCCGACGGCTCACTGAAGGTCGTCGGCTTCAACCCCTTCATCGGCTTCTATCAGAACGCCGTGACCGCGCTGGTCCCGCTCTTCGGCGCGAAGTGGGTCGACTCGAAGGGCAACTCGAGCCTCTCGACGGATCCGGCATGGGCGAAGATGCTCCGCTGGCAAAAGAGCCTCGTGGACTGGTACGGACACAAGAACCTCGTGAAGTTCAACGCCGGGGCCGGTGATGAATGGTCAGCATCCAACGCGTTCGAGAGCGGCAAGCTCGCAATGCACCTCGACGGTGAGTGGCGCGTGTCGTTCATCGCGAACGAGGCGAAGAACATGCAGTACGCCACGGCGCCGATGCCCACCGACAAGCCGGAGCTCTACGGCTCGGGGTACATCACGGGCACGATCATCGGCATCCCGAAGGGCGCGAAGAGCTTCCAGCACGCGTGGCTGCTCACGCGCTACCTGACGATGAACTCGACGGCGCTCGCCACCTTCTCGAACGGGATCCGGAACGTCCCGACGACGAAGGCGTCGCTCGAGTCGAAGGTCCTCAAGCCGGACAAGAACTTCTCGACCTTCCTGAACATCTTCGCCCACCCGAAGTCGGCGACCCACCCGATCACCGCCGTGGGAGCCGCCTACCAGGAGCTCACGACGAGCTGGGTGACGAAGTGGCAGGCCGGGAAGGGCGGCGACCTGATGACGGGGCTGAAGAACCTCGACAAGCAGATCGACGCCCAGCGCAAGCAGGCGGAGGGTCCCGGAGGATGAGCGTTTGAGCAGAGCGCCGGTCGCAGTACCGGCGATCGACCGCCGGCGAGCCAGGAAACGGGCGGCGTGGCGACGACGCCTCACCGTCCTCGGCTTCATGAGCCCCTGGCTCGTCGGCTTCTCGGTCTTCGTCGCCTACCCGCTCGTGATGAGCGCGTACCTCTCGTTCCACAAGTACGACCTGCTCTCGTCCCCGAAGTGGGTCGGCCTCGCGAACTACAAGTACGCGTTCACGGTCGACCCACAGGTCTGGCCGGCGGTCAAGAACACGCTCTGGTTCGTTGCCGTGTCCGTGCCGCTCTCGGTGCTCTTCGCGTTCGGGATCGCGCTGATGCTGACGCGTGCGCAACGCGGCGCGGGCGTCTTCCGCACGGTCTTCTACCTCCCCGCGCTCGCGCCGCCGGTCGCGGCGACGCTCGGCTTCGTCTACCTGCTGAACCCCGTGACGGGCCCGATCAACAGCGGGCTCCAGAAGATCGGGATCGAGGGGCCACTCTGGTTCCAGTCGCCCGAGTGGTCGAAGCCCTCGCTCGTGCTGCTCGCGCTCTGGGGTATCGGCAACACGATGGTGATCTTCCTCGCGGCGATCCTCGACGTCCCGCGGCAGCTCTACGAGTCGGCCGAGCTGGACGGCGCCGGCCCGCTGCAGCGGCTCCGCTGGGTCACGCTCCCGTCGGTCAGCCCCGTGATCCTCTTCTCGGTCGTGCTCGGCGTAATCTACGGGCTGCAGTACTTCACGCAGGCCTACGTCGCGGCGAGCATCGCGTCGGGTCAGGCATCCGCCGCGGGTGAGGGTGCGACGAACCTCGGCTACCCCGAGGACTCGACGCTCTTCTACCCGGTGCTCCTCTACAACTGGGGCTTCCGCTACTTCCAGATGGGCTACGCCTCGGCGCTTGCGATGGTCCTGCTCGGGGTCGCGGCGATCGTGACGTTCGTGATCGTCCGTAACTCGCGGCGCTGGGTGCACTACGCGGGAGCCGTGCGATGAGCACCGTCCCGGTCCGGCTCGAGTCGCAGACGTTCGAGCGCCGGAAGGTGCCGCGCTCGGTGCGGCGGCGACGCTTCCTCATCTCGGTCGCGAACCACAGCCTGCTGATCGCGGCGGCGATCGCGTTCGCACTGCCGTTCGTCTTCATCGGGCTCACGGCCGTGATGACACACGACCAGGCGCTCTCGCCCCACCTCTGGCCGAGCCCGTTCCGCTGGAGCAACTTCACGGACGTCTTCCACCAGGCCCCGATGCTCCGGTGGACCCTGAACACGGCGCTCTACGCGGGGCTCTCGACGCTCGGCGTCCTCGTTTCGAGCATCCCCGTCGCCTACGCGCTCGCGAAGCTCCGCTGGCGCGGCCGCGACACGGTGTTCCTCGTCGTGCTCGTCGCGCTGATGCTGCCGCCGCAGGTCACCGTCATCCCGCTCTACGTGATGTGGGCGAAGCTGGACCTCGTCGGCACGCTGTGGCCCCTCGTTATCCCGGTCTGGCTCGGCGACGCATTCTCGATCTTCCTGCTGCGGCAGTTCTTCCTGACGATCCCGGAGGAGTACCTCGACGCCGCGCGCGTCGACGGCTGCGGGGAGTTCCGCATCCTGACCACGGTCGTCGTGCGGCTCGCGAAGCCGGCGATCGCCGCGGTCGCGCTGTTCTCCGTCCTCTACACGTTCAACGACTTCTTCCTGCCGCTTCTCTACCTCGGCGAGAACCCGGACAACTGGGTGCTCTCGGTCGGCCTCTCGAACTTCCGGTCGCTCCACCAGGTCGAGTGGAACATGGTCATGGCCGCGACGGTGCTGATGATGCTGCCGGTGATCATCCTGTTCTTCCTCGCACAGCGCGCCTTCGTCGAAGGCGTCACGCTTACGGGGGTGAAGGGATGAAGGTCGCAGTGATCGGCGCAGGCTCGACGTACACGCCGGAGCTCGTATCCGGCCTCGCCCGCGACCGCGAGCTGCTCGACGTGCACGAGCTCGCGCTGCACGACATCGACGCGACTCGCCGCGACGTCGTCGGCGCGCTCGCCCGGAGGATGCTCGAGCACGGTGGCTACGAGGGCGGGCTCGTGATCACCGGCGAGCTCGACCGCGCCCTCGACGGCGCGGACTACGTCCTGATCCAGCTTCGCGTCGGCGGGCAGGCCGCGCGGCTCTCCGACGAGACGGTGCCGCTCGCCTGCGGCTGCATCGGCCAGGAGACCACGGGCGCGGGCGGGCTCGCGAAGGCGCTCCGCACCGTGCCCGTCGTGCTCGAGATCGCGGACGAGGCCCGGCGTCGCGCGGCCGACGGCGCGTGGATCGTCGACTTCACGAACCCGGTCGGCATCGTCACGCGCGCGCTGCTCGACGAGGGCCACCGCGCCGTCGGGCTCTGCAACATCGCGATCGGCTTCCAGCGTCACTTCGCGAAGCTCCTCGGCATCGAGCCGGAGCAGGTCGTGGTCGACCAGGTCGGGCTCAACCACCTGAGCTGGGTGCGCGCGGCGTGGGTCGACGGGCGCGACGTGCTCCCGGAGCTGATCGAGCGGCACGGAGAGTCACTCGCCGAGCACTCGAGCATGCCCCGGCGTCTGATCGACGAGCTCGGCGTGGTCCCGTCGTCGTACCTGCACTACTACTACGCCCACGATCAGGTGCTGGCCGAGCAGCTCGACGCCGTTCCGCGCGCAGCACAGGTCGCCGCGATCGAGCGCGAGCTGCTCGAGCTGTACCGCGACCCGACACTGAACGAGAAGCCGGCCCTCCTCGAGCAGCGTGGCGGGGCGTTCTACAGCGAGGCGGCGCTCGGGCTCGTGCGATCGCTCGTCACGGGCGACGGCGGCGTGCACGTCGTCGACCTCAGGAACGGCTCGACGGTCGGAGGGCTCGCGCCCGACGACGTCGTCGAGGTCCCGGCGCGCGTCGAGCACGGCGGGCCGGTGGCGCTGCCGCAGTCCCCGGTCGCCCCGGAGCTTCTCGGCCTGATGCAGCACGTCACGGCCTACGAACGGCTCGCCGCGCGAGCCGCGACGAGCGGAGACCCTGCGCTCGTCAAGAAGGCGCTGCTCACGCACCCGCTGATCGCCCAGTACGCGGTCGCCGAAGACCTCGTCGAGCGGCTGCTCGAGGCGGGGGCGGAGCACCTTCCGCGTTTCCATGAGACCCCCGTGGAGGCAGCGTGAGCAGCGTCGCCGTACTCGCGTTCGACGGCGGCAACTCGAAGACCGACGTGGCGCTCGTCGGGCTCGACGGGTCACTGCTCGCGCACGCGCGCGGTCCGGCGAGCTCGCCGCACCAGCTCGGCGCCGAGCGGGCGCTCGACGTGCTCGACGGCCTCATCGACGAGGCGCTCGCCCACGCGGGCCTCCATCGTGACGGCGTGCCGATCGCCGACGTCGCGGAGCTCCTGATGGCCGGCGTCGACTTCCCGTCCGAGGAGGAGCAGCTGCTCGAGCTCGCGACGGGCCGGCGCTGGGCCGGGCGCACGAAGGTCGGAAACGACACGTTCGCTGTGCTGCGCGCCGGCACCGAACGCGGCTGGGGCGTCGCCGTGACGTGCGGCGCGGGGATCAACTGCGTGGGCGTCGGGCCGGACGGACGTCACGTGCGCTTTCCGTCGCTCGGCGCGATCACCGGCGACTGGGGCGGTGGCTACGACGTGGGCCTCGGAGCGCTCTTCGCGGCGGCCCGCAGCGAGGACGGCCGCGGCGCGAAGACGTCGCTCGAGCGCTCGGTGCCTGCGCACTTCGGTCTCGAGCATCCGGTCGAGGTCGCGGAGGCGATCCACCGCGGCGCGTTCGGCCACCGGCGGCTCGTCGAGCTCGCGCCGCTCGTGTTCGCCGAGGCTGCGGACGACGACGAGGCCGCGAAGATCGTCGACCACCTGGCCGACGAGGTCGTCGCGCTCGCGCGCGCGTCGCTCATCCGGCTGGAGCTCGTCGACGAGCCCGCAGAGGTGCTGCTCGGCGGCGGCCTGTTGCGCGCCGGAGACGAACGGCTGATCGCCCGGATCGAGGCAGGCCTCCGCGAAGTCGGGCCGCGGATCGTCGTGCATGCGACCGCGTCGCCGCCGATCGTCGGCGCGGCGCTCCTCGGGCTCGACGAGCTCGGCGTCGACAGCGGCGCGCACGAACGGCTCCGCGAGGAGCTCGGCGCGGCGGTGGAGCGGCTCGATGGCTGACGTCCGCTTCCTCGAGGCGACGCGCCTCTACCCCGGCAACCCCATCCCCGCCGTCGACGCGCTCGACCTGCATGTGCACGACGGCGAGTTCATGGTGCTCGTCGGTCCGTCCGGCTCCGGCAAGACGACGGCGCTCCGCATGCTCGCCGGGCTCGAGGAGATCGACGGCGGCGCTGTGCTGATCGGCGGCCGCGACGTGAGCGACGTCCCGCCGAAGGAGCGCGACGTCTCGATGGTCTTCCAGAACTACGCGCTCTACCCCTACCTCACCGTCGCCGCGAACATCGGCTTCCCACTCCGCGTCGCGCGCGTGAAGAAGTCGGAGCGCGAGGCGCGCGTCCGCGAGGTCGCGCGCCGGCTCGAGCTCGAAGAGCTCCTCGAGCGCAAGCCGGGGCAGCTCTCGGGCGGTCAGCGGCAGCGGGTCGCGATGGGGCGCGCGATCGTCCGGCTCCCGCAGGTCTTCCTGATGGACGAGCCGCTGTCCAACCTCGACGCCAAGCTCCGCGTGCACATGCGTGGGGACATCGCCGCGCTGCAGGCCGAGTTCGGGATCACGACCGTGTACGTGACGCACGACCAGTCAGAGGCGATGACGCTCGGGCACCGGGTCGCCCTGCTCCGCGACGGCCGCCTCCAGCAGTGCGACACGCCGCGGACGCTGTACGAGCGCCCGACGAACGTCTTCGTCGCCGGCTTCATCGGCTCGCCCTCGATGAACCTCTGGACCGTGCCGCTCTCGAACGGCGCGGTCGACCTCGGAGGCGTGCCGATCCCCGTCCGGACGGGCGCGGCGAACGGCAGGGTCGTCGTCGGCCTGCGGCCGGAGTCGCTCGAGCTCGCCTCGGACGGCGTGCGCGCGCAGGTGGACGTCGTCGAGGAGCTCGGCGCCGACGCGTACGTCTTCTGCGCGTCCGAGATCGCGGGCGAGACCACGAAGCTCGTCGCCCGGGTCGACGCGCGGCACGTCCCGCAGCGCGGCGAGCGCGTCACGCTCAGGCCGCGCGGCGACGAGGCGCACCTGTTCGACCCGCAGACGGGCGACCGGATCGACCAGTGATCGACACGCCCTCGGCGGTCGTCGACCTCGACCGCCTCGAGCGCAACCTCACGCGCTGGCAGCAGTACTGCGACGAAGCGGGGCTGCGGAGCCGCCCGCACGTGAAGACGCACCGCTGCGTCGAGATCGCGCGCATGCAGGTCGAGCTCGGCGCGCACGGGATCACGTGCCAGAAGCTCGGCGAGGCCGAGACGATGGTCGACGCCGGTTTCGACGACGTGCTCATCCCGTACAACCTGCTCGGCGAGGAGAAGCTCCGGCGGCTGACGGCGCTGCTCGAGCGCGCGCGGATCGCGGTCACCGTCGACGACGCCGCCCTCCTCCCCGGTCTCGCGCAGGCGGCCCGCGACGCCGGGCGTGAGCTCACGGTGCTCGTCGAGTGCGACACGGGGCTCGGGCGAGCGGGAGTTCAGACGCCCGAGGCGGCGGTCGAGCTCGCGCGGGCGATCGAGGAGCCGCTCCGCTTCGGCGGGCTGCTGACCTACCCGGTGCTCGAAGGGACGGCCGCCTTTCTCTCCGCTGCGTCGGAGGAGCTCGAGCCGGAGACGGTGTCGGTCGGCGGGACGCCGTCGATGTGGTCGGCGGCCGACCTCGCCGGGGTCGCGAACGAGTACCGCGCTGGCAACTACGCGTTCTACGACCGCAACTCCGTCGCCGCCGGCGCGGCGACGCTCGACGACGTCGCGCTGACCGTGCACGCGACGGTCGTCAGCCGACCGGCGCCGGACCGCGCGCTCCTCGACGCCGGGAGCAAGTCCTTGACCTCGGACCGCGGCCCGGACGACGCGATGGGCCTGATCGTCGAGGCGCCGGGCTCGCCGATCGTGCAGCTGAACGAGGAGCACGCCTACGTTCAACTCGCCGAGGGCGAGACGCTGGAGCTCGGCCAGCGCGTGCACGTGGTGCCGAACCACGCGTGTGTCGTCTCGAACCTGTTCGACGAGCTCGTGGTGGTGCGCGGTGGGAACGTGGAGGGCGCCTGGGACGTCGCGGCTCGGGGACGCTCCCGCTGAGAACGGCTCGCCAGCACGGGTCGTCGTGCAGGCTCGTCAGCAGATCCGTCGTCTCACGGCGTTCCCGCTCCAGCGCGCGTCTTCGCAGCCCGAGCTCGTCGCCTGGAATGAGGCCCGCTGCGGCGGCGAGCGCCCGGTCGGCGCGATCCAGGGCGAGTTCCCAGCCGAACGCGAGTGGGTCGAGGTCGCCCGCAGGCCTGGCTGACGTGTCGATGCTCACGGCTACGAGTCTCGACCCCGTCAGCTCCGACGTCATCCGCACTTCTCGGCGAACATGTTGCGGACTGGTACTAGGCGAGTGCGCGTGATCAGTGCGACATCGTGCCATGCACGTTCCCGACCTTGAGCAGGCCGACCTGCCCGAGGTCGACGTGCGCGAACGCGTGGCTGACGAACGGGTAGAGGCCCGGCTCGTCGATCTTCACGTCGAAGACGCCGCCGCCGCCGGGCGGGACGCTCACCGTCTGGACGCCGTTCTGCGGCGGGTTCGTCACGGCGGCGTTGGGCCACGCCCGGTCGAAGAGCGTGCCGACCACGTGGAACGCGGTCTCGAGCGTCGGGCCGGCGGCGACGACGTAGAAGCGGGTCGTCTCGCCGGGCTTCGCCATGAGCGGATGGGTGACGTATTGATTCGCGTAGCCGTTGAAGGTCGTCCAGTCCGGCGCCATCGAGCGCGCCTTGGCCATGTCGAGGCTCGCGGGCTGCTGGATCCCGTCGCCGTTCAGGTACCACTCGCTCGCGACGAGCACGTACTCGTGGTCGGCGGGCGGCAGGGCCTTCGCAGGGCTCACGACGATCGCGCCGTACATCCCGTTCGCGATGTGCGCGAGCACGGGCTTCGTGCCGCA
>DASTHC010000027.1:0-4863 GCA_035718485.1 Gaiellaceae bacterium
GCGTCGGTGAGCGCCTGCTTCGTGGGCGCGACGGTGCGCTCGAGCAGATCGGCGACGAGCTCCTCGAGCTTCGCGCGGGTGAGCTGCAGGTCGAGGTGCTTCGGCCCCTCCTGCGTCGCGGTGACGAACGGCAGGTTGATCTGCGTCGTCATCGTCGACGACAGCTCGATCTTCGCCTTCTCCGCGGCCTCGTAGAGGCGCTGCAGGGCCATGCGGTCCTGCGAGAGGTCGATGCCCTGGTCCTTCTTGAACTCTGCGACCATCCAGTCGACGACCGCCTTGTCGAAGTTGTCGCCGCCGAGGTGGTTGTCGCCGTTCGTGGCCTTCACCTCGAAGACGCCCTCGCCGAGCTCGAGCACCGACACGTCGAACGTGCCGCCGCCGAGGTCGAAGACGAGGATCGTCTGGTCGGCGCCTTCCTTGTCGAGCCCGTATGCGAGCGCTGCCGCGGTGGGCTCGTTGATGATGCGGAGCACGTTGAGGCCGGCGATCTTGCCGGCGTCCTTCGTCGCCTCGCGCTGCGCGTTGTTGAAGTACGCGGGGACGGTGATCACCGCGTCGGCGACCGGCTCGCCGAGGTACGCCTCGGCGTCGGCCTTCAGCTTCTGCAGGATCATCGCGCTGATCTCCGGCGGCGCGTAGTCCTTGCCGCCGGCCTTCACCCGGACGTCGCCGTTCGGGCCCTGGACGACTTCGTAGGGGACGATGGTCATCTCCTCGGTGACCTCGTCGCGCTTGCGGCCCATGAAGCGCTTGATCGAGAAGATCGTGTTCTGCGGGTTCGTAACCTGCTGCCGCTTCGCGGGCGCGCCGACGAGCCGCTGACCGTCGTTCGTGAACGCCACGACGGACGGCGTCGTGCGGCCGCCCTCGGCGTTCGGGATGACGGTCGGCTCGCCGCCCTCGAGCACGGCCATTGCCGAGTTGGTCGTGCCGAGGTCGATGCCGATGGTCTTCGCCATGTGTTTCATTCCTCCCGTTGAGAAAATCTAAGTCTTTTTATAGCAGATTTGAACGTGGCGTATCATGGCCCCGTGAGCGAGCCGCTCGTCCCGCGCGATGAGGCCAGAGCAGCCCTGGAGGCGCAGCGGGAGCTCGGGCCCGGGTACGACGACGCCGCGGTCGAGCGCTTCGCGCAGCGGATCGAGGAGCGCCTGAAGGAGCGGAAGCCGGCTCGACGGCCGTCCGATCAGAACACGGCGATCGTGATCGTCTCGCTCGTCACCGCGATCCCGATGATCGCGATCGCGGGCGGCACCGTGGGCGTGCCGGGCGTGTTTCTCGTGTGCGTGGCGCTCGTGCTCGTCAACTACTTCGCCTCCCGCGGCTAGCGCGCGGCGCCGATCAAGGCGCCCCCGGCCGCGATCAGGAGCGCGCCGAGGACGAGGCGGCGGCCGACGAGCTCGCTCCGCCCGATCAGGAGCGCCGAGAGGGCGACGCCCCAGAGCGACTCGGTGGCGACGAGCGGCGAGACGACCGTCACCCGTCCGCGAAAGTAGGCCTCGAAGAGGAAGACGTACGAGAGGCCGAAGCAGATCCCGGCGGGGACGAAGACGCCGCCGCGGCGCCAGGGCGAGCGGCGCGCCACGAGCGCGAGGACGACCGAACCGCCGAGGAGCGTCGCCGCGGCGCCGGCGGTCGAGGCGACCGGCGTCTCGCCCGAGAACCAGCGGATGAAGGTGTCGCGGCTCGCGAAGATCAGCGTGCAGCCGATCGCCCAGACAACCCCGATCGTCCTGAAGCTCTCGGGACGCACGCGCTCCCACGCGAGTGCGGTACCTCCCGCGACGATCAGCGCGGCGCCGGCGAGCAGTGCGAGCTCGAACGGCTCGTCGAGCACGAACAGTCCGAGGGCGACGGTGACGAGCGGTGCGGCGCCGACCACGACCGATGCGCGCGCGGCGCCTGCATCGCGCACGGCGAGGGTGAAGAGGAGCTGCGAGAGGCCCGGGCCGAGCAGTCCCGCGAGCGCGAAGACGGCGAGGTCGCGTGCGTCGAGCTCGCCCGAGCCGAACGGGACCGCGACGAGCGCGACGCCGAACGCGACGAGCGCGGTGACCGCGGCGCCGAGGCGGGCGTCGGGCGTCCGGAGCACCCCGAGCCGGACGGCGACCGTCATCGCTCCGAAGAGCGCTGCGGAGGAGAGTGCGAGGACGACCGCCGTCATCTGCGTAGCAGTCGGCGCAGGGCGTCGGCTGCTGCGGGCTCGGCGACGATGATCCCGGCCATGATCAGCGCGGCGCCCGTCCAGCCGACGACGCCGAGGCGGTCGCCCGCGAGCCAGAAGCCGAAGATCGCCGTCCAGACCGGCTCCATCGCGAACGCGAGCGCCGTCCTCGCGGCCGACAGCTGTCGCTGCGCCCACGTCTGGACGAGGAAGCCGAGCGCGCTCGCGAAGATCCCGGTCACGAGCAGCGCGCCCCAGACCGTCCAGCCGCGCGGCACCTCGACCTGACCGCGCGCGACGGCGATCGCCGCGAAGCCCACGAACGCGGCGAGCATCTCGACGAAGGTGAACGCGACGGCGTCGTAGCGCGGCGCGTAGCGCTCCATCAGCGCGATCTGGAGCGAGAAGGCCGCCGCGCCCGCGAGCACGAGCGCATCGCCGCCCGGCTCGCCGACGCTGACGCCGGCGAGCAGCGCGAGGCCGGCGAGCGAGAGTCCCACGCCGAGAACGACGATTCGGGCGACCTTGATCCGAAAGAGGACGTAGGCGAACAGCGGCGTGAAGACGACGTAGAGGCCGGTGATGAAGCCCGTGCTCGAGACGGTCGTGCGATCCAGGCCCGCGGTCTGCAGCGCGTAGCCGAGGGCGAGCAGCGCGCCGAGGAGCGTCGCGGGCTTCCACCCGGCGCGGCGAAGGCGCGGCGCGGCGACGGGCGCGAGCGCGACCGACGCGATCGCGAAGCGGACTGCGAGGAACGCGAAGAGCGGGTAGAGCTCGAGCGCGTCCTTCACCTGGACGAACGTCACGCCCCAGACCGCGGTGACGATCACCAGGGCGAGGAGCGCGGGCACGCGCGGACGTTACAGCCGTGCCCGGCGTTTCCGGACTAAGCTCTCGCGCCGTGGAGGCTGACGGGTACCGGAGCGACCTCGCGCGCGAGCTCGGGGCCGACGCCCGCGACCGGCTCGTCCGCTACGCGCAGGTCTGGACGACGTCCGACCCCGACTCGGAGACGGCGCCGAGCACCGAGCGCCAGCTCGACCTCTCGCGCATGCTCGTGGCAGAGCTCGAGGAGCTCGGACTCGAAGCCGAACTGTCGGAGCACGGGATCGTCTACGGAACGCTCCCGGGCAACACCGACGCGCCGACGATCGGCCTCGTCGCGCACGTCGACGTCTCCCCCGACGTCAGCGGCGAGAACGTCGAGCCGCAGGTCTTCACCTACGACGGCGGCGCGCGCCCCCTGCCGGGCGACCCGTCGCAGGTCCTCGACCCCGCCGAGTGGCCCGAGCTCGCGAACCACGCCGGCCACGAGCTCGTCTCGAGCGACGGCACGACGCTCCTCGGCGCCGACGACAAGGCCGGCGTCGCGGAGATCATGGCCGCGCTCGCCCACCTCGTCCGCAACCCGGACGTCCCGCACGGCACGCTCCGCATCGCCTTCACGCCCGACGAGGAGATCGGCCGCGGCGTCGACAACTTCGACGTCCCCGCGTTCGGCGCGGAGGTCGCCTACACGCTCGACGGCAGCACCGCCGGCCAGATCCAGGACGAGACGTTCTCCGCGCTCGAGGCACGCGTCCGCTTCCACGGCCGCGCCGTCCACCCCGGCTACGCGAAGGACATCCTCGTCAACGCGATCCGCCTCGCGGCGGACTTCGTGGCGGCACTCCCGCGCGAGCTCTCGCCCGAGCGAACCGACGGACGCGACGGCTTCATCCACCCCACGCGCATCTCCGGCGACGGGGAGCACGCCGAGGTGCGGATGATCCTGCGCGACTTCGACGAGGAGAAGCTCGAGGGGTACGCCGAGCTCGTGCGCAGGACGGCGGAGGAAGTCGGCGGCGCCGAGGTCGAGCTCAAGCGCCAGTACCGGAACATGAAGCAGTACCTCGACGAGGTCCCGCGCGCCGTCGAGCTCGCAGACGAAGCCGTCAGGCGGGCCGGCCTCGAGCCGAGGCGCGAGCTCGTCCGCGGCGGCACCGACGGGTCACGGCTCTCGGAATTCGGCCTCCCCACGCCGAACATCTTCACCGGCGGACAGCAGTACCACTCACAGCGCGAGTGGGTGTGCGTCGCCGACATGGGCGCCGCGGCCGAGACGATCGTGCACCTCGTCCAGCTCTGGGCCGAATAGGCGGGAGGGCGCCCGAGGGCGCCCTCCCGCACCGCTAGTCGCTCACCTTCTCCTTGAGCTCGTCGAGCTTCTCCTTGGCGTCGCCCTTCGCGTGCTCGGCTTTGCCCTGCGCCTCGCGCGTCTTGTCGTCGGTGAGCTTGCCCTCGTACTCCTTGAGCTTCCCTTCGGCCTGATCCTTGTGTGCGTCGTCCATGAGACCCCTTTCGTCGGATGTCCCTCTTCTGTCCGCCACGACGGGCCGGAAACCCACCGCTACGCTCTCGGGGTGGAACCGCTCGTCGATAGCTGGGGCCGCGAGATCAAGAGCGTCCGCGTCTCGGTCACGGACAAGTGCAACTTCCGCTGCAGCTACTGCATGCCGGCGGAAGGCCTCGAGTGGCTGAAGCGGGACGAGGTTCTCAGCTTCGAGGAGATCGCGCGCCTCGTCGCCGTGCTCGCGCAGCTCGGCGTGGACGAGGTTCGGCTCACCGGAGGGGAGCCGCTCGTCCGCCGCGACCTGCCGGTGCTCGTCGAGCTGCTCGCGCACGTCGAGGGCGTCCGCGACCTCTCGCTGACGACG
>DASTHC010000028.1:0-2498 GCA_035718485.1 Gaiellaceae bacterium
CGCGCCGGGGACAACGAGCGGCCCGACAGCCGCCATGGTTCGCTCGACGGTGTCGATCGAACGGTGCATCGCCGCGATCTCCTCCGGCGTCTTCACGCGGCGTAGCTCGTTCACGATCGCGGAACCGGGTCGCAGGCGATCCGCGCCGAAGACGCGGCTCAGGTGGAGGGTCGTCTCGGCCCAAACGCGGTCGCCGACGGCCGGCGAGGCGGCGTCCCCGAGACCACGGGCGACTCGCTCGAACACCGCAGCGCCGTCGTCTGTCTCATTGACGACGACGAGCTCGCCCTCCGGCTCGCGTTCGAGATCGAACGCGACGACCATGCGCGGAAGGACGAAAACGGGATCCGCGTCGGGACGGAAAAAAGCACCGGCCACCCAACCGTGCGCGTACGAGCTCTGACCGAAGCTCGGGATCTGTCGCTCGACGCCGGTCAGGTACTCGAGGTCCGCGGACGGCGCGAGGAAGAGGACGTCGACGGCGTCTTCGCGCATTCGTTGGCCGAGACGGCGCCGTCGGTCCGCGTAATCGAACATCCGGCGCGAGTCTAAGCTCAAGTGATGAGCCGGCCCGATGTCGTCGTCGTCGGCGCCGGGATCGTGGGCCTCTCGATCGCGGTTCAGCTTGCCGAGCGCGGGGCGTCGGTGACGGTCGTCGAGCGCTCCGGGGTCGGGGCGGGCGCTTCCGGGGTCCAGCCGGGCGGCGTTCGTCAGCAGTGGGGGACTCGGATGAACTGCCTGCTTGCGCGCGAGTCGATGTCGTACTACCGCGATGTCTACGAGCGGCTCCGCATGCGCATGGATCCGGGATTTCGCCGGTGCGGCTATCTCTTCCTTGCACACTCCGACGGAGCTCTCGACCGAATGCGGGAGAACGTCGCGCTCCAGAACGCGCTCGGGGTACCGTCGCGGATCGTCGCGCCGGTCGAGGCGGCCGAGCTCGTGCCCGCTCTCGACGTCGCAGGGGTCATCGGCGGGGCGTTCTGCGCGGAGGATGGCTACTTCGACCGTCCTCAGGCGATCCTGGAAGCGCTGGGGGCGTTGGTCGACCCCCAGCTCGACGAGGTGCTCGCCGTACGAGCCGGGGGACACGTGCGCCTGTCACAGGCGGGCGATCTCGACGCCGATGCCGTGGTCGTGGCCGCGGGCGTGGACACGCCTCGTCTCCTCCCCGAGCTTCCGATTCGGGCGGAGCCCCGCTACCTGTTCTTCAGCGATCCCGTGCGCGAGCGGCTACTCGAGCCGCTCGTGGTGTCGGTCGAGCGTCGCCTGGCGGCGAAACACCTTGCCGACGGTCGGTTGCTCGTGAGCAACCTTGGCGCGAGCGGCGATCCGCAGACGGAGGCGCCGCGTTGGCGCGCTGCCGTCAGGGAGGCCCTCGAGGAGCTGCTGCCTCGCCTCGTCTACGTCCCTCTGCCGCTCCTCGTCGCTGGCACGTACGACGTGACGCCGGACCACCAAGCGATTCTCGGCGAGGTTCGTGACCGGGTCTGGGTTGCAGCCGGCTTCAGCGGCCACGGGTTCATGCATGCGCCGGCCGTCGCGCGAATCCTCGCGGAGGCTCTCGTCGAGGGACGCGAGGACGAAGCGCTCCGTTTGCTCGACGCTGCTCGCTTCGACGAGGGACGGCCGCTACCGGAGCCGCAGGTCGTCTAGCCCTGCGCGGCGACGGTGGAGCGGAGTCGCGGAATGACCTCCTTGCACAGCAACTCCAGTCCTTCGCGCTCTGACAGCCCGTGCGGCGTCCCGAAGTCGACCCGTCGCGCGCCTGCGCCGAAGACAGCCTCGGCCTGGAGCGCAACCCGATCTGGGCTTCCGGAGAAAGCGAAGCGATCGAGCACGTCGTCCGGAATCAGCGCGCCGGCTCCAGCGTCATCCCCCGCCGCGACCAGTGCCCGTAACCGACGCACGAGCTCGGGGTCGAGCGCGAACGTCGGGTCACGCTCGGCGACGACCGCGAGATACATCGCCACCTCTTGACGAGCATGTCGTCGTGCACGGGCATCGTCCTCGTCCACGACGGTGACGGCACCCAGCACGATGCCGACGTCAGGGTTGCCGATCCTTTCGCGCATGACCGGCACCAGCTCGGGGTTCGCGCTTCCGCCGATTTTCAGCTCTCGCGCCGCTTCCCCAGCGAACCGTGCGAGTCCGGGAGCCCACGTGCCGACGAGAAGAGGCACCTCCGGCCGGTGAGCGCGAAAATGGAGACGCTCCCCGCGCGGCAGCGTGAAGCGCTCGCCGTCGAAGCCGGAGTCGTCGCCCGCGAGCAGCCGCCGAATGACGTTCCACGCCTCGCGAATCGCCGCGACAGGTTGCGACTGGTCCACGCCGAGCGTTTCGAGCCACGCGCCGCGCGCGAGCCCGAGGAACGCGCGGCCGGCCGACGCCGAGTCCAGCATCGCGATCTGTCCCGCGATCTCGACCGGATGGACGGTGAAGGGATTCAGGCACGACGGCCCCACGCGAACCCTGCTCGTCGCCGCCGCGATCTCGAG
>DASTHC010000029.1:0-8083 GCA_035718485.1 Gaiellaceae bacterium
GTCCAGGAGCTCGGCGACTTCCCGAAGAGCGTCTTCGTCATCGACGCGCTCATCTGCACGGTGCTCGTCGGCGCCTCGCGGTTCTGGGAGCGAGCCGCCGCGCGCGGCCTCTCGTCCTTCCACCCGGCGCGGCGCCGGACGCTCATCGTCGGCGCGGGACGCGGCGGTCGAAGCTTGCTGCGCGAGCTGCGGGAGACGCCCGGCGAGCAGGTGGTCGGGTTCGTCGACGACGACCCGCGTCTGCGCCGGAGCCGAATGCAGGGCGTGGCGGTGCTCGGAGGGACCCTAGAGGTCGCGCGGGTGATCGACCGCACCCGGCCCGACATCGTGCTCGTGACGATCCCGGAGGCCGAGCGGAGCCGGCTCGACACGGTCGTCGCGGCGTGCACGGCGGCAGGCGTTCAGTGCCGCTTCGTCCGGCGCGAGGTCGACCTCGATCCGATCGTCGTCCTGGGGTCGGCGGCGGAGTGAGCGTGGTCACGGCACGTGCGACGGCCGTTCCGAGGCCGTGGGTCGACCGCGTCCTCGCGGCGGTCCCGCTGGCGTCGATCTATCTCTGGCTGTGCGTCCTCTACGGGTGGGAGGCCTGGGGGCACGTCACGCCGTGGCTGAACGGCGACGAGCTCGAGACGGCGCAGATCTCGCGGTCGATCGCCGAGACCGGCGATCCTGCGCGCCGCGGCGTCGCGTATCCGATCCACGCGCTCTATCCGTACGTCCTTGCTCCGGTGTGGTGGATCCAGGACGTCGGCCAGGCGTACGGGGCTGCGAAGTACCTCAACGTGCTCCTGATGGCGGCGGTCGTCTTCCCGACCTATGCCCTCGCCCGGATGGTCGTGACGAAGCCGTGGGCGCTCTTCGCCGCGGCCGGTGCCGGCGCAGTTCCTGCTCTCTACTACTCGTCGATGCTCGTCGAGGAGCCCTTCGCCTACCCGTGGGCGATGCTCAGCGCCTACCTGATCGCCAAGGCGCTCGCCACGCGGACGCGATGGTGGATCGCGGCGGCGGTCCTCGCGTCACTCGTCTCTCCCTTCGTTCGTGAGCAGCTGGCGGTCGTGCCCGCGGCGTTCGCCGTGGCCGCGCTCGCCCTCATCGCGACGAGCGCTCGGGCGAAGCGGGAGTACGCGCACTGGTCCCGCTGGGACTGGGTCGGCGGCGTCACGCTCGCCGTCGGCGCGGTGATCGCGGTCAACGCGGCGATCTCGCACCGGTCGTTCGCGTGGCTGATCTCGACCCTGTACTACAAGGATCGAATGCTCGAGAACGGCCTCTGGGCCATCGGCGCGCTCGCGGTCGGGATCGGCGTCTTCCCGATGATCGCCGGCCTGGCAGCGCTCGTCCGTCCGCGGGGCGAGGAATGGACGCCGGAGCGGCGCGCGGTGATCGCAACGATGGGCTCGCTCATCGTCGGCTTCGGCTGGTACACGGCCGTGAAGGCGGCGTACATCTCGACGACGTTCTCGACGCTCGTCGTCGAGCGGAACCTGATCTATGTCGCGCCGCTGCTCTTCATCGGGACCGCGATGTTCTTCGAGCGACCGCTCGTGCGCTGGTGGGCCGTCGCCGGCGCCGCAGGCCTCACGCTCACGGCCCTCTTGCTCGCGTACCAGTACAAGATGGACGTGCGCGTCTACTCCGACGCGCCCGGCTTCTCGCTGCTGCAGGCGGCGAACCGCGCCTACGCGTGGACGCCGGAACGCGCGCGGCAGGTGCTGATCGGGATGCTCGTGCTCTCGATCGTCGTGATCATGCTCCCACGCGTCCTGACGCGAGGCGTCCGCCCGATGCTCGCACTCGTCGCCGTGCTCGTCCTCGGCTGGTCGCTTGCGGGGCAGATGTCGGCCGCGAGCGCATCGAACACGTTCTCCGAGGAGCTGTCGTCCGATATCGCCCGGCCCTTCGACTGGGTCGACCGCACGACGGGCGGCGCGCCGGCGCTCTATCTCGGTCAGCGGCTGACCGACTTCAACGGGCTCTGGCAGATGGAGTTCTGGAACCGCTCGATCAAGCACGTCTGGTCGACCGACGGGAGCGCCCCCGGGCCCGGCCCGACGCTGACGCCGGATCTGATCAACGCCCAGACCGGTGCGATCACGCCGCCGCCGACGAACGTCGAATACGTCGTCGCGGATCCCGGAATCGACGTCGTCGGCACCGAGGTGAACCGCCACGCGCACTTCGCAGCAGGGACGAAGACGTTCTGGCGGCTCTTCAAGATCGCCCCGCCGCTGCGGCTGCAGAACTCGACGCGCGGCGTCTCGCAGGACGGCTGGGCCGCGAAGCAGAGCGACTACTCGCAGTTCACGACGCCCGGAGACCTCCCCGGCTACGCCGTCGTGCGGGTGCACCGCAAGGCGTGGGGCGGGAAGGACGTCCCGTCGCGCGTCAGGATCCGCGTCGGAAAGCTTCGCCGCGGACTCGACAAGCAGCCTGCGCTCGGCGCAGTCACCGACCGTTGCACCTTCGTCGTGAACCGGCTCGAGGACCGGACGTTCCTGCTGCGCACGCCGCCCCCGCCGTTCCACGTCGACGTCCGGATGTCGAAGACGTTCGTCCCGCACGAGGTCGACCCAAACCTCTCGGACATGCGCGAGCTCGGCGCGCAGCTCGAGTACAGCTTCTCGCCGGCGCGCGATGTGCCGCCGGACCGCCGTGGCTGCGCGGCGGGGCTGCGCGGGCCGGGCCGGTAGCTCAGACACGGATCCGGAAGGTCCGGACGGCGCGACCGCCGATCTCGATCGTTGCCCCAGCGACCCCTCGGTGCCGTCCGCGGTAGACCACGCTCACCACGGCGCGGGAGCGAGGAAGGAGCTCTCGCCGGCGGGCGAGCAGCCGTGTAGCCCTCCCGCGCATGCGGAGCACGACCGCGAGCCGTCCGCTGGGAAACGTCTCGGTGACGTTGCCCGCGTTCTGGAGTGCAACCTCGAGCACGCGGGCGCGCCCTGAACGGCGAACGCCGAGGCCTCGCACGACGAGACGCCTGACCACGCGGCCCGGCACCCGCACGACGACCCGAACGCCGATGCGCATCCGGACGCCGACGCCGTCCGCCTCGGTCGTGCGCGTCGCGAGCAGGACGACCGCATGGTGGTCGCCCGGCTCGGCGCTCCGAGGCACGCGCGCCTCCACCTGAAGCTCCGCCGTGCCGCCGGGACCCACCGAGAGCTCGCGCGGCGAGAGCCCGAGCCACGACGAAGCCGCTGTCCTGCCCGTGAGCCGCGGGCGACCGCGGAGGTCGAGTGCGACGCCGCCGGCCCGCGCGCTCACGGAGGCCGGCGACGAGGCGAAGTTCCGCAACGCGATCACCTGCGCGCGGCCCGGTTCGGTCACGAGACGTGCAGGCGATGCTGAGAGCGAGACGACCGGCCGCTCGCGCGCCGTGCCCGTCGGCAGGACGACCAGACCGCCGACAACGCATGCGAGCGGCGCGGCGTGTCTCACCGCCCGATCACCGTGAAGGTGAGCGTCGCGGCGTAGCGACCGGGGGCTACCGACGGGAGCGCCGATGCAAAGCCGACGTTCGTCGGCCACACGTCACCGGCCGAGGGGCTCGCAGCTGCCGTCGTCCCGATCTGGAGCGACGACGGTGCGACCGGCACGGACGCGAGCCCCGAGCCGCCGAGGCCGGAGCCGAGCGTGCCACCGGGCGGTGCGCTCGCCTGGATCCCGAGCGGCAGGTCGGCAGGCGCGAAGGCGGTGCGCTGGACGCTGAGCGCGTAGCCGGCCGGATGGTTGCTCAGGACCGTGACCCGCTCGGAGATCGGCGACGGTGTGGCGCCGGACGCCGACGCGCCGAAGTCGAGCGCCGCGCGCTCGAGGGACAGTGAGAGCACCGCGCTCAGGTCGACCGCGACGCTGGCGGAAGCGGACGCGCTCGGCGTGCCGCCGGGCGGAGGACCACCGGTGCACGAGTGCGCCGCCGACGCCGAGTTGTGCGGCGCCGGTGCGCCGGTCGCGAAGTCGGCCGAGTTGACGTCGGTGTCGGTGCAGCCCTGGCCGGCGCGGATCGCCGCCGTCGTGCTGCTCGGCGCGGGTGCGGCTCCGGAGCCTTCGAAGTCGCCCGCGCTTCCGTAGCCGACGAGATCCTCGACAAGAGCGGCCGAACTGCAGCTTCCGGCGGTCGCACCACACGTCAGCGCGGCGGCACCGCGGACGAGCGCGATCTTTCCGGCGGTCGCGCTGATGTTGGTCGTGCCGCTCGCGTCGGACGCCGGCAAAGCCGCGCCGGTCGCGCCGCCGGCGAGCTCGACGAGGTACGAGCGGCCGGCCCCGATCGTGCCGCTGAGCGGCGTCGCGGACCAGCTCGTGCCGACCGCGGTCGCGTACTGGACCGACCAGCCGGTGACGTCCACGGCGGACGAGCTTCGGTTGAACAGCTCGACGTAGTCGGACGCGAACGGCGCACCGGCATTGCCACCGCCTCCGAAGACCTGGCTGATGACGATTGCGCCCGTGCCGCTCCCTGCGGCGGCTGGGATCACGAGGACCGCGAGTGTGAGCAGCGCGGCGAGCAGACGAACACGACGCATGGGCGACTCCTTCGGGAGAGTGACGTTGCACCCGTGGTACCGCCGTGTCGCCGCGCGCGAAAGTGTCCGTTTCGGGTTGTGACGGTTTCGCGACGAAGTTGTGACGCTTAGAGCGCAGTCAGTCGCTCGGGGTGCTTGCGAACGAAGCGCAGCATCCCGCGGAGATGCCAGAGCGTGTGACGCGAGAAGAACGTGCGATCGACGACCGCCGCGTAGTCGTGCGTGACGAGCGCGTCCGGGACGTACCACCGCTCCCACCCGGCTTTCGCGGCGCGGTAGCCGAGGTCGATGTCCTCGCCGTAGTGACGGAACCCGGCGTCCCACCCGCCGAGCTCGTCGAGCATCGCGCGACGCATCAGTAGGAACGCGCCGAGCAACCAGTCAGCCTCGACGGGCTCGGTCGGGCGCTCGTCGAGGTGGTAGTGGTCGCGCTGGCTGTACGAGCCCCGCAGTAGTCGAAGCGGTGTGCGCCGGACGAGCGTGCCGCCGACCGTCGGAAACCGGCGTCGGGAGGGCTGCCACGTCCCGTCGGGCCAGCGGATCTGCGGGCCCGCGATGCCGGCGCGCGGGCGCTGCTCCATGAAGCGCCGCAGCGTCGCGACGGCGTCGGGCTCCGGCACCGCGTCGGGGTTCGCGACGAGCACGAGCTCGCCCGTCGTCGCGGTGATCCCTGCGTTCACGTTCGCCGCGAACGTCCGCGGCCGCTCGTTCCGCAGCACGCGCGCGCCCTCGAGCTCGCCGCGGACGCTTCCCGGCCGGTTCTCGATCACCACGAGCTCGTCGACCTGTGTCCGCAGCACCGGCGCGAGCCGCTCGACCTCGTCGGCATGGCCGTGCGAGACGACGACCGCGGAGACCTTCACGCGAGCAGCTCGCGGTAGACGTCGAGCGTCCGCCGCGCCGTCTCCTCCCACGTGAAGCGCCGGGCCCGCTCGAGACCGGCCGCGACGAGACGCTCCCGCTCGTCGAGCGCGTGTCGCACCGCACCTGCCAGCTCCGGGGCCTCCGCGAAGACCGCGGCGTCCCCCGCCACCTCGCGCAGCGCGGCGTCAGGCGCCGCGACGACCGGCGTCCCGCTCGCCATCGCCTCGACGACCGGCAGCCCGAACCCCTCGTAGCGCGACGGGAGCACGAGCGCCGCGGCCCCGCGGTAGAGCTGCGCGAGCTCGTCCTTCGACACGTAGCCGCGGACGTCCGCGCCTGCGAGTCGAAGCTCGCGCGCGAGGCGTGCGTCCTTCTCGGGCCCCACCGCAACGAGCGGCAGGCCGACCGCGGACGCGGCCGCCGCGGCTGCGAGCGGGTCCTTGCGCTCCTGGATCGCGCCGACGAACAGGAGGTACGTCCCGCGTCCGTCGTGGCCGGGCGTGAACGCCGGATCAACGCCGAGCGGGGTGACGACGACCTTCTCCTCGGGGACGTCGTAGAGCTCGACGAGGTCGCGCTTCGTCCGCTCGGAGATCGCCAGCACGCGCGCCGCCCGACGGACCGAGCGGGGGACGACACGCCGGAAGACGAGGCGGTCCTTCCACCCCATGAGCGAGGCACGCTCGAAGCTCAGGTCCTGCACGGTCAGCACGGCGGGGCACGGCAGCCGAGGCGGCAGCGCGTGCACGAAGTGCGCGAGACGTGGACGGAGACGATCGAGCGCGCGCGGCACCGACCACGCCATGCGGAGCTCCTGCGAGCGCGCGGCGAGCACGATCGGCTCGATCCCCTCCGGGACGAGCGCCGGATCGCGCGTCAGCGCGGCGATTCGGAGGTCGCCCGCGAGCGGCGCCATCGCACGGAGCAGGTTCTCGACGTACGTCTCGTCGCCGGTACGACCGCGGCCGAGGAAGTCCGCGTCGACGACGATCACAGCGCCTTCCGGTACACGGCGACCGTCCGTCGCGCGACGTCGTCCCAGGTGAACTCGGCCGCCCGGGAGAGACCGAGCGCCCGCAGCTCGTCACGCCGCCGGTCGGCGTCCTCGATCCCCTCGGCGATCGACGCCGGATCGAGCGGGTCGACGAGCACGGCCGCGCCGCCTGCCACCTCCTCGGTCGCGCCGCCGCGCGACGTGACGACCGGCGTGCCCACCGACATCGCCTCGAGGATCGGGATCCCGAAGCCCTCGTAGAGCGACGGATAGACGAGCGCCCGCGCGCCGCGCAGCAGCCGCGCGAGCTCGGCGTCGTCGACCTCGCCCAGCCAGCGGACGCCGTTGGCCCCGACGCCGCCCCAGCCCTGGGCCCCGACGACGCGCAACTCCGCGCCCGCCCGGGCCGCGCCCTCGGCCGCGCGCTCGAGGTTCTTGCGCGGCTCGAGCGTGCCGACCGCGAGCACGTAGTCGCCTTCGGCCCGCGGGCCGTCCGGGGAGAGTCCGTCCCGGGGCGGGACGCCGATCACGTCGACACGCGACGCATCGACCCCGAGCAGCTCGACGAGCTCGCGCTTCGTGAACTCCGAGATCGCGATCAGCCGGCGCGCTGCGCGCACGACACGCGGCACGGTGAGCCTGCTGTACGTCGCGTTCCACCGGTTGAAGAGCTCTGGGTGGCGGAGGACGGCGAGGTCGAGCACCGTAACGACGAGCGGCACGGACGACACGAGCGGCCCGCGAAAGGTCGGGCAGTGGAGCACGTCGGCTTCGCGCGCCGCACGCGGGAGCCCGAGCGGATACCAGACCGCGTCGCGCAGCGCCGCCGTCGCTCGCCCGCCTCCGCCCCACGCGACCTCGCCGAGCTCGACGTGCGCGGGCAGATGCCGCCGGAGACCTTCGACGTAGCGCGCGGAGCCGGCGCGCGTGAGCCGGAGCGGGGAGACGTCGAGCGCGACCTTCACGAGCGGTACCCACGCAGCATCGCCTCGCCCGTCGCGCGCCACGTGAACCGCGAGGCGTGCTCCAGCCCGCGCGGGACGAGCTCCTCGCGGCGCTCGCGCGCCTCATCGATACCGCGCCGGATGTCCGTCGGATCCTCCGGGTCGACGCGCACCGCGGCGTCCCCCGCGGCTTCGTCGAGCGACGAATGGTTCGAGCAGACGACCGGCGTGCCGCAGGCCATCGCCTCGACGACCGGCATCCCGAACCCCTCGAAACGCGACGGGAAGACGAACGCCGACGCGCCGCGGTAGAGCCGCGGGAGCTCCTCGTCGGAGACGTAGTCCACGACGCGCACGTCGAGCGAGTCGAGCACGTCGAGGTTCTTCCGCGGCTCGCGGGTCCCGATCGCGAGCGCGTAGTCGCCAGGCTCGCGCTCGCCGTCCGGCGTGAAGCGTGGATCGACCCCCGGGTACGCGACGTGCGCGTCGACGCCGAGCTGCTCTCTGACGTCGGTCGCCGTGTACTTCGAGATCGCGAACACCACGTCCGCGCGCTTCGTCTCCTCGTAGCTCCGCCCGTGCAGCCTGCGCGTCCGTGGGTGCGACCACTGCGGAAAGTGCAGCGGCGCGAGGTCGTACACCGTCACCGCGCGCACCCCGGCGCGCTGCGGCACATGCAGCCAGTCGGAAAGATGGAAGACGTCGAAGTCGCCGACGATCCGCTCGAGGTGCGGCCGCCGCACCGCCGACCA
>DASTHC010000030.1:0-13293 GCA_035718485.1 Gaiellaceae bacterium
CCGGAACGCGTGAAGGCGAACGGCAACGCGCAGGTCGAGATCGACCGGCTGCGCAAGGAGGTCGAGCGCTCCGAACGGATGCTCGGGAACGAGCGGTTCGTGGAGAACGCAGCCCCCGACGTGGTCGACGCCGAACGCGAGAAGCTCGCGCGCTATCAGCGAGAGCTCCGAGCGCTCGACGGTTGAGGCCGCGACGGCCCGGGAACACTTCCGGCCGTGAAGTGGAAGCGACTCCCACGGGGCGGCAACGTCGAGGACCGGCGCGGGACGGGCGGCGGGATCCCGATCGGCGTCGGCGGCGGCGGCCTCGCGCTCCTGGTCGCGATCGTCTTCGCGCTGCTGACCGGGAACGTCCCTGGCGGCGGCGGCTCGAGCGGCGGGCCGCTCGACGCGTTCCCGCCGGTGCAGACGACCGGCACGAACCCGGTCGACGACCCCGACGCGACGCTCAAGGACTTCTCGGACCGCATCTTCAAGGACGTCGACACGACGTGGGCGAAGATCTTCCAGCAGGCCGGCCGCGACTACCAGCCGGCGCGGCTCGTGCTCTTCACGCAGGCGACGTCGTCTGCCTGCGGCGGCGCGTCGTCCGCGGTGGGTCCGCACTACTGCCCGCCCGACCAGACCGTCTACCTCGACCTCTCGTTCTTCCGCGAGCTGCGCGACCGCTTCGGCGCGTCCGGTGACTTCGCGCACGCCTACGTGATCGCGCACGAGGTCGGGCACCACGTCCAGAACGAGCTCGGGATCATGGATCGCGTCCAGAACCGCGAGGATTCGATCCGACTCGAGCTCCAGGCCGACTGCCTCGCGGGCGTCTGGGGCTACACGGCGGAGAAGCGCGGGCTGCTCGACCCGGGCGACACGCGCGAGGCGCTCGACGCCGCGGCCGCGGTCGGCGACGACCGGATCCAGCAGCAGACGCAGGGCCGCGTCACGCCCGAGAACTGGACGCACGGCTCGTCCGAGCAGCGGATGAAGTGGTTCACCCGCGGGATGAACAGGGGCGATCCCGCCGCCTGTGACACCTTCAGCGGCGAGATCTAGACCGTTGGATTAGTGCTGGAGCCTGGGCGCGGGCCGCTGCAGGTGCAGCCGAGCCGCGATTGCGCTCATCCGAACGCGGATGCCGTGAAAAACGGAGTCGCGCTCGTCGTTCGACGCCTCGACGACGTGCTGCTTGCCGGAGTTCCGCAGGATCTCGGCGCGCTGGAGCCGGGCGACGTCTTGGTTCATCAGCTCCTGGTGCATGACGCTCCTTTCGGGGGCCGCTCACCCACAGGACGCGCCGGACGCTTGTGATCTTCCCTACATGGGCGCGAGCCGCGCGAGGACGACGGTGTCCGCCACGCGAAGCGCCTCCGCGTTCCCCGTCAACGCCGCGACGAAGTCCTCGCCCGCGAGCTCGTAGAGCTCGGAATCGATTTTCGCGACGACCGTCGCGGTGCGCGGCACGTCGCGAAGGAGCGCGATCTCGCCAAAGAAGTCGCCCGAGCCGAGGCTCCGGGGCGGGCCGCCGTCCGTCGAGACCTCGACCTCCCCCTCGCCGACGACGTAGAACGCGTCACCGGGCTCGCCCTTCCGGCAGACCGTCTCTCCCGCGTCGACCTTCCGCCGCGAGAGCCGGCCCGCGAGGTACTCGAGCGTCGGCGCGTCGAGCGGGGCGAACATCGGCAGCGTCCGCAGCAGTGCGAGCTCGTGCTCGGGCACCCGTGCCGCCGCGTCGATCCGGCCGAGCAGCCGCCAGGACGCGAGCGTCAGCGCCGGGAGCAGCACGCCGGTGAGCGCGAGCGCCCACCGGACGCCGAACGCCTCCGCGAGCAGCGGCGCGGTGATCGAGCCGAGCCCGATCGTGAGGAGCATGAGGCTCTCCATGATCGCGAACACCCGGGCGAGCAGCTCCTCGGGCACGCCGCGTTGGAGGAGCGTGTCGCCTGTCACGTCGACGATCGTGTTCCCGATCCCGACGAGCACGAAGGCGACGGCGGCGAACGCGGGCTCGAGCCAGAGCGCGATCAGCACAAGCGGCAGCCCCCAGAGGAGCATCCCGAAGCCGAAGTCCGTCGCGAGGCGTGCGCGGCCGATCAGCGCCGCGGCCGCGACCGCGCCGAGCAGGCCGCCCACGCCGATCGCCGAGTTGAGCAGGCCGAGCCCCGATGCGCCGATGTCGAGCGCGTCGAGGGCGAGGATCACCGTCAGCACGCCGAGGGCGCCGTCGACGAAGGTCTGCGCCGCGAAGAGCCCGACGAGCACGGCGACCCGCGAGTCGCGGACGAGCACCGTGAACCCGTCGAGCGTCTCGCGCAGGAACGAGCCCTCGTCCTCCTCGTCCTCCTCTTCGGCTTCGGCGCGCGGCTCGTCGATCCGTGCGACGAGGAGCGCGGACGCGAGGAAAAGCGCGGCCGTCGCGAGGAACACCACCTCGGTGCTCGTCGCCGCGAGGAGGAAGCCGCCGAGCGCCGGCCCGATGAAGATGCCGACTCCCTCGGTCGTGCTCGACGCGACGTTCGACGCGGTCAGCTCCTCCGGCGTCCGCGCGAGGGACGGCACGAGCGCCGCCTGCGCCGGCCGGAACGCCGTCCCGGCGACGCTGCCGACGATGGCCAGCGCGTAGACGGCGAGCGGCGGCCCGCCCGCGAAGACGATCGCCGCCATCGTCGAGACGCCCACGACCCTGACGAGATCGGAGGCCACCATCACCCGGACGCGCGGGTGACGGTCTCCGAGCGTTCCGAGGAACGGCGCCACCAGCCCCGCGCAGACCGTGCGGACGAGGGCGAGGACGCCGACGGCCACGGCGCCGTCCTCGCGGAACGCGAAGACCGCGAGGGCGAGCCCGCCCATCCAGGCGCCGATGTTCGAGCAGGCCCACGCGAGCTGGAGCCGGCGCATCGCGGGGTTCGCGAAGATCCGCCGGAAGGCGCTCCCCGAGTCGCGCAGCCTCTCCCCGATGCCGCTCACGGCCCGCGAGGATTGCACTCGGGGGCGGCCTTTGCCAGACTCGAGGGGAAGAAACGTGGCGATTGGCACGTCTTGAGGGCGTACCGTTCGTGTTGGGATCCATTACCAAGGAGGATCCAGTGGAGGATCGCGAGAAGGTCAGGTCGTCTGAGCCGGACGACGTGGAGGCTCACAAGAAGAACACACCGGTCGCCCTCCGTGGCGACGAGGCCCCCACGGAAGACGAGGGGACCGACGACGACGTTGAGCTCCACAGGAGCGGGAACACTTCGTCGAAGCTCTAACGGTCGACCGACGCGGTACAGACGAGGGGCGGCGCAAGCCGCCCCTTTTCAGTTGGTTAGGAGTTGCTCGAGTTCGGCGAGGAGCCTGAGCCCCGCATCCCGCCGCTCTTCCGGCAGCGCGTCGAGGGTCGCGGCGAACGAGGCGACCGCGCCGAGCTCCGCGCCGACGCCGTCGAGCGCCTCGCCTGCCCGTCGGCCGCGCAGCCGCAGCTCGAGCGCGATCGCCGCCTGGTTCGCGAACAGGCCGAGCAGCTCCATCTCGGCGAGGCTGAAGGCCTTGTCGTGCGCCCGGTCGAGCACGTTCAGGACGCCGAGCGCGCGGTCCTCGTGCAGGAGCGGCACGGCCATCATCGCCTTCGGCACGTAGCCCGTCGACTCGGCGGCCTCCTGCGAGAAGCGCGGGTCCGAGCCGACGTTCTCGAGCACGAGCGGCTGGCGCGTCGTCAGCACCCAGCCGGCGATCCCGGTGTCCGCCGGGAAGCGCTTGCCGAGTAATGTCCCCGAGCCCTCGCCCGAGACGCCGTCGAAGACGAGCTCTCCGCGCTCCTCGTCGAGCAGCAGGATCGAGGCGGCGCGTGCGTTGAAGATCGCGCGGGCGACGTCGACGATCGACTGGATCAGCGACGCGTGCAGCTCGTCGGCTGCGAGGACGCCTGCGGCCGCCGCCGAGCGGACCTGCTCGCTCACGGCGCCACGTTGTTCGCGGTGAGGGACAGCACGCTCTTCAGCTGGAACGGCGTCAGGTCCGGATGCTTCGAGAGCACGAGCGCGCACAGCCCGGTTACGTGGGGCGTCGCGAAGCTGTTCCCCGTCGTCCTGAGCGTCGCGCCGCCGAGCCAGGCGACGTCGACCTCGAGCCCGCGCGCGAAGAACTCGACGGGCGGGTCCGGGTTGAAGTAGAAGGTCATCGGGTCGGGCGACTCGTGGCTGCCGACCGAGATGACGGAGGAGAAGCGCCAGGGGAAGCTCTCGACGGGCATGTTGTGGGCCGACGCGACCAGCACCGTGCGCTGGAAGTACGCGCTGTCGGCGAGCTCGCGCAGCGTGCCGGCAAGGTCCTTCTTCGTCGTCGAGAGGCTCATGTTCACGACGTCGAACCCCTGCTCGATCGCCCAGCGGAGGCCCGCGACGAGGATCTTCCCGCTCCCGGTGTAGCCGCCGCCGAGCACCCGGACGCTGGACAGCTCGCACTCGGGCGCGAGGGAGCGGACGATGCCGGCGCAGGCGGTCCCGTGCCCGCAGGTGTCGCCCTCCTCGTCCTCGTCGACGATCGTCTCGCCTTCGTCTGTGAGCGAGATCGCGTAGCGGCCCTGGAGCTCCCCGACGAGCGGATGCCCGGCCTCGATTCCGCTGTCGAGGATGCAGACGCGGACACCTGCGCCCGTCGCGCCCTCGAAGGCCCACTCGCGCGTGACCCGCTCGGGCCAGCGCATCTCGAGCCGTACGCGATCGACTGCGTCGGCAGGCAGGCTCCAGGCCGGCAGCTCCTCGTGCTCGGACTCGTGCGCGGCGGCCGTCACTGCGCGACGGCCAGCGACCGCGCGGAGGCTGCCGCGGCGTCGGCCGCGAGCCGCGTGGCGCGCAGCAGCCGCTCGTCGTGCTCGAGCACACCGAGGTTGATCTCGACCAGGTGCGCGGCCGCCCTCGTCGCTCCAAGCGCGAGCATCGCCGCCGCCGTCGCGTCGGCCCGGACGGTCGGGTCGCCGTCCTCGGAGACCACTGCGGCCAGCTCGGCGACGTTCGAGGCCGCCTCGGCGATCGCGAGCGGGAACGCGGCCGCGCGCTCGAGGGACGTCCCGATCAGCGCGCGGCGGGACTGGTCGTCGACCCCGTCCGGCAGCTGGAGCGACACGAGCGCCTGCTCGTACACCTCGTCGTTCAGCGGAGCGAGCTCGGCGAGCCGCTCTCTGAGCACCTTCGCCTGCGCGACCGCGGCGCCCCTGAGCTCCCAGTCGGGCGAGTTCCGGGCCGCCATCTCGACGAGCCCGGCCGCGAGCGCACCGGTCAGCGCTGCGAGTGCGCCGCCGCCGGGCGTCGGTGCCTCCGAAGCTGCTTCGTCCAGGAGGCCCCGGACGCTGAGGTCATCGAAGCGGGCCATGCCCGCAATTGTCTCAGCGCCCGAGGCCCGAGGCTAGGGGAGAGAGAGTCGCCTCCGGACGGCTTCCACGGTCGCGTCTTCGACCTGAACGCCCTCTTGCGCGAAGGCGGACTCGAGATCGGAGATGAGCAGCTCGCGGAAACGCGCGTCAGCCTCGGCCCGCGCGACGATGCGGTCGAGGCCCGGCCTGGCGAGCGGGAGCTCCTGCGCCGCCTCCATCCAGCCCCGCGGAGCGGGGGGAAGCATGCGGAGCAGGTCGGCCAACCGCTCTTCGTGATGGGGAGTCATCAACCCTCCAGACGGGCTTCGGTGGTGGTTTCTTCCCCGAGCGTGTCCCGAAGCCTCGCGAGGCAGCGGGAGATCCGGCTCGCGATCGTCCCGGCCGGCAGGTCGAGCGCGTCCGCGATCGTCCGGTAGCTCTCGTCCCGGGCGAAGAAGCGGTCGAGGATCTCGCGGCAGTTCTCCGGGAGGTCGGCGAGGGCGGCATGGACGTCGAACGCCTCGGTCAGCTGCTCGAGCGTGTCCTCGGCGGCGAGCTCGATGTCCGGGTCCTCGAACGGCTGCTCGCGGGCGCCCGCCCGCAGCCGGTCGATGCAGAGGCGCCTCGTGAGCGAGGCGAGCCACGGCCGGAACGCGTCGTCGTCCCGAAGCGTGTTCAGGCGCTCGTAGGCCCGGGCGAAGGTCTCCTGGAAGATGTCGTCCGCGTCGGCATCGGAGAGTCGGAAGGCCTGGGTGATCGCGTAGACGTACCGCGCGTAGCGCTCGACGAGCTCGCGCCAGGCGTCCGGATCTCCGTCTCGGCATCGGGCGACGAGTTCGGCATCGGTGGGCACAGAACGAATCAAACAGGACCCGGGTGGGCATGGGAAAGGCCGTGGGCGTGACGGCAGACAAACTCGAGCGTGCCGGGGAGAGCGACTGGATCGAGCGGTTGGGTCGGTTCGGCCTCGTCGCGAAGGGCATCTCGTTCGGTCTCGTGGGGGTCCTGGCGATCCTCGTCGCCGCCGGCATGGGCGGCGCCGCGACCGACCGGGAGGGCGCGCTCCGCCTGCTGGCGAAGGATTGGTACGGGGTCGTCATCCTCGTCGTCCTCGGGCTCGGCTTCGCCGCGTATGCCCTCTGGCGCTTCGCGCAGGCGCTCCTCGACCGAGACGACGAGGGCAAGGGCTTCGAGGGCCTGGGCAAGCGAGCCGGCGCGCTCGCGAAGGGGATCTTCTACGCGGGCCTCAGCTGGATCGCGTTCTCGCTGATCGCCGGTCCGCGCGGCGAGAGCCGCGACGAGCCGCAGCAGACGGCGCGGGTCTTCGAGTACCCGCTCGGGCGCTGGCTCGTGTTCGCGTTCGGCGTCGGCCTGATCGGCTACGGCCTCTGGAACGGTTACCGCTCGATCACGGGGAAGTTCCAGAAGCACATGAAGACCCACGAGATGGAGGAGGAGATCAAGCCGATCGTGAAGGTCGCCGGCTTCGCCGGGCACCTCGCCCGAATGGTGCTGTTTGCGATGGTGGGCTTCTTCCTCGCGAAGGCGGCGTGGGAGTACGACTCGAGCAAGGCGATCGGGATCGACGAGGCGCTCGCGAAGCTCGCGCACGCGGAGTACGGCCGGCTCTGGCTCGCGTTGGCGGCGGCGGGCCTGTTCGCGTACGGGCTCTTCAGCGTGCTGCAGGCGCGCTACCGCGACATCTGAAGTGCGGCGAGCGCTGCCTCGACGTCGCGCTCGTCGTTGTAGAAGTGGAACGAGAAGCGGACGCTGCGGCCGCGCCAGGACGTGATGACGCCGCGCTGCGCGAGACGCTCGACCTCTGCGGCGGGATCGTCCGACTCGACGCAGATCAGTGCGCCGCGGCTCTCCGGTGTGACGACGGGTCGTCCGACACCGTCGACGAACGCACGCGTGAGCTCGTCGACGCGCGCCGCGGTCCGTTCGACGCCGGCCTCTTCGACGAGCCGCAGGCCCGCGAGCCCCGCGTACATGCTCGGCACCGGCGGCGTGCCCGACTGGAAGCGCGCCGCGTTCGGCGCCGGTGAGTAGTCGCGGTCGTCCATCGCGAAGATGTCCGCGTCGGCGAACCAGCCCGTCGCCGTCGGGCGAATGCCCTCGACGAGCTCGCGCCGCGCGTAGAGGAACGCGAGGCCGGCCGAGCCGAGCAGGTACTTGACCGTTCCGGCGGCGAGGAAGTCGACGTCGAGCGCGCTCACGTCGAGCGGCAGCGTCCCGGCGGACTGGTACGCGTCGAGCAGGACGAGCGCGCCGCGTTCGTGCGCGAGGCGCGTGATCTCCTCGACGGGCAAGCGCTCTCCGGTCCGGTAGCTCACGTGCGTGAGCGAGACGAGCAGCGTCTGCTCGTCGATCGCAGACTCGAAGTCGTCCGTGTGGACGACGCGCGCGCCGCGCGCTTCCTGCGCGTGCCAGATCTGGCCGACCGTCGGGAACTCGATCTCGGAGAGCACGACCTTCGACCGCTCGTCGAAGCGAAGGCCGCTCGCGAGCGCGCTCAGCGCCGCCGAGAGCGACGAGGTGACCGCGACGTCGTCGGGCTCGGCGCGGATCAGGCGAGCGAAGGCCGCGCGAGCCTCGTCCGTCTTCTCGACCCAGAGCTCCCACGGCGACCCGAGGTCCTCCCAGCCGCGCAGGTACTCCTCGTACGCCTCGCGGACGTCGGTCGAGAGCGCGCCCTGCGAGCAGCTGTTGAGGTAGGTCCGGCGCGAGAGGATCGGGAAGCGCTCGCGCATTCAGGCGAGCCCTTCCGCACGGTCGCCGACGCGAACCGTGCCGGGCGTGACGACCTCGCCGTACACGCCGAAGTCGAGCGCCTTCGTGCCGCGGACGCCACGGTACGCCCTGATCACGCGGAGCGTGTCGAGGTCGCGCTCGCCCGTGTCGGGGTTCTTCGTCGTGATCGCGCAGCGCGCCACCTGCTCGTGGATGCGCACGACCGCACCGCCGATCGCGACGTCGCGGCCGATCCACGTGTCCTCCTCGTGCGGCTCCCCGCCCGAGATGCCGACGAGCATCCGGAAGCGCCGCGCGTCGGCCGAGTCGACGCCGGCGTGGCGCGCGAGCTCGTCGACGGACTCGTCGGAGACGACCGAGACGGACCCGTCCGGGCGGTCGACGGCGCGCCCGGGCTCGTCGGTGCGCGCGAGCCGCAGCTCACGCCCGGCGAAGTCGCTCAGTGCGCGCGCCCACGGTCCGTCCACGATCCGGCCAGGCTCCGCGCGGTTGTAGAACCAGGTCGAGACCGGTTCGCCGAGGGACACCTCGTCCTCGACGACCCGGCCCTCCGGGAACGTCAGGCGAAGCGCATCGGCCTCGGCGTCCCAGTCCGGCACGACCGCGAACAGCGAGCGCTCGAGCCGCGTGAGCCCGTTGACGAACCGGTCGCGCTCGTCGAGGACATAGAACCGCCGGTTCTCGAGCACGCCGTGCTGCTCGAGCGTGACCTCGTCACGACGGACGAGCGCGAGACCCTTGACCGGCGCGACCGAGAGCCAGGAGACGGCGGGCACGGCCGAACGTTACGTGCCGGCCAGGCCTTCCACTTCGACCTCGGTGTGCCCACGCGTGACGACCTCGAGGTCGAAGACGTAGAAGTCGCTCTTCGTCACGTGCACGGCGACGTTGTAGACCGGCACGTCGCCGATGTGCCCCTGGAAGCTGCCTGCGTGCGCGTGGCCGTGCAGCACGACGTCCGGCCGGTACTCCTGGATCGGGTTCGCGAGCCGGGAGCTGCCGAGGAACGCGTGGATGCCGGGCGGCTCGCCCTGGAGCGTGTCCTCGATCGGGGCGTAGTGCAGCAGGACGACGCGCAGCGCGCAGTGCGAGACGCGCCGCAGCCCGCGGCCGATCGCGCGCGCCTCCTCGGTCGTCTCCGCATAGACGTCGCGGAGCAGCCGCTCGCCGAAGTCGGGGATCGACGACCCGGCGAAGCCGCCGACGAACCCCTTCGTCCCGACGACACCGATCTCGATCCCGTTCAGTTCGCAGATCGCGGACTCCCGGATCAGCACGCGGACTCCCGCGCGCTTCAGCGTCTCGGCGATTTCCTCCTCCTGTCCGAGGTGGTAGTCGTGGTTCCCGAGCACCGCGAAGACCGGGATGTCGAGCGGCCGGCAGACCTCCGCGAGCGCCTCCGCCTCCTCCACCTCGCCGCCGGCGGTCACGTCGCCGGCGAGCATGATCACGTCCGCCTCGACGGCGGCCTGCTCGAACGCGTCGCGGAGCTGCGGCCCGTGGTCGACGGTCGCATGGATGTCGCCGGCTGCTGCGATCTTCAGCGATTGCACCGGTTTCTTGTTACCACCGGGCGGGTTTGCGGCAAACGAGGGCCCGGGTAACCGATCCTGGGATGCCACGGAGAAACGTCGCAATCGAGCCGCTGATCGAGGCCATGAAGGTCGCCGCCGCCGCGCTTCGCGACGCGGAGATCAAGTTCGCGCTCGCCGGCGGGCTCGCGATCTGGGCGCGCGGCGGGCCCGTCACGGACCACGACGTCGACATCCTCGTGAAGCCGGAGGACGCCGAGCGCGCGCAGCAGGCGTTGACGGAGGCGGGCATGCGTCCCGAGCGGCCGCCAGAGGACTGGCTGCTCAAGTCGCACTACGAGGACACGATCGTCGACCTGATCTTCTCGCCCTCGGGCGGCCCGGTCACCGACGAGCTGCTCGACCGGGCCGAGGAGCGCGAGGTGATGGCGATGCGCCTGCCCGTCTCGTCGATGGAGGACGTGCTGACGACGAAGCTGCTCGCGCTGACCGAGCAGGAGCCGGACTACAGCTCGGTGCTGGAGGTCGCGCGCACGCTCCGCGAGCTGATTCACTGGGACGAGGTGCGCGAGCGCACCGAGAGCTCACCCTTCGCGAAGGCGTTCTTCACGCTGATCGAAGAGCTCGAAATCCTTCCGGAAGACGCGCGCCAGCCGGCTTAGAAATAGAACTGGCGCCAGGCCGTCCACCAGTCGTCGGCGCGCGAGACGATCGTGCGCGGCTCGACGATCTCGACGCCCTGGCGGTAGCGGAGTTTCTGGACGTCGCGCGGCTGCGAGTACTGGACCTTGATCTCGGCGGGCCGCCCGGGGACCCACGGCGGCACTGCGGAGAGGTTCGCGAGCGCCTGCTTCGCGCCCTCCTCGATCATCGCACGCGCCTTCACCGGCGGGAGGTTCCGCGCGCTGAAGCGCCCCAGGCCGCGCTTGACCTCGACCGTCGTCAGTCCGTCCCCGAGCAGGTCGATCCCCTCCGCGCAGACCGTCTGGTCGCCGGTCACGAGCAGGACGGGGCAGCCGAAGTGCCCGCAGAGCGCCGCGTTGATCCCAGTCTCGCCGACGAGCGTGTCGTTGAACCACAGGTTCTGCCAGTTCGTGCCGGAGACCGTGTGGCTCAGGACGCCGAGCTCGGTGCCGGCGCGCGCGTGCATCCCGATGAAGAGCGCCGCGTCGCATCCTTGCTCAAGGAACTCCGTGTACTCGGTCCACTCGTCCTGGACGACCCACTCGCAGTCGGGGTCGAGCTGGTCGGGGATGAGCGAGTTGAACGTCCACCCCTTCCCCGCGCCGTGGCAGTCCATGACGACGATCTCCGTCGCGCCCGCGGCCTTCGCGCCGCGAACAGCCGCGTTGATCTCCTCCGTGTAGAGCTTGCGCCCTTCCTCGTAGAGCGCTTCGCCTCCGGACACCTGCTCCCACTTGACGATCCCGGAGACGCCCTCCATGTCGCTGATGATGTGGACGCGCATCGATGGGTAGCGTAGACCGCGTGGACACGGGGCTCGCCGGCAAGCGTGTGCTCGTGACGGGCGGCTCCGGCGGGATCGGCTCGGCGTGCGTTCGCGCGTTCGCTGCGGAAGGCGCGCTTGTCGCGGTCCACTACCACCGCGGCCGCGAGCGGGCCGAAGCCGCGGGCGGCGAGGTCGTGCTGGGCGCCGATCTCACGGACGAGGTGGAGGTCGACCGGCTCTTCGAGGAGGCGCGCGCCGCGCTCGGCGGCCTCGACGCGTGCATCGCGGTCGCGGGCGTCTGGCCGAGCGAGGATGTCCCCGTGTGGGAGCTGCCGCTCGAACGCTGGGAGCGGACGCTCCGCGAGAACCTCACCTCCACGTTCCTCACCGCGCGCGCGTATCTGCGCGAGCTCGAGCGCGTAGGCCAGGGCTCGCTCGTGATGATCGCGTCGACCGCCGGGCTCGTCGGCGAGGCGGGCCACGCGGACTACGCGACCGCGAAGTCGGCGGTCGCGCACGGGCTGCTCCTCTCCCTCAAGAACGAGGTGGTGCGGGTCGCGCCGAACGCCCGCGTGAACGTCGTCGCCCCGGGCTGGACGGAGTCGCCGATGACGCGTGGAAAGGTCGACGCCGAGCAGGTGCGCCGCATCTCCCGGACGATGGCGCTCCGCAAGGTCGCCCAGCCGGAAGACGTCGCGGCGGCGGTCGTCTACCTCACGTCCGACGTGCTGTCGGGCCACGTGACGGGCCAGGTGATCACCGTCGCGGGCGGCATGGAAGGCCGCACGATCCACCCGGACTGAGAAAAGAGAAAGCGGCGAGTCTCCTCGCCGCCTCCGAGCTCATCCGGCCGCGGATGATTGCCGTCAGTCCCCGACCGTGAAGAGTCCACGACTCTCATCGGCACGTCGCCACTCGACCTTGAGGAGAACTGAAGAAGGCGACCCGCCGCCCGAGTCGCCTTCTTCGCTCCCGGAGGAGCCTTTCCAGAGGCCCCCGCCGCATCGGGGCCGCCGGTCTGAGTGGGGAGCGCCCCCGCCGCATCGGGGCGCGTCACCGTGTTGCTTCCCGAGTATCGCCCAGTCGGCAGTTGTTGATCCATCACCCTTTAGCGGTTGACTACGGCGCTTCACTAACTTCCGCTCGCGCTAGAGTGGTCGCGGAGCCGGGTGCAGCACTCCCGCTCCGCATCGAGAGAGGCTGAGGGAACCGGCCCTGAGACGCCTCGGCAACCTGCCCCGTGGGCAAGGTGCCAAGCCCGGCCGGGCCTAGAGGCCCGGGAGGATGTCGAGCGAGACCGAAGGAGAACCGGAGTGGCCGCACCCAACCGATTCGTCGAACGACTTCGTAACGGGCCGCCGATCGTCGGCGACGGCGGAATGGGCGCACTCGTGTCGAGCGCCGTCCCCCGCCTGCGCACGCCCGAGGAGGCGAACATCCGCGCGCCTGACGCGGTCGTCTCGCTCCATGTCGGGTTCATCCGCGCCGGCGCCGAGCTGATCGAGACGAACACCTTCGGCGCGAACCGCCGCAAGCTCGCCCGTCATCTGCTCGAGGACGAGTTCGAGCGGATCAACTCCGCCGCCGTCCGCCTCGCCCGAGAGGCCCGCGAGGTCACCGGCTCAAACGTCTTCATCGCCGGCTCGATCGGGCCTCTCGGCGACCTGGGAGACGTCTGGCCTGAGGAGCGCGCCGGACTCTTCGCCGAGCAGGCGTCGATCCTCGAGGGGCGCGGCGCCGACCTGTTCATGATCGAGACGTTCTTCGATCTCGAGGAGCTCGTGGTCGCGGTGGAGGCGGTCCGAGGCGTGTCAAGCCTGCCGATAGTCGGACTCATGACGTTCGAGAACGAGGCGGAGACGCTCGCCGGCGTTTCGGCGCAGAGCGCGGCGGAGAAGCTCCGCGAGCTCGGCGTGGCGGCGCTCGGAGCGAACCACGGGGCCGGGCTCCAGGCCGCCCTGCGCGCGATCGAGCAGATGGGCGGCGACGGAGTCCCGCTCGCCGCGCTGCCGAACATCGGCCTCGCGAGCATGGCGGGCGGCCGCGTGATCTACCCGCACGCGACGCCGGAGTACTTCGCCGAGTTCGCCGCGCACGCCCGCCGCCTCGGGGCCAAGATCATCGGCGGCTGCTGCGGCACGACGCCCGCCGAGATCGCGGCGATCCGCGGCGCGGTCGACGAGGCGCGGGAGCCGCGGGCGCCGCTCGTCTTCACGCAGCGCGAGACGCCGACG
>DASTHC010000031.1:0-12100 GCA_035718485.1 Gaiellaceae bacterium
GCGGCTGCCGCCGGAGATCTTCGAGCTTCCCGTCGAGAAGCTTCGAGCCGGCTACTACGCGGACGCGTACTTCAACCACGCGCGAGCGACGCTGCTCCAGGACGGGCGCCGTCCCCGCGTCGTGATGCAGGTGTTCCAGAAAAACCTCGCGTACCTCGGCGGGATGGACGAGTCGCTCGCGATCGTCCGTCTCGGTGCCGGGGACTGGGAGGCGTTGACGGTGCACGCGCTCTACGACGGCGACGTGGTCGAGCCGTGGGAGACCGTCCTCACCATCGAAGGCGACTACACGCTCTTCGCGCACCTCGAGACGGCGTACCTCGGCGTCCTCGCACGCCGCACGGTCGTCACGACGAACGTGGTCGAGGTGCTCCGAGCCGCGAACGGCAAGCCCATCATCTTCATGCCGGCGCGGCACGACCACTGGCGCATGCAGACGGGCGACGGCTACGCCGCGTATGTCGCGAGCCAGGTCGTCGGCGCGCCGATCGGCGTCACGACCGACGAGCAGGCGTCCTGGTGGGGCGGCAAGGGCGTCGGCACGGTGCCGCACTCACTCATCGCGGCGTACGGCGGGAACACCGTGCTCGCGGCGACGAAGTTCGGGGAGTGGGCACCGGACGACCTGAACGTGACCGTGCTCGTCGACTTCGAGAACGACTCCGTCCGGACCTCGCTCGAGGTCGCGCGTGCGCTCGGCGACCGCCTCTGGGGCGTGCGTCTCGACACGTCGGAGATACTCGTCGACCGCTCGCTCTGGGATGAGATGGGCGACTTCAAGCCGACCGGCGTGAACGAGCGGCTCGTGCGCAAGGTGCGCGACGCACTCGACGCGGACGGCTTCGAGCGCGTGAGGATCGTCGCGTCCGGCGGCTTCGACGCCGCCAAGATCTCCGACTTCGAGTCGAAGGCCGTGCCGGTCGACGCGTACGGCGTCGGGTCGTCGCTCATCCGCGGCGCGAACGACTTCACGGCCGACGTCGTCCTCACCGACGGTCGTCCGTCCGCGAAGGTCGGCAGGCGCTATCGCCCGAACCCGAGGCTCGAGCTCGTCGAGTGACGCCGCCGCTCGTCGAGCGCGCGGCGCGACTCGCGGCCGAGCTCGGCTTCGCGAATTCGTGCACGCCCGAGACCGGGCGCCTGCTGCATCTGCTCGCCGCAATGCGCGGCCGCACGCGCGTCGCCGAGACGGGCACCGGTGTCGGCTACGGCGCGGCGTGGATCGTCTCGGCGCTCGAGCCGGCCGTGCCGTTCTTCACCGCCGAGCTGGACGACGCCCGCGCGGCTGCGGCCGCCGAGCTCTTCCGCCAGGACGAGAACGTCCACGTCCTCGCCGGCGACTGGCACGACGTCCTGCCCGAGCATGCGCCCTTCGACCTGCTGTTCCACGACGGTTCCAAGCGGCGGCCGGATCTGGACGGCGAGGAGACACGTCGCCTCCTGGCCCCGCGAGGGCTCGTCGTCCTCGACGACATGACCCCGGGACGCGACGGCCCCGACCCGGTGCGGGACTTCTGGCTCGACCATCCAGATTTGGCCGCAACCGAGGTGCAGTTGTCCCTGCGCGAGGCCGTGATCCTCGCCGTCCGCGTTCGCTAAGGGCATGGCGCTTTTCTGCCGAAGAGAGGACGATGGGCGCTGTGGGAGAGTGGATCGGGAAGATCCCCGAGATCACGCAGGAGTGGCTGCCGGTCGTCTTCATGCTCCTGATGGTCGCGGTCGTCTACCTGCTCTGGCGGACGCTCCAGCTGATGCCGAAGATCAAGCCCGCGGAGCAGGACACACAGGGCAAGTCGTCGATCAAGTGGGACGACGTGGCGGGCCTGCCGGAGGCGAAGAGCGAGCTGCAGGAGGTCGTCGACTTCCTGCGCAGCCCCGAGCGCTTCGAGCGACTCGGCGCGCGCGTCCCGAAGGGCATCCTCCTCTACGGCCCGCCCGGCACCGGTAAGACGCTCCTCGCGAAGGCCGTCGCACACGAGTCCGGCGCGAAGTTCTTCTCGCAGAGCGCGTCCGCGTTCGTCGAGATGTTCGCCGGCCTCGGCGCTGCGCGCATTCGCAAGCTCTTCGAGGACGCGCGCAAGAATGCCCCCTCGATCATCTTCATCGACGAGCTCGACGCCGTCGGCGCTGCGCGGACCGGCCACGGCTTCAACCGCGAGCAGGACCAGACGCTCAACCAGCTGCTCGTCGAGCTCGACGGGTTCGCGAAGGCGGCGCAGGTCGTCGTGATGGGCGCCTCGAACCGCATCCAGGACCTCGACCCGGCGCTCCTCCGCCCCGGTCGGTTCGACCGCCAGCTCCTCGTCTCGCCGCCCGACCTCTCGGGGCGCGAGGCGATCCTCCGCGTGCACTCGCGCGGCAAGCCGCTCGCGGCCGACGTCGACCTCGGGCAGATCGCGCGCCAGACGTCCGGCCTCGCGGGCGCGGACCTCGCGAACATCACCAACGAGGCCGCGATCTTCGCCGGCCGCCGCGAAGCGCAGTACATCTCGCACATCGACTTCGACAACGCGATCGAGCGCGTCGTCGCCGGCCTGCAGCAGAAGAAGGTGCTGACCGACAAGGAGCGGCGCATCCTCGCCTACCACGAGGCCGGCCACGCGCTGATGGCGCACCTGATGGGTGACGTCGCCCCGGTGCAGAAGGTGACGATCGTCGCGCGCGGCCAGGCGCTCGGCTACACGCTCAACCTGCCCGCCGAGGACCGCTACATGGAGACGAAGGAAGAGCTCGTCGACCTGATGAAGATCTGCCTCGCCGGCCGCGCCGCCGAGCAGGTCGTGTTCGGCCGGGTCACGAACGGCGCGGCGAGCGACCTCGAGAAGGCAACGGAGATCGCGCGCTCGATGGTCTTCGAGTGGGGCATGTCCGAGACGGTCACGTCGCGCACGCTCCGCGCCGACAACTACGCGCTCTCGGAGGAGACGAAGCGGCTGCGCGACTCCGAGCAGGCGCATCTGACCGACCAGGCCTACGCCGAGTCCGCGCGGCTCGTCGAGAAGCACCGCGCCCCGCTCGACCGGATCGCGCACGCGCTGCTCGAGCGGGAGACGCTGCTCCGCGACGAGCTCGAAGCGATGCTCGGCGACGTCGAGGCAGAGTCGCGCGCATCCGAGACCGTCGGCACCCCCCGAGTCATCTCGCTCCCTGAATAGGAGGGCTCGGCGAAACGGGCGCTGTGCCGCCGGGCCGCGCTGGGCGGCGCGATGCCGCGTCCTCAGTCGCGCCCGTATCCAATGGATACGAACGCTCCCTGCGTCCTTGCCTCGCACCACCCATCGCACCCCGGCGACGAGGCCCGTTCCGCCAAGCCCTCCCTGTAGCCGCGGGTAGGGTTCGCCTCAGTGGAGGCGAAGGGCATCCATCACCTCGGGGTCGCCGTCGAGGACCTCGACGAGGCGGTCACGACCTACGAGCGGCTCTTCGGCGCGCGGGTCGAGCACCGCGACACCGTGCCCGAGCAGGGCGTGGAGGCGGCGTCGCTCAGGGTGGGCGGGAGCCGGGTCGAGCTCCTCGCGTCGCTCGGCGCCGAGACGCCCGTCGGGAAGTTCCTCGCGAAGCGCGGGCCGGGGATGCACCACGTCGCCTACGAGGTGGACGACCTGAGCTCCTCGCTCGCCGCGCTCGAGCGCGCCGGTGCCGAGCTGATCGACTCTCAGCCGCGGGAAGGTCTCTTCGGGCTTCAGGTCGCGTTCGTTCACCCCGACGCGACCCACGGTGTCCTGGCAGAGTTGGTGAGCGATGCCCGCTGACGACAAGGTCCGCGTCCAGGTCGCCTACGAGGGCGGCCAGTCCTTCACGACCCTGATGTCGATGGACGCCGCCGAGGAGCTCGAGCGCCGGCTCTCGAACGGCGACGGCGGGCTGATGGCGATCGAGGCCGACGACGGCCGCTACGCCGTCGTCCTGCGGAACGTCGCCTACGTGAAGCGCTTCCTGCGGGAGTCCCGGGTGGGCTTCGGCACGCCCGGCCCCTAGGAGGGGTCGGCACGATGGACTCTGTGTCGCCGGATCGCGCTGGACGTCCCGATGCCGCGTCCTCAGTCGCGCCGATAGCGACGGCTATCGACGCTCCCTGCGTCCTTGCCTCGGAACGCCCATCGCGCCCCGGCGACGAGGCCCACCTCACCAACCCCTCCTAGTTAGACGCCCCGGACCCCAGGGCAGACCCACGGCATGGCGGAAGGGACTGCGGAGCGGCCGAGGGAGTCCGCGGCCGAGATCAGGCGACTAGTCGAGCGCGGCCAGCAGGGCGACAAAGCGGCGCTCGAGGAGCTGTACCTGATCCATTTCGACCGGATCTACAGCTACCTGCACATGACCGTCGGCAACCGGCACGACGCGGAGGATCTGACGACGCAGACGTTCCTCCGGATGCTCGAGTCGATCGGGAAGTTCCGCTTCCAGTCGGCGCCGTTCTCCGCGTGGCTCTTCCGGATCGCGCACAACCTCTCGATGGACCACTTCCGGGCGGGCAAGCGCGTCCAGCCGGAGGAGGAGGTGCCGGAGCCGATCGGGTCGGAGCAGGACTCGGCCGAGGTCGAGGCGATGCACTCGATCGGACGGCAGAGCCTGCTCGAGCTGATCGAGAACCTCTCCGACGAGCAGCAGCAGGTGCTGACGCTGAAGTTCGTCTTCAACTTCGCAAACGGCGAGGTCGCCACGATCCTCGGGAAGACCGAGGGCGCCGTGAAGTCGCTGCAGCACCGCGCGCTCGCGTCGCTGCAGAAGCAGATCGGCTAGCCGGGGCTCCCGAGCGTCAGGACGGCAAACGTGGCCGCCGGGCGGGAGCAGTCGAGCGCGCCCTTGCCGGTCAGGGTGAACGGCGTGCCGCCTCGGTAGTCGTCGGCTCGGCGCTTGGCCGTGAGCTCGAAGTGGCCGAGCCGTCGCGCCTCGTCGTAGCCGTTGAAGCGGAACGTCTGGAGCGCCAGCACGTCGTGCCGGCGATGGCGCGCGCGAAAGTACGGAGCGAGCGACGCGCGGCCGGCTGCGCCGCTCAGCGTGCGCGCACCCGGCGCCGCGGACGAGTACCAGACGAAGTTCGTGCGGGAGAACAGCCGGTCGAGGCGCCTCGTCGCGCCCGCGTTGAAGGCGCGGACAAAGCTGCGGAGCGCCGTGCGGACAACGGCCGCGTCACAGCGCGCGAAGGGGTCGCCGACGACCGGGAAGAAGATGTCGGTCGTCCCGCGAAGCCCCGCGCGGATCCCGCCGATGCCACCGGCGGGCACTTGCGCCTCTGCGACGTAGCGGCCGTCCGCGTGCGCTCCGCCGGAGGCAAAGCCCGTGGACGCAGGCGCGCCCGTCCGGCTCAGGAGGCGGACGAACATGCCGATCGCGTTGAACGGCCGCCGCACGCCGCTCTCGTCCGGGACGTCGACCCGCCACGAGACGCGGATCGTCGCGCCTGCATCTGCGCCAAGGGGGAGCTCGGAGGTGAGGTGCGCCTGCGCGCCTTCCTTCGTCGCGGCGCCCGAGGCGGCGGCGAGTGCTGCGATCAACACGGCTCCGCACAGGAGCAACCTCACGTTCCCATTACACCGCGATGCCCGACCGGGTTCCACGTACGCTGGCCGCCGTGGCGCTCCAGGTCGGGATCGTGGGCCTGCCGAACGCGGGCAAGACGACGCTCTTCCGCGCCCTGACCGGTGCCGCGACGACCGGGCGCGACAACGTCGGCATGGCGGCGGTGCCGGACGATCGGCTCCGGCAGCTCGCCGAGACCGTGAGCGCGAAGAAGGTGACGCCGGCGTCGATCCGCGTGGTCGACGTTCCGGGGACCGGCGCCGAGCTGCTCGGGAACCTGCGGCAGGTCGACCTGATCCTCGCCGTCCTCGACGGGTGGTCGGGCACGCGCTCGCCGCAGGCGGACCGGGAGGAGCTCCTGCTCGAGCTGCTCGCCGCCGACCGCGACCACGTCCAGCGCCGGCTCGAGCGCGTCACCAAGCAGGCGAGGTCGGGCGACGCGAAGCTCCGCGCGGAGGTCGCGAACCTCGAGCGGCTCGCGGCACACCTCGAGAACCTCCAGGCGGTCAGCGAGCTGAGCGGCGACGTCGAGCTTCCGTCGGAGCTCGAGCTTCTGACGGTCAAGCCGCTGCTGGAGATCGTGAACGGGCCGGACGGCATCGACCTGAAGCTCGAGGCCGAGCTCGCCGAGCTCTCCGAGGCGGAGGCCGCCGCGTTCCGCGAAGGCGAGTCGGCGCTCGGCGCCGTCGTGCGAGGGCTCGTCGAGACGCTCCACCTGATCACGTTCTTCACCGCAAGCGAGAAGGAGACGCGCGCGTGGACGCTCCGCAACGGCGAGACCGCGTTCGACGCGGCGGAGACGATCCACTCGGACATCGCGCGCGGCTTCATCCGCGCCGAGGTGATCCGCTGGGACGACCTCGTGGCAGCCGGCTCACACTCGGAGGCGCGTCGTCAGGGGAACGAGCGCGTCGAGGGGAAGACGTATGTCGTGCAGGACGGCGACGTACTGAACGTACGATTCAACGTCTGATGCCCGAGGCGAAGCTCACCGAGACCGAGAACGGGCTCGTGCCCGAAGGCGACGGCTGGTTCGTCGTCAACGCCCGCGACGTCCCGTGGGTTCACGGCGATCGCTTCGGTTCAGCGTGCTTCTTCGAAGGCGAGAGTCGCTTCCCCGAGCTCGGCTTCAACATCGGCGTGACGCCGGCCGGCGAAGGCACGACGATGTACCACTACGAGGACGCGCAGGAGGGCTTCCTCGTCGTCGCCGGCGAAGGGATCGTCATCGTCGAGGGCGAGGAACGGCCCGTTCGGGTGTGGGACTACTTCCACTGCCCCGCCGGCACGCCGCACGCGATGGTCGCGACCGGCGACGAGCCGTTCGTCGTGATCGGCGTCGGCGCGCGGCACCCGGACTTCAGGACGGTCTACCCGGTCGACGAGACGGCTCAACGGCACAACGTCGGCGTCGATGAGGAGAAGACGAAGGGCGCGTACGAAGGGATGACCTTCGAACACGGCCGGTACCGCGACGGCCTGCTCCCCTAAAGGCGCTCGACGAGGTACTTGATCCCGAGCGGGTAGCGGTACTCGATCCCGCCGTGCGTCGCATCGAACAGCTCCGTGTGGAGATCGCGGACGCCGAGCTCGGTCAGACGTCGCCGCATCCACTCCATCGTGAAGTCGACGAACCACTCGTCACGGCTGCCCGCGTCGAGGTAGATCGCCCGCAGCTCGCGAAGCGCGGCGGCGTGGCGCGGCACGAGCGTCGGGTAGTCCCACTCGAGCCAGCGCTCCCAGAGCTCGGGGATCACCTCGGCTGTCGCGACGTCGTAGGGCAGCCGCACCGTTCCGTCGTCGTCCGCCGAGTACGCGGCAGCGAAGCCCCACTGCAGCAGCACGTGGATGTCGTCCGGGTGCGCGAGCGGGGCCGGGCCGCTGCGGAGCTCGTCGAAGAAGCGCTCGACCGATCCCTCATAGCGGTCACGGAGCGCCCGCGCCGCGACGCGGAAGAACGGGCGGATCGTCACCTCGAAGAGCCCGCCTCCCGCGTGGCTCGCGAAGCCCTGGAAGAGGTCGGGCCGAAGCATCGCGGTCACCGCCGCGCCGTAGCCTCCGCTCGACTTCCCCGCCACACCGCGCCTGCCGCTCGTCCGGTACCGCGAGTCGACGAACGGGACGAGCTCGTCGCAGAGATACGTGTGGTAGCGCCCCGAGCCGGCCGAGTCGACGAACTGCGAGCCTCCGTACGACGTCCACGCGTCGACGAACACGACGATGCACTCCGGCGCGTCGCGGTCGAGGAGCTCCGGCATCGACGGACGGAAGGCCACGCGGTTCCGCCACATGCCGAGCTCCCCGGTGTAGCCCTGCAGGACGTAGATCGTCGGGTACGCGCGGTCGCCGTCCGGGTCGTAGCCCGGCGGCGTCCAGACCCAGAGCGGGCGCACGTAGGGGTCCCCGAGTGGGTTACCGCGGAGCGCCTCGCTCTCGAACGTCAGCTCGTCCACCGCGCGGGAGCATAGGAGTAAGGCCCCGTCGTCACGGGGCCTTACGCGTCAGCAGCAGCAGCAGTCGTCGCCGTCGTCGCAGCAACCGCCGCTGTCGCAACACCCACCGCTCATGGATCGCTCCTTTCATCGACGGATGTCGATGCAGGACGCTACCTGGTAAATTGATCGATGTCAATGAAGGCGCTCCCCGTGATCGAGTGCTGCGTCTGCGACGGGCCGCCGCTTCCCGAGCAGACGCGCGTCGCGCTCGCCGACCGTCTCAAGGCGCTCGCCGACCCGACACGCATCGGGATCGTCAACCGTCTCGCGGCGAACCCGGAGCTCTGCGTGTGCGACCTGACGAGCGCGTTCGAGCTCTCGCAGCCGACGATCTCGCACCATCTGAAGATCCTCCGCGAGGCCGGGCTGATCGACGCCGAGCGGCGCGGGACGTGGTCGTACTACCGGCTCAACCGCGCCGCCGTCGGCGAGCTGGCGCTCGCGCTCTCGCCGTGAACGTCCTCTTCGTCTGCGTCCAGAACGCCGGCCGCTCGCAGATGGCCGAGGCGCTCTACGAGGGCAACGGGCGCTCCGCGGGAAGCAACCCCGCCGACCGCGTGCATCCCGAGGTGGTCGAGGTGATGCGCGAGCGCGGCGTCGATCTGGCGGATCGGGTCCCCCGCGCGCTCGACCGCTCCGACGTCGAGTGGGCGGACGTGGTCGTGACGATGGGCTGCGGCGACGCGTGCCCGTACATCCCGGGCAAGCGCTACGTCGACTGGGAGCTCGACGACCCCGCGGGCAGGCCGATCGACGAGGTGCGCGCGGTGCGAGACGAGATCGAGCGCCGCCTCGACGACCTCTAGGCCGCGGCCGAGATCAGCCCGACGCCCACGAGCGCCGCGGCGCCGCCGATCGCCTGCTCGCGCCCGGGCCGCTCGTGGAGGACGGCGATAGCGAGCATGATCGTCACGACGGGGTAGAGCGACGCGAGCACCGAGACGAGGCTGACGAACCCCTCGTTGAGCGCCAGCGCGAGCAGCACGTTCGCGCCCACGTCGAAGAGGCCGACCGCTATGAGCACCGGCAGTGAGGCACGCGGCACGCGGAGCGCGCCGGCGACCGCAGCGGCCGTGAGCGCGAGCGCCGACGAGGCGAGGCGGGCGACCGTGACGGCCCAGAAGGCGTCGTCCGCGCTCGCGCGGTCGATGAAGAGGAAGTACGAGCCGAAGCCCGCCGCTGCGACGAGCGCGAGCGGGACCCCTGCGGCGAGACGTCCCGTCTGGCCATGTTCTCGGGAGACGAGCACGACGCCGATCAACGCCAGCGCCACGCCGACGAGCTGGATCGTCGCAGGCCGCTCGCCCCGGGTGATCCCGACGGCGACGGGGATGACCGCGGCCGACGCCGAGATCGGCGCGACGACGCCGATCGCGCCGACGGCCATGCCGCGGTAGAGCGCGGCGAGACCGATCGCGCCCGAGCAGCCGGCGCCGACCGCCGCGAGCGACGCTTCCGTCCCGAGGAAGTCACCTCCGGCGAAGGGCGCGACGAGGGCGACCGCTACGAAGCCCGCAGCCTGCGAGATCGCGAGCACGCCGAGCACCCGCAGGCGGCGTGCGCTGACCCCGCCGAGGAAGTCGCCGACTCCCCAGCAGACGCTCGCCCCGAGGGCGAGCACGATCGCGATCACTCGCCGTCGACCGGCCTGGTGGCTGCGACCGCGTCGAGCTGGTTCGCGTGGAAGAGCACGGCCGCCTCGGCGGTTCGGGCGGCACGCGAGTCGTGATGTGACGCAACGGCGTGCAGGAGCTCGGCCCGAACGCCGGCGTCGAGCCCTGCCGCTCGCTCCTCGATCAGCCGGAGCCCGAGGTGCACGTGTCCGAGCAGCCGGCCCTCCTCGGTCGGGCGGAACGTGGGGGCGCGCCCGAGCTCGCGCGTGCGGCCGACGTCGTGCAGCAGCGCGGCGCCGAGGAGCAGGTCGGTCCGCAGCCGTGGGTGCAGCTGCGCCGTCTCGCGGCAGATCGTCGCGACGCCGACGGTGTGCTCGAGCAGGCCGCCGGCGTAGGAGTGATGGCCGTCGAGCGTCGCGGGCAGCGTGCGGAGGCGCGTCCGGATCTCCTCGTCGTGGACGAAGCGCCCGATGACCTCGCGCAGCCCCGGATGGGCGAGCTCGCCCGCGATGAACTCGAGAAAGCCGTCGAGCTCGTCGCGATCGCGGCGGATCGACGGCGCGAGCTCTGCGGGGTCCGCCTCGTCCGTGCGCTCGAGCGAGCGCACCTCCACCTGCAGCCGGTCGCGGAAGCGCTCGACCCGCCCGAGCACGCGCACCGCGTCGCCCTCGTCGAATCGCCCGTCGAGCAGGTCGACGTCGTTCCAGACCCGCGCGTCGACCCGGCCGCTCGGATCGACCAGCTCGAGCGCCAAGTAGGACGCGCCGTTCTTCGTCCGCAGCCGCTGCTTCCGCGCGACGGCGTAGACGCCCTCGACGACCCGATCCTCGGCCAGGTCGGCGATCGCGTTCACAGAGCCGAGTCTAGGGTACGGTCCGGGCGTGGCCGAGCTCCGCCCGTTCCCCGCGCTGCGCTACGACGTCGAGCGCGCCGGCCCACTGGAGTCCCTCGTCGCGCCGCCGTACGACGTCCTCTCGGAGGCCGAACGGGACGCGTACCGCGCGAAGAGCCCGTACAACGTCGTCCACCTGACGCTCCCGGACTCGGAGGACCAGGCCGCGCGCGACTTCCGCGCCTGGCGCGACGAGGGAGTCCTGCGCGCGGAGGAGCCGAGCTTCTGGGCGCTCGAGCAGGACTACGTCGGCCCGGACGGAGTGGCCCGCACGCGTCGCGGCATCGTTGCGTCGCTGAAGGCAGAGCCCTACGAGGCCGGTGTCGTCCTTCCGCACGAGCGAACGCACCGCGAGGTGAAGGAGGGCCGGCTTCGGCTCGTCGAGGCGGTCGGGGCCCAGCTCGAGCCGATCTTCCTGCTCTACGAAGGCGCCCCGCCGGTCTCGCAGCCCGAGGGCGACCCCGAGCTCGAGGTCGAGGGCGCGAAGCTCTGGCGGATCCCCGAGACCAACGCGATCGTCGAGGCCTTCCGCGACCGGCAGCTGATGATCGCGGACGGCCATCATCGCTACGAGACGACGGTCGACTACGCAGCGCGCGGCGGCTCGCCGTGGCTGATGGTCGTGCTGGTCTCGACGAGCGACCCGGGGCTGACGATCTTCCCGACCCACCGCATCGCGGGCCGTTACATCCCTACTGAAAACCTCAAAGCGAACGGTTCCGACCCTCGCGCTGCCCTCGAGTCGCTCCCCGACGACCGTCCGGCGGCCGTCGTCTACACGCGCGAGGGCGTCGCCGTCGCCGAGGGGCCGCCCGGCCAGCTCGACACGCAGCTCGTCGAGACGCTCGTGCCGGGACAGGTCGGCTACACCGCCTACGTCGACGAGGCGATCGCCGCCGTCGACGAGGGACGCGCCGACGCGGCGTTCCTGCTCAGGCCGACGCGCATCGAGGACGTGTTCGCGGTCGCGAAGCGCGGCGAGGTGCTTCCGCAGAAGACGACGTACTTCTATCCGAAGCTCGTCAGCGGTCTGCTCTTCCACCCGCTGTGACCGACTGGCTCGCGGTCGGTCGCGCGCTCGCGGACGATGCGCGGCGCGTGCTCGTCGACCTGCCGACGCGCGTGGAGCGCGAGCCGATCGTCGGCACGGGCATGGGCGGCGACGACACGACCGCGATCGACGAAGCGGTCGAGCGCGGCGCGATCGCCCGACTGGACGAGCTGCTCGGCGACTACACGCTTGTCTCGGAGGAGATCGGCGAGGTGGTGAAGGGCCGCGGGGTGCCGCGCCTCGTGCTCGACCCGATCGACGGGTCGCTCAACGCGAAGCGCGGCGTCCCGCACTTCTGTCTCTCGCTCGCGGTCGCGGACGGCGCGACGATGAAGGACGTCGAGTTCGGATACCTCTACGACTTCGGCTCCGGCGAGGAGTGGACGGCGCGCCGCGGCGAGGGCGCCTGGGTGGACGGCAACCGGCTCGGCGGCGTGCGCCCGAAGGACACGATCGAGCTGCTCGCCTTCGAGGCGACGCTGACCTCTTCGATCGCCGAGAAGGCGTCCGCCGTCGTCGGCGTCGC
>DASTHC010000032.1:0-12621 GCA_035718485.1 Gaiellaceae bacterium
GGCGGACGACCTCCTCGCCGCTCGACGCCGAGACGTCCACGACCTCCCCTCCCTCGAACCGCAGCTCGAGGTCGCGGACGATCGTGCCCTGAAGGACGAGCGGCATCGTCGAGCGGACCGTCCCGTCGCTGCGCCGCCGGTCGGGCGTCGTGAACACCTCTTCGGTCGGGAGGTTCGGGACGTGCGTCTGACCCCACGCCGTCTTCGCCTCGGCCGCGACCCACTGCGACCGTGAGGTGAGGCCGATCGTCAGGTCGGTGCCGGGGCCCCGGAAGCGGATCGCGTCGAACCCTTGCTCGTCCATCGCGCGCGTTCGCCCCTTGAGCATCTCGATGTGCTGCCGCCACGCCGCCACGGGGTCGGGCTCGTCGAGCCTGACGGTCGTCCCGACGGCTTCCCACAAGCGGTCGACGTCGGGCTCGCCGAAGAGCGCCTGCGCCCAGCCTTCGTTCGGGCTGCCGACGATCGACCACGCGAGCGCGGCCTCCCCGAGCAGCTCGAGGTAGCGCGAGCGGAGCGCGGTCATCCGCGCCTTGCCGACCCGCTTCTGGTCGAGGTCGGCGAAGAGATCGGGCTCGGCGTCCCCGACGAGCAGCAGGATCGCCCCCTTCCGCTCCGCGAGGTCCTCGAGCCGCGAGACGAGCCACGGCGGCGTCCACTCGAGCTCGGCTTCGGGCCCGTGCTCGATCTGGGCGCGCTTCACCCGCTGGTCGCTGACGTGGACGTCGACCCAGCGCGCGCCGACGCGGTATGCCGCGTCCGCCACCGCCCGCGCGAGATCGAGATGCTCGGGACCGCAGTTGACGTGGAGATCCTGGCCGGGCTGGAGGTTGACGCCGACCTCGACGGCGAGGCGGGCGTATGCGTCGATGCGTTCCTCCCGGGTCGTCATCATTCGCGGAACCATAGTCACGCTTCGAATCGCACTCCTCGCCGCGTTGCTGGTGGTGCCGTCTGCGCGAGGCGCGACGGGGATCCTCGCGATCGGCGACTTCGGCGTCGGCGGGAAGCGGGAGCGCGACGTCGGCGCCGCCGTCCGGGCGTATGAGGAGCTCAACCCGTCGCAGCTCCTCGTCACGCTCGGAGACAACGACTACACGCGCGGGCGCTCGTTCGCGTCGTCCTGGAACGCGAGCTTCGGCTGGCTCGCCTCGGCCGGGGTGGGCGTCGCCGGCACGCTCGGCAACCACGACGTCCAGGTTCGGCGCGGCCGGTACGAGTTCCCGCTCCTGCGGATGCCGGCGCCGTACTACGTGCGTCGGGTCGGCGAGGCCGAGGTGATCGTGCTCGACTCGACGGCGATCGCGACTGCGCAGACGACGTGGCTCCGACGGACGCTCGCGGCGCGCACGGGCTTGCGCCGCATCGTCGTCTTCCACCATCCGGCATTCACCTGCGGCGGCCACCTCGGCAGCGCCGCTGTCCAGCGGGCCTGGGTGCCGCTGTTCCGCCGCCACGGAGTCAGGCTGGTGCTGAACGGACACGACCACAACTACCAACGGTTCTCGCGCGACGGCGTCACCTACGTCGTGCACGGCGGCGGCGGCGCCCGGCTCTACCGGCTCCGGCCGTGCCCCGCGTCGTACCCGCGCCGGGTCGCCGCGCGCGTCGGGCACGGCTTCGTCCACGTGACCGTCGAGCCGGACGGCTTCCTCGTCCGCGTGGTCGACCTCGGCGGCGCCACGATCGACCGGTTCGCAGTGACGGGATGAGCCCGCTGCGCCGTAGAAGAGATGTGAACCGGCCGACGTTCTCAGCGGTCGCCGAGGACTGCCTGGACGAGGTCTATCGCTACCTGCTCATGCTCACCGCCGATCCAGCACTCGCCGACGACCTGACCGGGGCGACCTTCGAGAAGGCGCTGCGGAGCTGGCGTCGCTACGACCCCGGCCGCGCCGAGCCGGTCGCCTGGCTCTGCGCGATCGGGCGGAGCGTCGCGCTCGACCACTTCCGGTCGGAGAAGCGCCGGAAGCGCCGCGAGGAGCGGTACGCCGCCGAGCAGCCCGAGTCCGTGCAGACTCAGCTGCTCGGCCTCTCGCCCGATCTCGAGGCGGCCGTCGCCGAGCTCACCGCCGCCGATCGCGAGGTGCTCGCGCTGCGCGTGGTGCTGGAGCTCGACGCCGAAGCGGCCGCCCGCGTCCTCGGCGTCTCGCGCACCGCGTGCTCGATGCGCCTCGCCCGCGCCCTGACGAAGCTCGAAGAAAGGATGGCAGCCGATGCGCTCGCCTGACCCGACGGACGTCGAACGGATCGAGGGACTGCTCCGGGGCGTGCCGCCCGAGAGCGCACGTGACGCGCACCTCGAGGGGCTGATCCGTGAGCTGCGCGGCGTCTCGGCGCACGCGCCGCGGGACGTGCGGGAGCAGGTTCGCTCGCTCGAGCCGCCGCGCGGGCGGCAGTTCGGCTGGAAGCCGGCGCTCGTGCTCGTCCCGGTCGCGCTCGCGCTCGCGGCAGGGATCATCGTCGGCGGACGTGACTCCGGACCGCAGCGCGAGGCGGGCGGGACGCGAACCGGCGCCGTCGCGGCCGAACGCCTGCAGGAGGACAGCCGTGCGGCTGCACCGGCCCAAGCGTTCGCAGACACCGTCGCGAAGGCGGGCCGCGCGCAGGAGTGGGACGTCCGGCTCGACCTCGCCGTGCGCGACAACCGAGCGCTCTCCGACGCGAGCGCCGACGCGATCCGCGTCACCCGCGAGCTCGGCGGCTTCGTCGTCTCGTCGAACGTCGCGACCGACGGGCGGACCGGCAACGCGCAGCTCGTCCTCCGCGTGCCGCAGCGGCGCGTGCAGGACGCGATTGCGCAGCTGTCGGAGCTCGGCACGATCACCGGCCAGGAGGTCTCCGTCCAAGATCGGCAGGGCGACCTCGACCGCCTGGCCGCGCGGATCGACACGCTGCGCATCCAGCGCGCAGAGCTGAACGCGAAGCTCGCGCAGCCCGGACTGTCGGAGCCCGAGCGCCTGCGGCTCGAGCTGCGGCGGCAGCGCGTGCAGGGGCTCCTCAACCAGCTGACGCGTCAGCGTTCGAACGTCGCCGGCGAGGTCGCGTTCGCGGAGTTCCAGGTCTCGCTCGCGACCAGGCGCGCCGCGGCCGCCCCCGGCGGCGGACGCTTCGACGACGCGATCGGGAGCGCTCTCGGCGTGCTCGCGGTGGCCGCGGCGGCAGCGCTCTTCCTCGCGATCGTGCTCCTTCCGCTGGCAGCAATCGTGGCGGCGGCGCTCCTGGGCCGCCGGGCGCTCCGCCGCCGCGACGACGAGCGTCTCCTCGACCGCCCACGGCCGACCCCCTCCGCCGGAGAGCGGTAGATTCCCCGCGTGCTCGCGGCCGTCTCGACCGAACACAAGCTGCTCCTCGGAGGGATGGCGGCGATCTTCATTGCCTTCTCGCTCCTGTCCTCGTTCTACTTCCCGCGCCGAGACCCGAACTTCCCAGGCCGGCGCCGAAACGCGTTCCTGCTCGTGACCGTGATCCTCTTCTTCGGGATGCTCACGGCTGTCGAGCTGTTCGCGGTCGAAGAGGAACACGAGGGCGAGCCCGAGGCGCTCGTCCAGGTCGGGTAGCGCTACCCTCCCTCCACTCGGGAGAGGTGTCCGAGTGGTCTAAGGAGCGCGACTGGAAATCGCGTACGTGCCGAAAGGTGCGTCGCGGGTTCAAATCCCGCCCTCTCCGCTGCAAAACCGAGGCTCTGGGGACGCAAACGCTTCCCGGGGGGCCTCGGCATCGGTCGCTAGCTGATCAGAACCTCGCAGTCGGAGGCGACCGTGTCGCTGGGGTCGTAACGAACGACATCGTTTCCGCTCCCGCAACTCACGATGTCCGCCCCTCCGCCCTGCACGTCGATCGTGTCGTTCCCGGTGCCGCCATCGACCGTGTCGGCGAACTCGCCGCCGGTCAAAGTGTCGTTGCCAGCATCGCCGAACAGGCTCCACGACCCGGGTGGGCTCGCGGAGGGCGCGAGTACTCGTACGACGATCGTGTCGTTTCCGCTCCCACCGGTTGCGACGCCGGGGGAGGCTGCGGGATGGGCGCTGATCGTGTCGTCGCCGCTCCCTCCGTCAAGGGTCGCAGCCCCTCCAAACAGGGTGTAGTGGAAGATCGTGTCGTTCCCGGCGCCGCCGAAAGCGGACGCCGCGCCGAAGAACGAACCCGCGCGAAGGTCGTCGTTGCCTGGACCGCCGTCGGCGACCTGGCCCGCCTCGCCGAAAGCGTCGAGTCGGTCGTTGCCGGCCTCGCCGTACAGGAGCGTGCTTCCCCCGAACGAATCGGCGCCCACTTCGTCGTTGCCAGGCCCCGCGAAGACCCGGCCGATACCGTTGACGACGACGAGCGCGCTGTCGTCGCCGTCCCGCAGGAACGCATCGAAGTGCGGTACCGGGCAGTGTGCGGAGTTCGGTCCGAGCGATTCGCACCCGTCCCCGGCGACGAGTGGCGCTCCGGAGTCGGTCACCGTCTGGAAGAGCGTCGTCGTCAGGACGTTCGTCTCACCGGGGTGGGCGGTGAAGACGGCAACCTGACCGTCCGGTGGATCGACACTGACGGTTGCAGCGGTCAGCGGAGCCGGGAGAACGAGCGCTGTCACACCCAGGAAGATGACGAGACGGCGCATGTGACGTATGATACGACGTTCGAACGCGGGATCCAAGTCCGCGGCTCGCCGATCCGCACAGGCGAAGGTTTTACGCAGCGGTCACGGCTCACTCGCATTCCGCCTCTAGAACGTCCCCTGACTCGCAAACGACGAGGGGGTTACCTCGATGAAGAGAGGGATCACGCTGCTCGCGGCCGGACTGGCCGCGCTCACAGTCGCCGCGGCGGCGACTGCCGCACACCTGCAGTTCACGGGTGGCGCCAAGGACGGGCCGGGTTACGTGACGCTCGTGTCGAACACGGGCGACACGGAGTCGACGAACGACGCGAGTGGCCTCAACGTGGTCAACTCGGGCGTCACGACGTTCGCGACGCTGAAGACGCTGGCCGTGCAGTACAACGTCACGGACGACGACTGTGCAGGCGGATCGCCGCGCTTCCAGATCGCGTTCGGCGACAAGAACGCGTTCGTGTACGTCGGGTCGGCCCCGAACTTCACCGGGTGCACGCAGAACCGCTGGGTCGGCACGGGGAATCTCCTCCGTTCGGCCGACGCCCGGTTCGACCTGAGCAAGCTCGGCGGCGCGCAGAACGCGACGTACCAGCAGGCGCTGCAGCTGCTCGGCTCGCAGACGGTCACGGGGATCTCGCTCGTCGCCGACTCGGGCTGGTTCTTCTCCGACAAGGAGCAGACCGTGCTCGTCCGGAACGTTCGGGTCAACGCATCGCTCATGGCTCGGGGCTACGCCCAAATGACGCCGGCGGCGCTCTGCCGTGAACAGGCGAACACGATGGGGAACGCCGTGTTCACGCAGGTCTGGACCGGCACCCAGTGGCGCGGGAACGCCTATGGCAGGTGCACGTCCGGGATGGCGAAGGCGCAGCGCTTCGGCGTCGCTGCCCGCGCACAGGCGGACCTCAGCAATGCCGTCACGGACTGCAAGGCCGAGCGGGCCGAGTCCGCGAGTGCGTTCCGCTCGCGCTACGCGACGCGCCGCGGCGAGTTCGCATTCGCGCGCTGCGTCGCGGCGAAGGCCGACTCCGCTCGCCCGTTCCTCGCGCTCAAGGTGAACGCACGGAAGCTCTCGAGGCCGTAGGGAGTCCACGGGAGCGAGGGTCACGCGCTGGGCGTGGCTCTCGCTCCCGACCGGTTGCTAGTAGCCGGCGCCGCCGCCGCTTCCGCCGCCGTACACGATGACGAGCACCACGACGGCGACGAGCGCCAACGCGACTCCGATCCAAAGGGCTCTGCGCGAGAGTGGCATCGAAACCTCCTTCCACTCGCGTTCGAAAGCCTCGTTACCGGTCTACAACGACGCCGAGCGCAGCGTATTCCGAGTCACGCGCTCGTGGCGTCGAGAAGCTGCAGCAGGTCGTGCGCTGCCAGCTCGACGTCCTTGTGGCCCCACTCCGCGGCTCGGTAGTGGCATGCGATCAGCCCCGACCGATGCACGCTGTCAGCCCGAGATGCCACTCGGCGTACTCCTCCCACGAGTGCGACTCGAGGAAGGCGTTCTCGTCCTCCGCAGCCGGCTGCACATCTCCCCACTCGCTGCGGAGCACGTACTGACGGCCCCTGATCAGCTGCTCAGCTCGGGCGACCGCGCGCTTGGTCACGGAGTACGAGGCCAGGCCCGTATTCTCGCGCGCAGTCTTCGTGCGCCGCCGACGCTGTGTGCGAGAAAGGTGACGCTGATGCCACCGGCGGGTAGGTCTGAGACTCCCGCCGGCGGCCTTTTCCGCTTCGTTCAGCGGAGGGGGAGGGATTTGAACCCTCGTCGGACGAAACCGCCCGAAACGGTTTTCGAGACCGCCGCATTCGACCGCTCTGCCACCCCTCCGAGGCGATGCAGCGCGACGCACAGGGTAGCCCAGACGCGAAGCGCCCCTTCGCGGGGCGCTTCAGCGGAGAAGGAGGGATTCGAACCCTCGAAGGAGGATTGTTCCCCCTTAACGCCTTAGCAGGGCGCCGCCTTCAGCCACTCGGCCACTTCTCCCTGTTGGGGCGACAGGGTATCGCAGGTCGCTCGAGGCAGATACCCCGTCCGGGTCATGATCCCTTCCGGGGCGAGTCCTACATTCGGAGTGCCGGCTCCCCCTCAACCGACCGGCAGCTCACGTCGACCCCTCTGCGGCTCTCCAGGGGGGTCGCCTATTTCCCGCGTCAGTCGATGACCCGGGCGATGAGCTCCTCGCGGCGCACGACCTTGATCGTTCCGCTCCCGATGCGGACGTCGAAGCCCGCCTCGATCGGGAAGAGGACCTTGTCGCCGAGGTCGATGCCCTGCGCGTCGGGGCCGACTGCCGTGACGATCCCGCTCCGGCACCGCGCATCCGCGCCCGCGGGGATGATCAGGCCGCCGCGCGTCCAGCTGTCGGTGTCGGCGGGCTCGATCACGAGGTAGTCGTCGAGCGGCTCGAGCGAGACGGAGACGTGGTGTTCGTGCTGCTTCTCCACCATTCCTAGAGTCTGCCTGCTTCCACGATTCGCGCAAGGAATTGCTGGGTGCGGGCCTCCCGCGGCGACGAGAAGATCTGGTCCGGCGGGCCCTCCTCGAGGATGACGCCCTCGTCGAGGAAGCAGACGCGGTCCGCGATGTCGCGCGCGAACGCCATCTCGTGCGTCGCGATGAGCATCGTCATCCCGCTCGCCGCCAGCTCGCGCACGACGTTCAGCACCTCGGCGACGAGCTCGGGGTCCAGGGCGCTCGTGATCTCGTCGAGCAGCATCAGCTTCGGGCGGAGCGCGAGCGCGCGCACGATTGCAACGCGCTGCTGCTGCCCGCCCGAGAGGCTGTCCGGGTAGGCGTCGCGCTTCTCCGCGAGGCCGAACCGCTCGAGCAGCTCGTCCGCACGCGCCTCGGCGTCGGCGCGCGAGAGCCCGAGCGCCTTCCGCGGGCCGAGCGTGACGTTCCGGAGCACGGTCATGTGCGGGAAGAGGTTGAACGCCTGGAAGACGATCCCGATCTCTCTCCGCACCCGGTTCACGTCGACGCCCCGGGCCGTGAGCTCGACGCCCTCGACGACGATCCGTCCCTCGTCGATCGGCTCGAGCAGATTCACGCAGCGCAGGAGCGTGGACTTGCCGGAGCCCGACGCGCCGATCAGGCACACGACCTCGTGCTCGGCGAGCGAGAGGTCGATGCCGCGCAGCACCTCGTTCCTGCCGAACGACTTGTGCACATGCTCGAGCCGGACGGCCTCGCTCACGCGCGTGCGAGCTCCCGGCGGCGGTTGCGTGCGATCAGCCAGTCGGTGAAGCGCGTCAGCGGGATCGTCAGCAGCAGGAAGAGCAGCGCGGTCGCGAGGTACGGCGTGAAGTTGAACGAGCCCGCGACCTCGATCTGCGACTGGCGGAACGCTTCGACGAGCCCGAGCAGCGCGACGAGCGCTGTGTCCTTCTGGAGCCCGATGAAGTCGTTCAGCAGCGGCGGCACGACGCGGCGCACCGCCTGCGGCACGACGACGTAGCGGAGCGCCTGCGAACGCGAAAGCCCGAGCGAGCGCGCCGCGGCCTCCTGGCTCGGATGGATCGACTCGATCCCGGCTCGATACACCTCCGCGACGTACGCCGAGTAGACGAGCACGAGCGCGACGACGCCCCAGAAGAACTCCGACGTCGGCACGCCCTGCAACGCGAGCGCCGGGATGCCGAAGCCGAGCATGTAGATGAGCAGGATCGTCGGGATCCCGCGGAAGACGTCCGTGTACACGGTGGAGACCAGCCGCAGCGGGAAGAACGCCGGCCCGGGCAGGCCGCGCAGGATCGCGAGGACGAGCGCGAAGATGAGAATGAACACCTCCGCGACGAGGAAGAGCTTGACGTTCGTCTTGAACGCCTGCGCGATGTCCGGGAGCGACTCGCGGAACTCGGGCCAGTAGAAGAAGCTCTCCTTGACCGCAGGCCACCCGGGTGAGTTGACGACGACGAGCGCGATCGCCCCGAAGAAGACGATGCTGCTGACGGTCGCGATCGCAAGGCTGCGCCCCCCGCCGCCGCCGCCGAGGATCCGTGAGCTCCGGCTGCCCCGCTCTACTTCAGGACCGGAGCGCTCGCCTTTTCCGACAGCCACTCCTGCTGGATCTGGTCGAGCGTGCCGGCGGACTTCAGCTCCGCGAGCGCGTCGTTCACGCAGTCGCGCAGCGTGTTGCCCTCCTCGAAGAGCATCCCGAAGTGCTCCTGCTCGCCGCTGACGTTCTCGAACTGGCCCACGACCGTGCCGTTCTTGACCTCCTCGGCGCCGACGAGGAAGAACGCGGTGGGGAGGTCGACGACGATGCCGTCGATCTGCTTCGCGTTGAGCGCCGCGACGACGTCGTTCGACGTGTCGTAGACGCGCGGATCCTTCTCGGGCTGGATCGTGTCCTGGATGTAGCCGAGACTTGTCGTCCCGATCTGCGCGCCCAGCCGGGCCTCCTTGAGATCGTCGAGGGACGTCGCGTTCGCGAGCGTCGTCCCGTTCAGCGCGACGAGCGCCTGGTTGACGTCGTAGTACGAGTCGCTGAAGTCGACCGCGCGGTCGCGCTCCTCGGTGACCGAGACCTGGTTGATGTCGAAGTCGAAGTTCTTCGTGCCCGGCTTGAACGAGAGGTTGAACGGGACGACGACCCACTTCACCTCGTTCTTGGCGAAGCCGAGCTTCTGGGCGACCGCGTAGGCCACTGCGCTCTCGAAGCCCTTGCCCGTCGACGGGTCGTTGATCTCCCAGCTCGAGCCCTTCGGCGTCCCGCCGTCGAACCACGGCGGGAAGGCGGGATTGTCGGTTCCGACCGTCAGCTGCCCGGGGTTGACGAGCTGGAGCTGACCCTTGTCGCAGCTCGCCGAGGCGGCCGTCGTCGTCCCCGCCGCCTGCGTGCCCTCGTTGTCGTCGCCGCCGCACCCGGCAAGCAGCGCGAGCAGCGCCGCAGCGAGCAAGGTGAGCCGCTTCACGCGCGCGACCCTACCATTGTCGGAGATGGCCGCGGAGTTCGTCGAGCTCGAGGTCGGGGGCCGGACCGTCAAGGTCACGAACCCGAGCAAGATCTTCTACTCCGCGCGCGGCGAGACGAAGCTCGACCACATCCAGTACTACATCTCCGTCGCCGACGGCATCGTCCGTGCGCTCTACGAACGGCCGACCCAGCTCAAGCGCCATCCCGACGGTGCAGAGGGCGAGGCGATCTACCAGAAACGCGTGCCGGTTAAGCGGCCCGAGTGGATCGAGACGGCGCGCGTGACGTTCCCGTCGGGCCGGCACGCCGACGAGCTCTGCGTGACCGAGATCGCGCAGGTCGCGTGGGCGGCCAACCTCGCCACGATCGACTTCCACCCGTGGCCCTCGCGCCGCGCGCACGTCGACAACCCGGACGAGCTTCGCATCGACGTCGATCCGCAGCCGGGCACGGACTTCGGGGACGCGAAGCGAGTCGCCGGCGTCGTGCACGAGGTGCTGGACGAGATCGGCTACGTCGGCTGGCCGAAGACGTCCGGCAACCGCGGCATCCACATCGCGTGCCGGATCGAGCCGAACTGGACCTTCCCGGAGGTGCGCCGCTGCGCGCTCGCGTTCGCGCGAGAGGTCGAGCGGCGGCTGCCGGAGCTCGTCACGACGGCGTGGTGGAAGGAGGAGCGCGGCGAGCGCGTCTTCATCGACTACAACCAGAACGCGCGCGACCGGACGATCGCGTCCGCGTACTCGGTGCGCGCGCGACGCGACGCGACCGTGTCGACGCCCGTGACGTGGGACGAGCTCCCCGACGTCGAGACGGAGGACTTCACGATCGCCACCGTGCCGGCGCGCTTCGCCGACCTCGGCGACGTGCAGGCGGAGATCGACGACCGTGTGAACGACCTGCGCGTGCTGCACGAGTGGGTCGAGCGGGACGAGAAGGAGGGTGCGGGCGAGGCGCCGTACCCGCCGAACTTCCCGAAGATGCCGGGTGAGCCGAGCCGCGTGCAACCATCGCGCGCACGAAAAGGCAAGTAACAGACTGTTACTTGCTCAACCGGCGGCCAGGAGCGACTCGAACGTCGGGTCGTTCGGGCTCCGAGGCGGGCGCACCTCGCGCCACGTGCAGTCCTTCGGGTCCTTGTCGTCGCGGAACCGGATGAACCGCGTGCCGTGCCTGAACCGGTTGCCCTGCACCTTGTCGTAGCGCACCTCGGCGACGAGCTTCGGCTGCACGGCCGCCTCCTCGAGCTCGCCGGTGCCCCAGCGGTTCGGCTCCGAGAAGCGCCGCTCCGACTTCGTGTCGAGGAGCGGCAGCAGCTGCTCGGCGATCTGCGCGTGCTTCGAAGCCGCGACCGCGGCCGACCCGACGTAGTCGATCTCGCCGTCGTCGCGGTAGAGGCCGAGGAGCATCGTCGCGATCCGGTCGGGCTTCGACTTCCAGCGCAGCCCGACGACGACCACGTCCGCCGTCTTGTACGGCTTGACCTTGACGACCGCGTCGCGCGAGCCGGGCAGGTACGGCGACGCCAGCCGCTTCGCGATCACGCCGTCGAGCCCGGCCGCCTCGAACGTGTCGAGCCACTCGCCGGCCGCCTCGGGGTCGCGGGTAGAGGGCGAGAGGGTGAAGCCCTTGGCGAGCTTCTCGAGCTCCCTGCGCCGCTTCTCGAGCGGCAGCTCATGCAGCGGCTTACCCTTCCAGAGGAGGACGTCGAACGCGATGAAGGAGGCCGGGATCTCGGCCGCGAGCCGGTTGACGCGGCTCTCCGCCGGGTGGAGCCGCGTCTGCATCGAGTCGAAGTCGAGCACCCCGTCGCGCGCGATCACGATCTCGCCGTCGAGCGCGGAGTGGGGCGGAAGCAGGTCGCCGAGCGGGCGCAGCTCCGGGAAGTAGCGCAGGAGCGGCCGCTCCTTCCGCGACCAGAGCGCCAGCTCGCCGCCGTCGTTCTCGAGCACGCCGCGGAACCCGTCCCACTTCGGCTCGTACTGCCACCCCTCGCCGACGGGGAGCTCCGAGACGAGCTCCGCCTCCATCGGCGGAAAGGGGACGTTTTGACCCGGCACGGAGTGGAACGCTACTCGCGTGGAGAACCTGGACGGTGTCTGGTCGGTCGAGCGCACGAGCGGCGCGCTGCCGCCGATGGAGGGCGTGCGGAAGCGGATCCAGGGTTCGAGGGGCGAGACGCTCGCCGGCCCGCTGCGGATGCCGTTCGACGTCCAGGGGAACGAGCTTCGCTACCGCTCGCCCTTCGTCGGCCTCGTGGACATCCTCGAGCCGGCCGGCGAGGACGAGTGGGCCGGGCGCGCGACGTGGCTCGGCAAGGACTTCGGACGCTTTCGACTGAGGAGGATCTCTGTGAGCGAGGAGCTCGAGAACCAGCTGATCAAACACATCGACGAGGCGTACGCCATGGAGCAGAACGTGCTGCGGATGCTCGACTCGATGATTTCGACGACCGAGGATCCCGTGATCAAGGACGAGCTGCGCGACCACCGGCTCGAGACGGAGAAGCAGGCAGATCGAATGGTGCGGCGGCTCGAGGCGCACGGCGCGGCGCCGTCGAGGGTCCGCGAGGGCGTCGGGATCGTCCAGGCGCTGATGAAGAGCGTCCTCGACGCGACCCGCTCGGAGAAGGCCGGCCGGAACGCGCGCGACGCCTACGCGACCGAGCACCTCGAGATCGCGTCCTACGAGCTGCTCGCGCGCATCGCCGAGCGCGCGGGCGACGCCGAGACCGCGCAGGCGGCGCGCGAGAGCCTCGCGGAAGAGGTCGCGATGGCGAAGAAGATCGAGGCGAACTGGGATCGGTTCGTCGACTTGTCGCTGCAGGAGGCGGGGGTGGCGGTCTAGGCCACCCCCGCCTCAAGCGGTCCCTAGAACCCCGCCGGCCTGCCGACGTCCGGCTTCGAGTAGTCGCAGACGCCGGTCGGGAAGACCTGCTGCAGGCGTGCCACGTCCGTGGGCACCCGGGATCCACGGCGCGTACGTGCCGTCGGCGACCGCGGTCGTCACCGGCTTCAGAGCGCACTTGAACACGCCGCCCTCGATCGGCCCGCCCGCGACGATCCGCGAGGTCGAGAAGACCGGGAACTGCTGCGTGCACGC
>DASTHC010000033.1:0-10093 GCA_035718485.1 Gaiellaceae bacterium
CGGGTCGCGCCCCGGGCGCGACGCACGCGGACGACCGGGCGGCGGCTGCGCGGCGGTCCCGCCTGCCGGCGGCTCTGCGCCGACGCTGACGAGCGCCGCCGTCGCCGACCCGAGATTCGGGCTCGGGCCCGTCCGGTCGCGGGTCGCGCGGTCGGGGGCCACAAGCTCGGGGTTCGCCTCCGGGACGCTCGCGACGACCACGCCCGGCGGCGCGGCGAAGCGAGGCGTCGTGACGCCGCTCCGCGGCGAGGACGTGCCGTCGAAGAAGAGGTTCGGGAGCGTGAAGAACGAGAGCACCGCAGCCGCGAGCGCCGCGCTCGCGATACCGGCGCGGAAGACCGTCCGGTCGGCCACGGTGTCGAACGCCGCGCCGAGCGCCGCGGCGGTCGTGCGCAGGCTGCCGCCGTGGAACGCGGCGCGGACGCCGCGGAACCAGGACGCAGGCGCCTCGCGGATCGCCGCCACGAGCACGGCGCCCGCGTGCGGGTCGAGCGTCTGCTCGACGCGCGCCGCTCCCTCGAGCGAGGCCACCGCACGCGCAGGGTCGCCGAGGAGCAGGTGGAGCTGCGCCGAGTCGGCCGCGAGCGTCGCCGCGCTCGGCGGCTCCGCGGCGGCCGCGAGGCTGAGCTCCGCGAGCGCGAAGTCGGGATTACCGTCGAGCGCGTGCGCGTACGCGCGGGCGCGCCGGCGCTCGTAGGCGAAGGCCTGGGTCGCGGGCATGGAGGCGGCCACGGCGACGAGCCCCGTGCGGTCACGGGCGAGCGCGGCCTCGTTTACAGCGCGGCGTGCCTCGGCGCTGTCCACCGTCACCCCCTCTGCCGCAGTCCAGCAATCCCCGCTGCGGCCACTGGACGACCCTTCGCTCTCCGACCTGCTAGGACACTCTCAACCTAGCCGCGATTTGCTCTTTTTGCCAGATACGACTCGGCTCCTGCAGCAAGTCCCCGTGCGACGCGTTGCTGGTACGCCGACGAGTGTAGGAGACGCGACTCCGCGGGGTTGGTGAGGAAGCCGACCTCGGTGAGGACGACCGGCACGTCGGCCCAGTTGAAGCCGGTCAGGTCGGAACGGCGCTGGAGCCCGAGGTCCCGCGCGCCGGTGGCCCGCGCGAGCTCCCGCTGCACGAGCGTGGCCGCGAGCAGGCTGGGCCGGTAGACGTCGTCGGTCCACCCTCGGTGGAGCGCGGGGTAGAGCGTGTGCGCCCCGCGCTGCGAGCGGCTCGTGGAGCCGTCGGCGTGGATGCGGATCATCAGCGCGGCGTGCCGTTCGTTGCAGAAGCGCGCGCGCTCGACGTTCCCGCCGGTGTAACCCGGACCGTTGCGGGTCATCGCGACGCGGTAGCCGCGCGCGAGCAAGAGCGCCCGCGTGCGGCGTGCGATCGCGAGCGCGATGGGCGCCTCGCCTGCGGTGCCGCCCGGATCCTTGATCTTCAGCGTCGTCGAGCCGGGGCCGATCGGCTCGCGCTGCGCTCCCACCGACGGCACGGTGCCGTGGCCCGGGTCGAGGCAGATGAGTGCTGCGGCGAGCGTCTCGAGAATCACGTGCGTCCCGCCTCCTCGGTGGCCGCGCGCAACCGCGCGGCGAGCTCCGGCGTGAGCGCGCCGGGCTCGAGCTGCCACCGCCAGTTGCCGCTCTCACTGCCGGGCACGTTCATCCGCGCCTCGCTGCCGAGGCAGAGCACATCCTGCAGCGGGACGATCGCGAGTACCGCGCGCGACGAGAACGCGCGCTCGATCAGCGACCACGCGGGGTCCCGCGCGTCGAGCCCGGTCGCCGTACGCTCCGCCGAATCGAGCAAGCGCCACCAGCCGAGCGCCGTGTCGTTGTCGTGCGTCCCCGTGTAGACGACGCCGTTCTCGCGGTGGTTCTCGATCCGGTGCGGGCTCTTCACGTCGTCGACGAATGCCCACTGCATGACGTGCATGCCGGGGAGGCCGAGCTCGTCGCGCAGGTGCTCGACCGCCGGCGTGATCACGCCGAGGTCCTCGGCGATCACCGGCAGGTCGCCGACGTCCTCGCGGATCGCCTCGAAGAGCTCGCGGCCGGGCCCGGGTCGCCACTCGCCGTCCTTCGCCGTCTCCGCGTCGGCCGGGACGGCCCAGTACGCGACGTAGCCGCGGAAGTGGTCGACGCGGGTGAGGTCGACGAGCTCGAACGTCCGGCGGAAGCGCTCGAGCCACCAGCGGAAGCCCTGCGCGCGCAGTGCGGGCCAGTCGTACAGCGGGTTGCGCCAGAGCTGCCCCTCGTCCGTGAACTCGTCCGGGGGCACGCCTGCCACGAAGTCGTCCTGGAACAGCTCCGGGTGCGAGCGGTGGTCGGCGCTCGCCGGGGCGACGTAGATCGGGAGGTCGCCGATCAGCCGGATACCGCGCTCGTGCGCGTACGCGCGGAGCGCCGTCCACTCGCGCTCGAAGCGCACCTGGTCGGCGGTCGCGTCGCCGCCCGCGAAGGCGGCCCAGTCTGCGATCCAGTACGACTCGCGCGCGACGAAGTCCTCGAGCTCGTCCGTCGTCACCGCCGCCTCGGGCTCGTCGAGCAGCCCGGCCCAGCCCGCGAACGCAGAAGGCGACTTGTACGGTGAGCCGACCTCGTCCGGCGGTCCGAGCGGCAGGACCTGCCACCACGACTGCCCCGCCGCCGCGAGCCAGTCCACGAACGCGTACGTCTCCGGCCCGAGCCGACCCCCGGGCAGCGAGGTTGGGTGCAGCAGGATCCCGCTCGAACGGGGAAGCTTCACTCGTTTAGACCTCGATCGCTCTCGGGACGACTCACGACATTGCCTGTTCCAAAATCCAAGAACGCACCAGCGCGCATCCTGATCCAGGACGTTCGCCCGCAGGTGGACTGCGGACGGTACGCGGTCAAGGCGGTCGCCGGTGACCGGGTCGACGTGTCCGCGACGATCGTGCGCGACGGCCACGAGGTGCTCGGCGCGGCGGTTCGGTTCAAGCGGCTGGGCGCGACGCGCTGGCAGGAGTCGCCGCTCCAGCCGGTCGGCAACGACCGGTTCGAGGGCGGCTTCGAGGTCGACGAGCCTGGGCGGTGGACGTATCGGATCGAGGCGTGGCTCGACCGCGTGGCGTCCTACCAGTGGGAGGTCAAGCGGAAGCACGAGGCCGGCCAGGAGGACCTGAGCTCCGAGCTCGCCGAGGGCGCGTCGCTCCTCGGCCGCGAGTCGCTCACCGTCGAGGAGGCGCTCGAGGCGAAGGCCGGCGAACGCAGCGAGAAGACGCCGTCGCAGACGTTCGAGCTCGACGTCGACCGCGAACGCGGCGCGTTCGGCGCGTGGTACGAGCTCTTCCCGCGCTCGTTCGGCGGCTTCAAGGGCGTCGAGCGCGTGCTGCCGGAGCTCGCGGAGCTCGGTTTCGACGTCGTCTACCTCCCGCCGGTGCACCCGATCGGGACGACGAACCGGAAGGGACGGAACAACACGCTCACGCCGGGGCGCGGCGACGTCGGGAGCCCGTGGGCGATCGGCGCAGCCGAGGGCGGGCACGAAGCCGTCCATCCCGAGCTCGGGACGCTCGAGGAGTTCGAGCGCATGGTCGCGCGTGGCCGCGAGGTCGGCTGCGAGGTCTGCATCGACTTCGCGATCCAGACGTCGCCCGACCACCCCTGGCTCGCAGCGCACCCCGAGTGGTTCCATCGCCGCCCCGACGGGACGCTGAAGTACGCGGAGAACCCACCCAAGAAGTACCAGGACATCTACAACGTCAACTTCGGCTCCGACGACTGGCGCGGGCTCTGGGACGCGCTGCGCGACGTCGTCCTGACGTGGGTCGAGCGCGGCGTGCGCATCTTCCGCGTCGACAACCCGCACACGAAGCCGATCGCGTTCTGGGAGTGGCTGATCGACGAGGTGCGCGGCGAGCACCCCGACGTCCTGTTCCTCTCGGAGGCGTTCACGCGGCCGGCGATGATGACGACGCTCGCGAAGATCGGCTTCGGCCAGTCGTACACGTACTTCACGTGGAAGAACACGCGCTGGGAGCTGAAGGAGTTCGTCGAGCAGCTCCTCGACTGGAGCGATTTCTACCGGCCGAACCTGTTCGTGAACACGCCGGACATCCTCCACGCGTACCTCCAGGAGGGCGGACGTCCCGCGTTCGAGGCGCGGCTCGTGCTCGCGACGACGCTCAGCCCGACGTACGGCATCTACTCCGGCTTCGAGAACCTGGAGAACGTGCCGGTGCGCGACGGAAGCGAGGAGTACCTCGACTCCGAGAAGTACGAGGTGAAGAAACGGAAGCTCGACGGCGAGCTGCTGCCACTCGTCCGCCGGCTGAACGAGATCCGGCGCGCGAACCCGGCGCTGCAGCGCTTCGCGAACCTGACGCTGATCGAGACCGAGAGCGAGTACCTCTTCGCGTACGCGAAGCGCCGAGGGGACAACACGGTCGTCGTCGTCGTGAACACCGATCCGTTCGACGCGCGCGAAGGAGTCGCGGTGCTGCCCGCGGCGCTCGGCCTGCCCCCGACGTTTCGCGCGCAGGAGCTCCTCGCCGACGAAGGGTTCACCTGGCAGACCGGTCGCAACTACGTGCGGCTCGACCCGGGCCAGAGCCACGTCCTGCGGGTGGGGTCGTGACCGAGACCGTCGAGCGCGCCGCGGAGCCCGGACGCTGGTTCGAGAGCGACCCGCTGTGGTTCAAGCACGCCGTCTTCTACGAGATCCACACGCGCGCGTTCTTCGACGGGAACGACGACGGCTCGGGCGACTTGCGCGGCGTGACGGACAAGCTCGACTACCTCCAGTGGCTCGGGATCGACTGCATCTGGCTGCTGCCGCTCTACCCGTCGCCGCTCCGCGACGGCGGCTACGACATCGCCGACTTCAACAACGTGCACGAGGACTACGGGACGGTCGAGGACTTCCGCCTCCTCGTCGAGGCGGCGCACCAGCGCGGGATCCGCGTCATCGCCGATCTCGTGATGAACCACACCTCGGCGGACCACCCGTGGTTCCAGGCCTCGCGCACCGATCCCGACGGCCCGTACGGCGACTGGTACGTCTGGTCGGACAGCGACGAGCCGTGGCAGGACGCGCGCGTCATCTTCCTCGACACCGAGCCCTCGAACTGGACGTGGGATCCCGTGCGCGGCCAGTACTACTGGCACCGCTTCTTCTCGCACCAGCCGGACCTGAACTACGACAACCCCGCAGTCCAGAAGGCGATGCTCGACGTGCTGCGGTTCTGGCTCGATCTCGGCAGCGACGGCTTCCGGATGGACGCGATCCCGTACCTCTACGAGCGCGACGGGACGAACGGCGAGAACCTGCCCGAGACGCACGACTACCTGAAGCGCGTGCGCGCCGAGGTCGACGCGAGCTACCCGGACAAGGTGCTGCTCGCCGAGGCGAACCAGTGGCCCGAGGACGTCGTCGAATACTTCGGCGACGGCGACGAGTGCCACATGTGCTTCCACTTCCCCGTCATGCCGCGCATGTTCATGTCGCTGCGGCGCGAGGACGCGACGCCGATCTACGAGATCCTCGAGCGCACGCCTGCGATCCCGGACAACTGCCAGTGGGGTCTCTTTCTGCGCAACCACGACGAGCTGACGCTCGAGATGGTCACGAACGACGAGCGCGACTACATGTACGACGAGTACGCGAAGGATCCGCGGATGAAGCTGAACCTCGGCATCCGCCGCCGCCTCGCGCCGCTCATGGACAGCGGTCGCGACGAGATCCAGCTTCTGCACGCGATCATGTTCTCGCTCCCGGGCTCACCCGTTCTCTACTACGGGGACGAGATCGGGATGGGCGACAACATCTTCCTCGGCGACCGCGACGGCGTCCGCACCCCGATGCAGTGGACGGGCGACCGGAACGGCGGCTTCTCGCGCGCCGACTTCGCACAGCTCTATCTGCCGCCGCTGATGGATCCGGTCTACGGCTACCAGGCGGTGAACGTCGAGGCGCAGCTGCGCACGCCGACGTCGCTCCTGCGCTGGATCAGGCGCTTCATCGCGCTCCGCAAGCAGCATCCGGTGTTCGGCCTCGGGACGTACGAGCCGCTCGAGACCTCGAATCCGCGGATCTTCGCGCACGTGCGCCAATACGAGGACGACATCGTGCTCTGCGTGCACAACGTCGCGCGCTCCGCGCAGGCGGTCGAGCTCGACCTGTCACGCTTCAGTGGGATGGTGCCCGAAGAGATGTTCGGCCGGACGTCGTTTCCGGCGGTCGGCGACCTGTCGTACCTCTTGACGCTCGCGCCGCGCGGCTTCTTCTGGTTCCAGCTGCGCATGCCCGAGGAAGAGGGGGACGAGTGACCGCCTTCACGCACCACCTCGCTCTTTCGGTCCCGGAGGACTCGCTTCGCGAGTTCGTGCTCGCGCAGCGCTGGTTCGGCGCGAAGTCGCGCGAGATCGCGCACTTCCAGGTCATCGCGGCACCGGTCGTCCGGACGGAGGAGCCAATGCTCGCGCTCGCGCTCGTCGAGATCCGCTTCCACCCGGGGACGCACGAGCTCTACCACGTGCCGCTCGGCTTCCGGCGCGACTGGGACGACGCGATCGCCGACGTCGAGGGCTGGAAGGTGTACGACGCGCTGGCCGATCCCGAGCTCGCGCGCGAGGTCGTTCGCGCGATGCGCGCCGAGCTGGACGTCGCCGGCGGCGAGGCGATGGTCGAGTTCCGCGGGCCCGGCGCCGACGGCTCGCTCGAGCACGTGCGCCCGATGGGCCGGGAGCAGTCGAACAGCTCGCTCGTGTTCGACGACGCGCTCGTGCTGAAGTCGTACCGCCGGATCGAGGCCGGCGTGAACCCCGAGCTCGAGCTGCTGCGCTTCCTGACCGAGCGCGGCTTTCCCTCGATCGCGTCGCTGCAGGGCTGGGCGTCGTACCGCGGGACGCCCGTCGAGGCGACGCTCGCCATCGCGCAGGACTACGTGCCGGGCGACGGTGACGGCTGGGAGCTCGCGCTGCAGTCGCTCCGCGAGGGCTGGAGCGACGAGTTCGTCGAGCGCCTGCGCCTGCTCGGCGAGGTGTCCGGCGCGATGCACACGGTGCTCGCCTCGGACTACTCCGACCCGAGCTTCGCGCCGGAGGAGCCGAGCAACGAGTCGCTCGGCCTGCTGACGGCGAGCGTCGACGAGGAGATCGAGGAGCTGTTCGTCTCGCTCCCCGACGCGCAGGAGCTCGAGCCCATCCTCGGGCGCGGTGAGGAGGTGCGCGAGCAGCTGCGCGGCCTCTCGCACGCGGGCGACGTCGGGAAGATCATCCGCACCCACGGCGACTACCACCTCGGGCAGGCGCTCTGGACGGGCGACGGCTGGGTGATCCTCGACTTCGAGGGCGAGCCCGCGCGGCCCATCGTCGACAGGCGTCGCAAGCGCTCGCCGCTGCGCGACGTCGCCGGAATGCTCCGCTCGTTCGCGTACGCCGCGAGCGCCGCGCGGATCGAGCACGGCGTCGATCCGCCGGACGGGTGGGAGGAGCGGGCGCGCGATGCGTTCCTGCTCGGGTACCTCGCGGAGGTCGACTCGTCGCTCATCCCGTCCGGCTCCTCCTTCGAGCGGCTGCTCGCGGTGTTCGAGCTCGAGAAGGCGGTGTACGAGCTGCGCTACGAGCTCGACAACCGTCCGTCGTGGGTCCCGATCCCCGTCGCGGGGATCGTCCGGCTGCTGGAGCGCGCCGCGGTATGAGCGTCTTCGGCGAGATCGACCTCTACCTCGCGGGTGAGGGACGGCACGAGCGGCTCCACGACGTGCTCGGCGCACACGTGCGCGACGAGGGCGTCTCGTTCGCGGTCTGGGCGCCGAACGCGCGCGCGGTCGCCGTCGTCGGCGACTTCAACGACTGGCAGCCGAGCCCGATGCGGAACCTCGGCGACTCAGGCATCTGGGAGGCCGTCGTCGAGGGCGCGGAGCCGGGGCAGCGATACAAGTTCCAGGTCGTCCAGGCGGACGGGACGGTCAAGCTGAAGGCGGATCCGTTCGCGTTCGCGTCCGAGGTTCCGCCGCACACCGCCTCGGTCGTCCACGTGCCCGAGCACCGCTGGGGCGACGGGAAGTGGCTCGCGCGCCGCCGCGAGGCTGAGCCTTACGGCGAGCCGATGTCCGTCTACGAGGTGCACCTCGGCTCGTGGCGGCGCAACCCACTCGAGGACAACCGCTCGCTCACGTACCGCGAGCTCGCGCAGGAGCTCGCCGACTATGCGCTCGACCTCGGCTTCACGCACGTCGAGCTGCTCCCCGTCATGGAGCACCCGTTCTCGGGCTCCTGGGGCTATCAGGTGACGGGCTTCTTCGCGCCGACGTCGCGGTTCGGCTCGCCCGACGACTTTCGCTGGTTCGTCGACTACCTCCACCAGCGCGGCCTCGGCGTGATCCTCGACTGGGTGCCCGCGCACTTCCCGCGTGACGACTGGGCGCTCGCGCGCTTCGACGGGACCGCGCTCTACGAGCACGACGACCCGCGCCGTGGCGCGCACCCCGACTGGGGCACGCTCGTCTTCAACTACGGGCGCCACGAGGTGCGCAACTTCCTGCTCGCGTCGGCGCTCTTCTGGCTGCGCGAGTTCCACGTCGACGGGATCCGCGTCGACGCCGTCGCGTCGATGCTCTATCTGGACTACTCGCGTCGCGAGGGCGAGTGGGTGCCGAACGTGTTCGGCGGCAACGAGGACCTCGACGCGGTCGGGTTCCTCAAGGAGCTGAACGAGGTGGTCCACGGGCGCGAGCCCGGCGTGGTCTCGACGGCGGAGGAGTCGACGGCGTGGCCCGGCGTGTCGCGGCCCACGTACCTCGGCGGCCTCGGGTTCGGCTTCAAGTGGAACATGGGCTGGATGCACGACACGCTCGACTACTTCCGCCGCGAGCCGATCTACCGGCGCTACCACCATCACCAGCTGACGTTCTCGCTCATGTACGCGTTCAGCGAGAACTTCATCCTTCCCCTCTCGCACGACGAGGTCGTGCACGGCAAGGGCTCGCTCCTGTCGAAGATGCCGGGCGACCGCTGGCAGCAGTTCGCGAACCTGCGGGCGCTCTACGCGTACATGTGGGCGCATCCCGGCAAGAAGCTGCTCTTCATGGGCGGCGAACTCGCGCAGGAGCAGGAGTGGTCGCACGACCGCTCGCTCGACTGGCACCTGCTCGAGCGGCCCGAGCACGCGGGGATGCAGCAGCTCGTGCGCGAGCTGAACCGCGTGTACCGTCACCGTCCCGCGCTGTGGCAGGTGGATCACAACCCCGACGGGTTCCGCTGGCTCGAGGCGAACGACGCAAACCACAACGTGATCGCGTTCGCGCGCTACGGCGCCGACGGGACCGACCCGGTCGTGTGTGTCGGCAACTTCTCGCCCGAGGTCCGGGAGCGCTACCGCGTCGGCTTTCCGTCAGGTGGCCGCTGGACGGAGATCCTCAACACGGACTCGACGTACTACGGCGGCAGCGACGTCGGCAACCTCGGCGGCGTCGTCGCGGAGGCCGGCGGCTGGCACGATCAGCCGTTCTCGGCGGAGCTCACGCTGCCGCCGCTTTCGGTCACGTGGTTCGCTCCTGACCGTTAGCGTCCTCCTGGCTCCCGAGGTCGAGGAAGAACGACGCGAACGCACCGGCGATGCCCGTCACGAGACAGAGCGCGGTGAGCTCGAGGAAGATGTCGACGATCCGCCCGGGTGTCGTGACCGGGTTTCGCATCTGCGACGAGACCGTGAGCAGCTGGACGGTCGTGAAGAAGAACGCGTCCCAGAGGTTGTTGATCTCACTGCGCCGGGCGTCGTCCTCGAACACCCACATCAGCACGGTGCAGACCACGTCGACGATCCCGACGAGCACGAGCGCCGCAACCAGTCGACGCCTCAGCCGGAGGTGCGGCGTCTTCGGCGTACGGCGCAGAAACTCCCGCAGGTGATTGTGCGTTCGCACCACAGGAGGATCGCGCGGTGACCGGACGCCCCATCGGTACCTTCACCGCCGTGCTCGGCGCCGTTCCTCGCGACCCGGAGGTCGTCGACTTCGAGGTCTGGGCGCCCGAGGTCTCCTCGCTCGCCGTGCGCATGAACGGTCGCGACGAAGCGCTCGAGCGCGGCGACGACGGTTTCTGGCGCGGCGCCGCGGCCGCTCGGCACGGCGACGACTAC
>DASTHC010000034.1:0-5175 GCA_035718485.1 Gaiellaceae bacterium
GTCCACCCCGCGCTGATCGGCCTGCCGCTCGCGCTCCTCGACACCTCGCTCGGCTACGACCTCGCGCGCGTGCTCCAGGCACTGGTGATGTCGCTGACCGCGGTCCCGGTCTTCTTCTGGGGCCGTCGGCTCATGTCGGAGACCTGGGCGCTCGGGGCCGCCGCGCTCACGCTGACGATCCCTGGGCTCGCCTACACCGGCCTGTTGATGAGCGAGACCGTGTTCGTCCCCGTGATGACGCTCGCGGCGTGGGCGACCGCATCGGCGCTCGAACGTCCGACGCGCGGGAACCAGGCCCTGCTCGTCGGCGCGATCGTCCTCGCGGTGCTGACGCGCCTCCAGGCGCTCGTGCTCGTGCCCGCGTTCGTGCTCGCGCTCGTCCTCTACGCCCTGCTCGAGCGGAGCATGGAGCCGGTCCGCCGGCTGGCGTACGCGATCGGCGGGCTCGCCGTGCTCGGTCTCGTGTGGATGCTGACCGGCGGCTTCGGCGCCTACGAGCCCGCGGGACGCTCGAGCTACGACCTCGGGACCGCGCTGAAGTTCGTCGTCTACCACGCCGCCGACGTCGTCCTGCTCGCGGGCGTCGTCCCGGCGTGCGCGGTGGTCATGCTCGCGCTCCGGCCGCCCGTCGAACGCGCGGCGCGCGCGTACCTCGCCGTGACCTTCGCGCTCGGCGCCGGCTTGATCGCAGAGGTCGGGCTCTTCGCGTCGCGCTACGTCGGACGGCTCGCCGAGCGCGATCTGCTCGCGCTCGCGCCGCTCCTCTTCCTCGGGCTCTGCCTCTGGCTCGCGCGGGGCGCGCCACGCACGCGCGTCGCCTCCACGGTCGTCGCCCTCGGCGTGGCGGGGCTCGTGCTGACGCTCCCGCTCGGGAAGCTCGTCCACAAAGCGGCGCTTCCCGACGCCTTCTCGCTCGTCCCGGTCTGGGAGCTCGGGAGCTACGAGGCGCTCGTGTGGGGCTTCACCGGTGCGGCGGTACTCGCGTTCGCGCTCGTGCCGGCCCGTTTCCTCGTCGCGGTGCCGGTCGCGCTCGGCCTCCTCTTCGTCGGCTCGTCGATCGCCGTGTCGCGCTACGTCGCCGACGAGGCCGCCGAGCTGAAGACGTCGTTCTTCGGCACGCAGGACCCCGAGTGGGTCGACAACACGGCGAACGGGGACGTCTCGTACTTCTACGACGGCGAGCCGCACTGGAACGCGGTCTGGGAGTACGTGTTCTGGAACCGCGACATCCGGCGCGTGTACGTGCTCGAGGGCACGCGCCGCGTGCCGGGACCCATGCCACAGCGGAACGTCGATCCGTTCCCGCTCGGCGAGCTCGCGTCGGATGCACCGCCGAACGTCGTCGGCTCGACGGCGTTCACCTTCCTTGGCAGGCCCACCGCCTCTGTCGAGCAGTTCGGCCTCATCCACAAAGGGCTCGTGCTCTGGGAGGTCGAGCCTCCGCTTCGCCTCTCGACCGTCCTCGTCGGCGTCCAGGGAAGCGGCGACATCTACAGCAACGCGTCGATCACGAAGTACGGGTGCACCGGCGGCACCTTCGAGGCGACGTTCATTGCCAAGGGCTCGCCCGTCACGGTTCAGCTGGACAGCGGGGCGACGCAGGTCGAGAAGACGCTTCAGCCCGAGGAGATCTGGCGTCCGTCCGTCCCGGCGAGCAGCGAGACGTCCGTCTGCCAGCTGTCGATCGCGCCGAGCGGGCTCGTCGGCTCGACGCGGCTCGAGTACGTGCGCTAGCTGCGCCGCTGAAGCGCGCGGCCGACGTCCGTAGCCGTGAGCAAGCCTGTGACCCGGTCGCCGTCCACGACGAGGGCTTGCCCGGACCCGTCGCCGAGCCGCGCGAGCGCCTGGTCGAGGGGCTCGTCCTCGCCCAGTACCGGAAGGTCGCTGAGCGGAACCATCGAGTCGCGAACGGTGCGCACGTCCCACTCCCGTCTCGGCACGTCCGCGATCGCACGGAACGGCAGCAGCCCCACCGCGCGGTCTCCCTCAACGACCGGGTACGCCTCGTGCCGGTCGGTCCAGATCATCCCTTCCATCAGCTCGCCGATCGTCTGGTCGGGCCTCACGCTCGCCGGCTGGCGCACCATCAGGTCGCCGACGCGCAGGCCCGCGAGCCGCGCGTGCACGACGCCCGTCTGCGCCTCGCTCGACGCCGCGGTGTAGAGGAACCAACCGAGCAGGGCGATCCAGATCCCGTTCGTCTGGGACTCGTCGGCGAGGAACGCAAGCGCGAGCCCGCTTGCCACGAACAGCGCGCCGAAGGCGCGGCCGATCGTCGCGGCGACGCGCGTCGCGAACACAAAATCGCCGCGGAACGCCCACAGCGCCGATCGGAGCACCCGGCCGCCGTCGAGCGGCAAGGCCGGCAGGAGGTTGAACACGAGGAGCAGGATGTTGATCTGGCCGAGCCACTCGAGAACCGTGTCGACCTCCTCGGATCCGGACCACGCGATCGCCAGGCCGATGAACGCGGCGCCGAGAAGGAGCGAGACCAGCGGCCCGGCGATCGCGATGCGGAACTCCGCGCCCGCCGAGGGGAACATCCCTCTGAACTTCGCGACGCCGCCGAACAGCCAGAGGGTGATGCCGTCGATCTGCATCCCTTCGCGCCGAGCCTCGACCGCGTGACCGAGCTCGTGCAGAAGGAGCGAGCTGAAGAACAAGATCGCGGCGACGATCGCCATCGCGTAGTACGTGGAGTCCGCGCGGCCGGGAACGGCATCGGGAAAGACTCGGGCGGCGAGCGACCAGACGATCAGCGCGAAGACTGCGAGCCAGGTCCAGTTGACGCCGATCTCGATCCCGGCAATGCGGCCGAGCCGAATGGTCGAGTTCACGCGGTCCCAGTCGCGACGAGCCACCGCAGGTCGTACTCGACGCGCTCCGGCAGCTCCCGCTCGGCGAGCTCGAGCCCGCGGGCACGCTCGTCGTCGTCGAGCAGATCGAACGTCGAGATGTGGCCCGCCCGCATGCGCCAGAGCGCCTGCTCGCGCGAGAGCGACGCGCGCTGGTCGAGGCGCGTCGAGCTCACGTCGACGAAGCCCGCCGCCTCGAGCTCGCGCTCGAGCTGCTCTCTCGTCGGGAATCGCGCACGGTCGATCGGCTCGATCGAGGGCAGATACCGGTTCAGCCAGAACGCGTCGAAGTGCGAGTGGTCGAACGTGGCGATGACGACGCGCCCGTCACCGCCGAGCACGCGGCGAGCCTCGCGGAGCGCCGCCTCGCGGTCGACGAGGTGGATCACGAGCCAGAGGACCACCCGCTCGAACCAACCGTCCTTGAAGGGCAGCGACTCCGCGCGCGCCTGCTTGAACGCCGCCCCGCGCGACGCCTTCGCCCGCGCCTGCGCGAGCATCTCCTCCGACGCGTCGACGCCCCAGACCTTCGCTCCGGCGCGGTCGGCGAGGGCGACGCTCAGACGTCCGGTGCCGCAGCCGACGTCGAGCACGCGGCGGCCGCGCAGGTCGCCGAGCCCCTCCGCGAGCGCGTAGACCTCCCACCAGTTGTCGTCGACGGGGCGGACCTCGTCGTACGTCGCCGCGCGTCGCGAGAAGTCAGGCGCCCGCGTCGAGCTCATCGGGCTCGGTCATCGCCTCGATCGCTTCCTGGGCGACCTCGATCGACCCGTCGGGGACGAGGACGGCGATCGCGTCGGCATCGAGCTCGGGCTCGAGCGTCGACTCGATTCCCGCCTCGTTGAGGATCGCCTGGATCTCTTCGGCTTCCGTGACGTCCCCTGCGACCGCTACTTGCACCATCGCTGTCATCGTGGCTCCTCGACGGTCGTGACCGGTTCCCGAGTCACTGATTGTACGCGGCGCCCCGAGGCTCCACCCTTCACGAGCCGGGGAACGCCCCGCTCGGCGAAGGGCACCTCGACGACGTCGAAGTCGCGAGGGACGACGGTCTCGGGGAAGGTCGCGCGCGCCTCCTCGACAAGCTCGGGGCCGAAGTAGCGGTTCGAGAGGTGCGTGAGGACGAGCAGCGTCACGCCTGCCTCGCGCGCGACCTCGGCCGCCTGCGACGCCGTCGAGTGGAGCGTCTCCTCGGCGCGCTCGCGCTCCTCGTCGGCGAACGTCGCCTCGTGGACGAGCACGTCCGCGTGCCGGGCGGCGTCGACGACGGTCTGCGCCGGAGCCGTGTCGCCCGCGTAGACGACCTTCCGTCCGGGGCGCGGCTCGCCGACGACCGAGTCCGGCGTGATCACGCGACCGTCCGGGAGGGTGACGGCCTCCCCACGCTGCAGCGCCCCCCGCTCGGGGCCGATCGGGATGCCGAGCGCCTCGGCGGCGTCCGCGTCGAAGCGGCCCGGGCGAGGCGTCTCGACGAGCGCGTAGCCGACCGCGCTCCGGCCGTGGTTCGGCTCGAAGACCTCGATCCGGTACTCGCCGCGGTCGAGCACCTCGCCCGGCCGCACGGTGACGAGCTCGAACGGGTAGGTGAGCTTCCCGAAGATCCGGCGCAGGTCGCCGAAGAGGTCGGAGAGGCCCGGCGGGCCGTAGATCGTGATCGGCAGCTCGCGACCCCGCAACGCGAACGTCTTCAGCATCCCGGGCAGGCCGAGGAAGTGGTCGGCGTGGAAGTGCGTGAGGAAGATCTCTTCGAGCTCGATCAGGCCGACCGAGGACCGGAGCATCTGCCGCTGGGTGCCCTCACCGCAGTCGAAGAGCAGCTTGTCGCCACCGCGCCGGATCAGCAGCGCGCTCGGCGCTCGCTGCGCGGTCGGCATCGACCCGGAGGTCCCGAAGAAGACGATGTCGAGATCCACTGCGCGAGAGGTTACGGTTCACCCGAGCGTGGTGGGGCTCGGCGGGAAGCGGCGCGCTAGGGAAGAACAATGCGCCGGCCGGCGACGAGCGGCCGCCCCTCGAGGCCGTTGCGCCGTTCGATCTTCCAGACACCGCTCCGCGGATCGCCCCCGTACCGCGCGCTCGCGATCGACCACAGGGTGTCTCCGGGCTGGACGACGTAGGTCCGCTCCGGCCCGGCCGCGGTGGACGCCCGCGCGACGACCGCCCAGGCGACGGCGACGACCAGCGCGAGCACGAGGATCCGGGCGAACATCTGTTCGCATGCTAGGCGAACAGACGTTCGGTGTCAAGCGGTTCGCCGCAAGTGCGACCGCTGCCAGGAGATCAGCGGCTAAGTAGCTAGCAGGAGGGGAGCCAGGGCGGC
>DASTHC010000035.1:0-11266 GCA_035718485.1 Gaiellaceae bacterium
CGGAAGGAGCGCGGCGCGGCGGTGCCGAGATCGAGACGAACACCAGGGTCACCGGGAACGCGGACGAGCGCGGGCGTGTCACCGGCGTCGAGACGGACAAGGGCGCGATCGAGACCGAGATCGTCGTCAACGCGGGCGGCATGTTCGCCAAGGAACTCGGCGCGCTCGCGGGAGTGAACGTCCCCGTCGTCCCGATGGCACACGAGTACCTCGTGACGAAGCCGTCGGGGCTTCCACTCCAGATGCCGACGTTGCGCGACCCCTCACTGCTCGTCTATTTCCGGCCGGAGTCGGGCGGGTTGATCGTCGGCGGCTACGAACGCGATCCGGCGCCGTGGTCGCTCGACGGGATCCCGCCGGACTTCAACGGCCGCTTGCTCGCGGAGGACTGGCCGCGCTTCGAGCCGCTGCTGGAGAACGCGATCACCCGCGTGCCTGACCTCGCCGAGATGGAGTCCGTCCGCCTGATCAACGGCCCGGAGGCCTTCACCCCCGACAACGAGTTCATCCTCGGGCCGACGGACGTGCGCGGCTTCTGGGTCGCGGCCGGCTTCTGCGCGCACGGGCTCGCCGGCGCCGGCGGGATGGGCCGGCTCGTCGCGGAGTGGATCCTCGACGACGTCCCGAGCCTCGACGTCTGGGAGATGGACTCGCGGCGCTTCGGCACGGCGTACCGCACCCGCGAGTACACGCTCGCGCGCACGATCGAGGTCTACTCGACGTACTACGACGTCCGGTACCCCGGGCACGAGCGCGAGGCCGGGCGGCCGCTCCGCACCTCGCCGACCTACGCGCGGCTGCAGGAGCTCGGCGCCGCGTTCGGGGAGAAGTCCGGCTGGGAACGGCCGAACTGGTTCGAGCCGAACGCTGCACGCGGCGACGAGGCGCTCCGGCCGCGCGGCTGGGCCGGCCGTCTCTGGTCGCCCGCCGTCGGCGCCGAGCATCGCGCGACGCGTGAGACCGCGGCGCTCTTCGACGAGACGAGCTTCGCCAAGATCGAGGTCTCGGGCGAAGGCGCGCCTGCGTTCCTGGAGCGGCTTTGCGACAACAAGGTCGTGCGCGACGTCGGGGCGATCACCTACACCTCGATGCTGAACAAGCGCGGCGGGATCGAGTGCGACTTCACGGTCACGCGGCTCGAGGAAGAGCGCTTCCGCATCGTCACGGGGACGGCGTTCGGGCAGCACGACCTCTCATGGATCCGCCAACACGCACCCGAGGACGGCTCGGTCGTCGTCGAGGACGTCACCTCGCGCTACGCCTGCCTCGGCATCTGGGGCCCGAAGTCCCGGGGCATCCTCCAGACCCTCAGCACCGCCGACCTCTCGAGCGAGGCCTTCCGCTACATGCGCGCCCGCGAGATCGACGTCGGGCCGGTCCCCTGCCTCGCCCTCCGGGTGACGTACGTCGGCGAGCTCGGCTGGGAGCTCTACTGCCCGATGGAGTTCGGCCTCCGGCTCTGGGACGCGATCTGGGAGGCCGGTCGCGACCAGGGTCTCGTCGCCGGCGGCTACAAGGCGATCGACTCGTGCCGGCTCGAGAAGGGCTACCGCGTCTGGGGCGCCGACATCACGCCTGACGACACCCCGTTCGAGGCGGGGCTCGGGTTCGCGGTCAAGCTCGACAAGGGCGACTTCATCGGCCGCGAGGCGCTACTCGAGCGGCAGGCGCCGGAAAGGCGACTCGCGTGCCTCGTCCTCGCCGACCCGCGGGCCGTCGCGCTCGGCTCGGAGCCGGTCCGGATCGACGGCGCTACCGCGGGCCGGGTCACGAGCGGCGGCTACGGCTATACGGTCGAGCGCTCGATCGCCTACGCCTACGTGCCTGCGGTCAACGCCGAGCCGGGGCAGCCGGTGGAGGTGGAGATCTTCGGCGACTGGATCACGGGCGAAGTCGCGGCCGAGCCACTGTACGACCCGTCCGGTTCGCGCATCCGCGCCTAGTCGTCGCGTCCCATTGACACCTCGTCCGGCGCCGGGAGTAAATAGCGCCTAACGGCACGAACGTCGACGGAGGAGGGACTCGGCTTGGAATCGACACCCCCGGCCGGTCAGTCGCCTGCGGCTGCTCCGAGCTACCACACCGACGAGGACGAGCGGACTCTGCACCGCCTCGGCTACGCGCAGGAGCTCTTCCGCGCGATGGGCGGGTTCCAGAACTTCGCGATCAGCTTCACGATCATCTCGATCCTCGCGGGCTGCCTCACGTCCTACTCGATCGCGTACGGTCAGGGCGGCCCGGTCGCGATCACCTGGGGTTGGCTGATCGTCGGCCTGATGAGCACGATCGTCGCGCTGTCCATGGCCGAGATCGCGTCGTCCTTCCCGACCGCCGGCGGCCTCTACTACTGGGCGTCGAAGCTCGGCAGCCCCGGGTGGGGCTGGTTCACGGGCTGGTTCAACCTCGTCGGCCAAATCGCCGTCACGGCGTCGATCGGGTACGGCCTCGCGATCTTCTCGACCGCACTCATGAACTACTGGTTCGACTACCCGAACACGAAGGGCTACGTCTACCTGACCTATGCGATCGTCCTCACGGCGGCGCTGATCCTGAACCTGTCCCGGATCACGGTCACAGCGTTGCTGAACACGATCTCGGCCTACTGGCACATGATCGGCGTCGGCGTGATCGTGCTCGTCCTCGTGTTGGTCCCGGACGACCACCGCTCGTTCAGCTCCGTCTTCACCGACACCCTGAACTTGACGGGCTGGGGCGGCGACCCGGCGCCGACCTCGTTCAGCAGCCCGGTGTTCTGGTACGTCTTCCTGACGGGCTTTCTCATGGCCCAGTACACGATCACGGGGTTCGACGCGTCCGCCCACGTCGCCGAGGAGACGCACCAGGCGTCGCGGTCGGCCGCCGTCGGGATGTACATGTCGGTGGTCGCCTCCGTGTTCTTCGGCTTCATCCTGCTGGTCGCGGTGACGGCGGCGCTGCCGGCGGAGCCCGTCTTCGACCTGTACATCGTCCCGTCGAGCTGGGTGACGGCGATGGGCGAGAGCTGGGGGACGTCCATCCTGTTCATCTGCTGCGTCGCACAGCTCTTCTGCCTGATCGCGTCGGTCACGTCGGCCTCACGCATGCTGTTCGCGTTCTCGCGCGACCGCGCCGTCCCGGGCCACCAGCTCTGGCGCCGGGTGTCCTCGAACCGGGTCCCGAACATGGCCGTCGCCGCCATCGTCGTCGCGGCGGCGCTCCTCATGCTGCCGACGCTCTACAACTTCTTCATCGGCTACTACGTCGGGACGGGGATCGCGGTGATCGGTCTGTACATCGCGTTCATCCTCCCCGTGATCCTTCGGTTCCGGATGAAGGACGAGTTCCAGCCGGGCGCCTGGACGCTCGGGAAGCACTACCGGTGGATCGACCCGATCGCGATCGTGTGGGTCTTCTTCATCTCGATCGTCTTCCTGATGCCGCCGTACTCGATCAGCGCGCCGTGGAAGGAGGGGTTCACCTGGGAGGCCGTGAACTACGCGCCGATTCTCGTCGGCGGAGCGATCCTCCTGTTCGGCGGCTGGTGGGTCCTGTCCGCCAAGAACTGGTTCAAGGGCCCGGTCCGCATGGGCACCGAGGAAGAGCTCGAACGGATGGAGCAGCAGTACGAGCGTCCGGAGGGCGCGCCCTCACCCGCGGCCGGCAGCTGACGTTCGAGCGGGCGCGGGCCACTCGGCCCGCGCCCTCTCACTTCCGCAGGACGAGCGTCCGCGCGAGCAGGTCGTGCAGGGTCTGCCGGCGCTTCGTCCAGAACGCCATCCAGTAGCCGATGGCGAACGGCGTGATCGCGCTCAGGTACATCGCGAAGTGGCGGCCGGTCGCGCGGGTGAACGTGAGCCGCTCGCCCTCGAGGTCGGTCACGCGCACGCCGAGGATCGGCCCGGAGAGGGTGGCCTGGCGCGGCGAGCTCTCGAGCCCCGCGAAGTAGAGCCAGATCGCCGTCAGGCCGACCACGAAGCCGACGAAGAGGTTGTCGCCGCCGAAGGTCAGCCCGATCGCGAGGAGCAGCGAGACCACGACGAGCTCGATGATCCAGCCGGCGACCCGCTGCAGCTTGCTCGGGTACGTCACGGCGCGATTCTCCCAGTAGCGTCCGACGAATGAACGTCGACTGGCTCGATCAGCTCGAGGGGATCGTCGCCGAGGCGGACGCGGGAGTGGCGGTCGTGACGGTCGCTGCGGTCGCCGGTCGAGAGGTCCCCCTCGACGAGGACGAGCTGCGGGCCGAAGTTCGGCGGTCGCTGCTGGTGCTGGCGGCGGGCGGCGATCCCGAGCGCGGGCTCGACCTGAACGGGCCGGCGGTCGCGACGTTCGCGACCGAGCTCGACACGACGGAGCGACGCGAGGCGCTCGGCGGGGGGATCGAGCAGCTCGCCGCCGACGCGCTCGGCCATCCGCACACGAGCGAGCTCGTGCACGCGCTGCGCGAGGACCCGGAGACGGCGTGGCGCGCCTATGCCGCCGCGGTGCTCGCGGAGCGTCTCAGCTCTTGAGATAGCGGTCGAACCACTCGATGAGCAGCTCGAACCGCTGCACCCGGTGAACGGGCGAGCCCGAGCGCGAGAGTTCGTGGCTCTCGCCGCCGAAGCGGACGAACTCGACCTCCTTGCCCAGCAGGCGCAGGATGATGAAGAGGTGCTCGGCCTGCTCGACCGAGCAGCGCAGGTCGCCCTCGGAGTGGAGGATGAGGAGTGGCGTCTCGATGTTCTTCGCGTACATCGACGGCGAGTGCTCGAGCCAGGCCTCGGGAGCCTCGTGCGCAAACGCACCGAAGTAACCCTTGAACGCCCAGAAGACGTCGCTCGAACCCGTCGCGGTGTAGAGGTTGTTCACCGCGCGCTCCGAGCACGCGGCCTTGAAGCGGTTCGTGTGTCCGACGATCCACGAGGTCATGTAGCCGCCGTAGGAGCCTCCGAGCACGCCCGTGCGCTCCGGGTCGAGGAAGTCGAAGCGCTTGAGCGCCTCGTCCATGACGGCCATCAGGTCCTCGTAGTCGACTGTGCCCCAACCCGGGCCGCCGTCGGCGAGCGGGCCGCGGATCGCGGTCCCCCAGTCCTCGCTGTAGCCGGACGAGCCACGCGGGTTCGCGAAGACGACCGCGTAGCCGGCGCCCGCGTACACCTGGAACTCGTCGAAGAAGCTCGACAGGTACTGCGTAAACGGGCCGCCGTGGATGCTGAGCAGCACGGGGTAGCGCTTGCCCTCCTCGAAGTCGGCCGGCCGGACGATCCACGCCTCGACCTCTGTGCCGTCCTTCGAGGTCGCGGTGAACCGCTCGGGCTCGAGGATGCGCGCCGGGAAGTCCTTCGCCGTGTCGGTGACGCGCGTCTCGCCGACGTAGAGGTCGGCGAACGTCGACGGCGTGGCCGTCGCGTGCACGAGCGTGTCGCCGTTCAGGTCGAAGCCCTTGAGCGTGCGCTGTCCGCCGATGAGGAGCTCGGGCTCGGCGGAACCGTCGGCTGGGGCCGCATACAGGTGGACGTTGCCGCCGTCCTCGACCGCGAAGAGGAGCCGGTCGCCGCCCCACACGGGCGGCCGCACGTCCGGGAACGGGCCGCACTGGCGGTCGAGGCTCTCGCTCACGAGGCGCCGCTCGCCGGTCTCGGCGTCGATCACCGCGATCTGCGTGTGCTTCCCCCACACCCAGGTGTCCGGCGTGAACTGCGCGGCGATCTGCGTTCCGTCAGGCGACCAGACCGGCGCGCCGTACCCACCGTCGCCGTGCGTGAGGCGCCGCGGCTCGCCGCCTTCCGCGGGGACGAAGTGGATGTCCGAGATGAGATCGGTGTCCCAGGTCTCGGTGCGCGCCGAGGCGAACGCGACCGTCGAGCCGTCCGGCGACCACGCCGGCGACGAGCTGTCCTGATCCCCCTCCGTGATCTGCCGCGGCTCCGCGCTCCCGTCGGCGGGGACGACGAAGAGCTGGGTCCTGCGGTCGGACGTCCAGCCCTCGTTGTCGAGCTTGTAGAAGAGCCGCGTCATGCGCCGCGGCGGCCGCCTGCGATCGTCCTCTTCCTCGTACGACTCGTCGCGGACGCGCGACGCGAATGCGATCTGCGAGCCGTCGGGCGACCACGCGACGTTCCGGACGTCCTCCTTGAGCTTCGTCAGCTTCTGCGCCTCGCCGCCGCGCAGCGAGATCACGTAGAGCTGGCCGGGCTCCTTCTCCGCGCGGGACGAGACGAACGCCATCCGCGAGCCGTCGGGCGACCAGCGTGGCTCGCCGTCGCGCCGCTCGCCGGTCGTGAAGCGCCGCGGCGGCTCCGAGCCGTCGACGGGCGCGAGCCAGATGTTCGCGCGGTACTCGTTCTCGTCGCCGTCGACCGACCAGTGCGCGTAGGCAATGGTCTTCCCGTCGGGGTCGAGGCGCGGGTCGGAGACCCCCTCGAGCGCGTACACGTCCTCGGGCCGCATCCCGCGCATCCGCGGGATCATAAGCGGCGCCGGTAGAGAATCGTCGAGGTGACCAGCGCGGCCACGACCGAACCGGTCAGGCCGAGCGCAAGGTCGCCGAGGGTGTCCGTATAGGCAGTGTCAAGCTCGTTCGAGTTCCGGATGAAGGCGAAGTACTCGCCGAACTCCCAGAGCACGGCGGTCACCGCCCCGAAGCCGACGGCGAGCGCGAACAGGTTGAGCGGCCCGATCGGGAGGCGGAGCAGGAACTGTCCGAACGCCGCGGTGAGGAGGCCCCAGTTGAGGAAGTGGTTGAAGTCGTCCCACCAGTCGATCGTGTCGTAGAGGTCGAGGGCGTTCCCGGCGGTGTCGATCAGGAACGGGAGCGTGAGGAGGATGTCGGCCGCGTAGGGATACGCGGGCGGGCGCTCCCGGCGACGCGCGACGAGCCACCAGGCGATCGGCACGATCACCGTCGCGATCGGATACGCGAGCAGGCGCCCGCCGAACGCCTTCCCCTCGAACTGCTGCAGGCCCGAGAACGCGCCGACCAGGAGCTGGACGACGAGCGCGACCTTGAGCGCGATGTCGACGACGAGCGCAGGTCTCACTCGAAGCGCATTTCCAGCACGCGGTCGATCTCGCCGTGCCAGTCGGCGTAGACGTCCTCGTAGTCGCGCGCCCGCTCGCGCACTCGGCGCGCGAGCTCCTGCTGCAGGGTCGGATCGGCGGTGCGCGCGACCTCGAGCATCAGCGGCTCGAGCTCGCCGAGCCTGCCCGGCCAGTCCTTCGGATAGGGGCCGCGGCTTCCCTCGAGCGCGAACAGGAGCTCGCCCAGGAAGCGCAGCGACCGCCCGGCCTCGATGCGCGCCGCGAGCTCGTTGCCGCGCCGCCACGCCTTGAGCGAGCGGTAGAGGTCGTTCAGGTACCCGTCGTAGAGCTCGGCGATCTCGTCCCGCGAAACGCGCCGCGCGGCTTCGATTGCCGCCGCGACCTCGCCGTCGTCGTCCAGCAGCACCTGGGCGTGGGCCAGCGCGGGCTTGAACCAGTCTGTGGCGTTCCGGAGCCGGTCGAGCGTCGTCGGGATCAGATCGACCCGCCCGGCGCGCTCGCGCTCCGGCGGGTCGACTCCCTCGCGGACGACGTAGAGCACGTCGAGATCCGACTCCTCGTCGGCGGTTCCGGACGCGTATGAGCCGATCAGCACGAGCCCGACGGCGTTCGGGTCGCTTTTTGCCTGCTCGAGGAGCTCGTTCAGTTCCGGCTCCAACGGGTAGGGGTCCTACCACTCGGAAGCGACGAAGGGAGTCCCATGAATCTGCGAATCGTCCCGACGAAGGCGCACGCCGCCGTCGACATGGCAACCGGACCGGCGTTGATCGCCGCGCCGACGCTGCTGCGCATGAACGGCAACACGGGCGCGACGATCCCGCCGCGGGTCGTCGGCTCGCTCGCCACGGCGTACTCGCTGCTCACCGACTACGAGCTCGGGCTGAAGCGGGTCGTGCCGATGCGCGCGCATCTCGCGCTCGACGCGCTCGGCGGTGTCGCGCTCGCCGCGACGCCGTTCCTTACGGGCGCCTCGAAGAAGGGCTACCGGCACTGGCTGCCGCACGCGCTCATCGGCGCGAACGAGGTGTTCCTCGCGCTGACGACGAAGGAGCGCCGCCCCCAGCGCGCTCGCCGCTTGCGGAAGTGGGCGCCGCGCGGTGCCCTTATCGCGGCAGGCGTCGGCGCACTTGCGGGCGGAGCCGTCTTCGCGCGTCGCTCGCGCGGCGAGGACTAAGCGACGACGCGCGCGGGCCGGTTGCCGAAGAGCGCGCCGAGCGCCGCGTAGAGGATCCAGTTGACGAGCCAGATGACGATCGTCGCGCCGATGTACGTCCAGAACCCGTCGATCGAGAAGTCCGGGGTGATCCACTCGGTGATCAGCAGCATCAGGACGTTGAGGAAGAAGTAGGCCAGACCAAGCGTGATGATGATCAGCGGCAGCGTCAGCAGCGCGAGGATCGGCTTCAGGATCCCGTTCGCGATGCCGAGCACCGCCCCGGCGAGGATGATCGAGCCCCAGCGGCCGATCGAAACGCTTTCGAAGAGCGAGTCGACGACGAGCAGGGCGACGACATTGGCGGCCCAGCCGATGAGAATGCCGACGATCCACTCGGAGGAGGCCACGCGGGGAGTATCCGCGCTTGCCCGCGTGTCGTCAACTGTGCTACTCGCGGACGGTCGTCAGCCAGACGAGGTCGCCGGTGCCGACCGCGAGGTCCGCGGCCGCGTTGTGCGGGTTCTCGCGGATGACCGAGAGCCAACCTCGCGGGTCGACCATCAACCCCCACTCGTCGCCCTCGAGGTCGGCGTAGGTCGACACCTGTCGCGCGAACCCCTCGCCCGCCTGCGAGGCGACGGCGATCCGTTCCGCGCGGTCGAGCCCCGCCGCGGCGAGGTGCGAACTCCGGACGTTCAGCTGCACGTTCCCGAACCGGTTCAGGTCGAGCACCTCGCACTCGATCTTCCCCTGTTCCACGTTGGGGTCCGGGATGCGAAGTCCGGCGAGGCTCGCGACGTCGACCGGCTCGCCGAGATCCTCGAGCGCGCCGCCCTTCGCGAGGTGCGCTGCTGCCGGCGCGAGCACGTCGCGCGCGTGGAGCGACGGGCTGACCGGCTCGAGCACGATCTGCGACGAGGTGATCGAAACGGCGCGCACGGCGCCTCCGGCGGCGCGCCAGCTCGGGGCGAGCAGACCGTTGTCGGGCCCGACGAGCAGGCGACCGTCGCCGGTCTCGACCGCGAGGTCGCGGTCCCGCCCCACGCTCGGGTCGACCACGCCTAACACGATCGCGTCGTGCCGGATGTACGGCAGCGAGTCCGCGAGCACGAGCGCACCCGCACGCACGTCGAGCGGCGGGACGCCGTGCGAGAGGTCGATCACGGTGCTCTCGGGTGCGAGCCGGTTGATCACGACGTGGCAGATGCCGACCCACTCGTTCCGGTAGCCGAAGTCCGACAGGAAGACGATCGAGCGGCTCACCCGAGCAACTCTCGCAAGCTACGCGGAGGGGTGCAACAACGGCAGGTCGGAGCACCAGCCGGAGTGGAGCACCGCAACAAGCGACGGCGGGGTGATCAGGTCGGTCCTCGTGCGCGCATCGCGTCGCGTGCGCTCCGCGTAGCCGCCGGGCGTCCACCGCAGCAGCTCGGCTCCACGGACGAGCCACGGCTCGCCCTCTCGAAGGACGAACGCGCCGTCGGGAAGATCGGCGAGCTCGGCCTCGTGCAGTCGGTGCGCGCGTGAGCCGTCGAGGCGTTCCTCGTGGAGGTACGCGTCCATCGAATCCGCGTCGGCGGCGCCCCGCCACAGCCCCTGGAACCGCCTGTAGTCCTCGCGCCGGCAGAGCGCACACGGGCGATGACCGGCCGCGAACGCCGTCGCCTCGTCGAGGAAGAACAGCTCGGTGAACCGTCCGGGCTGCATGAGCGGCTCCCGGTGCCAGCCGCGGAACTCGAGCCGGCAGGCGATCCAGCGCTTGCCGTTGTAGCGCCGCCGGATCCGGCCGTGCTCGTCGTGCAGGCAGCCACGGTTCCCGTAGACGAGACCGCGCGCCGGGTCGGCGACGAGCTCGCCGAGCGGCGTGACCCGGTTCTGGAGCGGCATTCACGAGACCCTAGGCAACAGGCTCCGTCCACTCGTTACGCTCGACCGGTGAGCGGCCTCCCCGTCGTCGTGGTCGGAGCGGGCCAGGCGGGGCTCGCCATCAGCCGTGAGCTGACCAAGGCGGGCGTAGAGCACGTCGTCCTCGAGCGCGGCCGCGTCGGCGAGACGTGGCGGGGACGCTGGGACAGCTTCTGCGTCGTGACGCCCAACTGGTCCATTCGGCTCCCGGACGGCCACTACGACGGCACGGATCCGGACGGCTTCATGCCGCGGGACGAGATCGTCGCCTGGCTCGAGCGGTACGCGGCGTCTTCCCACGCGCCGGTCCGCGAGCACGTCGAGGTGCAGTCGCTCGAGTCGGTGCGCGACGGGTTCGCGCTCGTCACCTCCGACGGCGTCATGAACGCGAACGCGGTCGTTCTCGCCACGGGCGCCTACCAACGCCCGTACCGGCCGGGGGCCGCCGAGACGCTGCCGCCCGACCTCTTTCAGATCGACGTCGAGGGCTACCGGAACGAGGGTGGGCTGCCTCCCGGGAGGGTGCTCGTCGTCGGCAGCGGCCAGTCGGGCTGCCAGATCGCGGAGGAGCTGCACCAGGCCGGTCGGGACGTCGTGCTCGCCTGCGGCCGCGCACCCTGGTTGCCCCGACGGTGGGGCGGCCGCGACCTCACCTGGTGGGCCCAGGAGACGGGCTTCCTCGACGTGACCGTCGAGTCGCTGCCCGATCCCTCCGCACGGCTCTTCGCCAACCTGCTCGCCACGGGCCATGGCGGCGGTCACGACCTCCACCTGCGGACGCTGCAGGCCCAGGGAGTCGTGCTCGCCGGCCATCTCCTCGGGGCGGCGAACGGTCGTCTCCAGTTCGCGGACGATCTCGCCGAGAGCGTCGCATGGGGCGACGAGCGCTACCTGCAGTTCCGCGAGCTGGTGCGGAACCTGGTGGCAGAGCGAGGACTCGACGACCCCGGGCTCGGCGATCCCGAGCCGTTTGCAGCCGCGGCACCCGAGTCGCTCGACTCGAGCGACTTCGGCGCCGTGATCTTCACCGGCGGCTTCAGGCCCGACCACCGCTCGTGGCTACCCTGGCGCGACGCGTTCGACGAGCATGGCTTCCCGATCCACCGGGACGGCGCCAGCACCGTGGTCCCCGGGCTCTACTTCGTGGGGGTCCACTTCCTCCGCAAGCGAAAGTCCGCGCTCCTGATCGGCGTCGCCGAGGAC
>DASTHC010000036.1:0-7469 GCA_035718485.1 Gaiellaceae bacterium
CCGCACTGATGGCAACCGCCGCCCCGCCCCGCCGCCGGAAGCAGTCGAAGCTCGTTGTGCTCATCACCTACCCGCTCGACTGGCTCGAGGAGCGCTCGGGGCTCGTCGGAGCGACGAAGTACTTCCTCTTCCGCAACGTCCCGCGCGACTCGAGCTGGTGGCACACGCTCGGCTCGGCGACGCTCACCGCCTTCCTCGTGCAGGCGGGCACGGGCGTCGTCCTTGCGATGTACTACAAGCCCGACCCCGACAAGGCGTACGCGTCGGTCGAGCACATCACGAACGACCTGACGCTCGGGTGGCTGGTGCGCGGCATGCACCGCTGGGGAGCGAGCGTCTTCATCATCCTGATGTTCTTCCACATGGCGCGCGTCTTCTTGTTCGGCGCCTACAAGTACCCACGCGAGCTGAACTGGATCGTCGGGGCCCTGATCCTCATCACGGGAATGCTCGAGGGCTTCACCGGCTACCTGCTGCCATGGGACCAGACCGCGTACTGGGCCACGGTGGTCGGGATCAACATCAACGCGAGCGCGCCGTTCCTTGGGCCGTTCCTCGCGCAGTTTCTGCGCGGCGGCGCCGAGATCGGGTCCGACACGCTCGCGCGCTGGTACGCCCTGCACATGCTCCTCATACCGGGTGCACTGTTCGCGCTCATCGGGCTCCACCTGTATCTCGTCGTGCGCCTCGGCGTCTCGTCGCCGCCGTGGTCGCGCGTGGCGGCTGGCCGCGATCGCACCGTCGTCCGTCCGCAGGGCCGTCGGGGACTCCTGCGAGGGCGGCGGCGATGAGCTCGGTCGACGAAAAGCGCGCCTACTTCAAGCGCTACAAGGAGGATGTCGAGCGCGAGGGGAAGCCCTTCTTCCCGTACGCGATGTTCCACGACACGGTGATGAGCCTCGTCGTCGTCGCCGTGATCATCGGGCTCGCGTGCGTCTGGTACTTCACCGCGGACGGGACCGAGGCCGGCGCGATCGGGCCCTGGTACGCGGCCGAGGCCGACCCGGGAACGACGAACTTCATCCCGCGGCCTGACTGGTACTTCTACTTCCTCTTCTACCTCCTCCGGATCTTCAAGTGGCCGGAGTCGGTCATCCTCGGGACGGTCGGGATCCCCACGATCCTGATGATCCTGCTCATCGGGCTCCCGTTCATCGATCGGCGCCGCGAACGGCGGCTGCTCCGCCGGCCGGTCGCCATCCTGGCCGCGGCGATCACCGCCGTCTCGATGGGCGTGCTCACCTACAAGGGCGCGACCGCACGCGAGTCGCTCGGCAGCGAGGCGGTCGCGGCCGTCGACGACTGGTCGCAGCGGCAGGGCGGTTTCTCGGAAGAGGCGCACCGCGGAGCGGAGGTCTTCGCGCAGGTCGGCTGCCTGCAGTGCCACACCTATCTCGGCTCCGGCTCGTCGAACGTCGGCGCACCGGACCTGTCGAACATCGGCTCGTCCGGTCAAGATGCAGCGTTCTTCGCGCGCTACGTCGCGAACCCGTCGCAGTTCGGGAACAACGTGATGCCGTCGTTCGAGAACCTCGGCGCGGAGAACCTGGCCGCGATCGCAGCCTTCCTCGAAGCCTCCAAGGGCGAGCAGTGATGATGTGCCCATGCACGTCTTCCTCGGCATAACGGGCGCCTCGGGCGCTCCGTACGCGTCACTTCTCCTCCGCCGCCTCGCCGACGCCGACTGCGAGGTCGGGATCTGCATCTCGCGCTCGGGGTACGAGGTGCTCGGCACCGAGCTCTACGGCGACCCGTCACTGCCGCGCGACGAGATCGCGTCCCGCTTCACCGAGGGGACCGAGGCGCGGATCTACGCCGAGAACGACTGGAAGGCTCCGTACGCGAGCGGCTCGGCGAAGGTCGACGCGTACGTCGTCTGCCCGTGCTCGATGTCGACCGTCGGCACGCTCGCGGCCGGGGCAATGGCGAACGTGATCCACCGCGCTGCGTCCGTCGCGCTGAAGGAGGAGCGGAAGCTCGTGCTCGTCCCGCGCGAGACGCCGCTGTCGCTCATCCACCTGCAGGGGCTGACGACGCTGCGGCAGGCGGGTGCGACGATTCTCTTTGCGGCGCCGGGTTTCTACCACGGCTGGTCGAGCGTCGACGACCTGATCGAGTTCGTCGTCGAGCGCGCGCTCGACCACATCGGGCTCGATCGCGAAGGCGTGCGGCGGTGGGGGCAGGTCACGTGAGCGTCCGCAGCGGCACCCTCTCGCCCGACGGCGTCCGCGCGATGTTCGACCGGATCGCACCGGTCTACGACGTGATGAACCGCGTGATGACGATGGGGCTCGATCAGCGCTGGCGCCGGCTCGCGGCTGGCGTCGTGCGACCGGGAGACCGCGTGCTCGACGCGGCGTGCGGCACCGGCGACCTCGCGCTGGCCGCGGAGCGCGCCGGCGGCACGGTCACCGGCCTCGACTTCTCAGAGCGCATGCTCGAGCGTGCCCGCCTGAAGTCCGGAACGATCGAGTGGGTGCAGGGCGACGTCATGGCGCTTCCGTTCGACGGGGCGACGTTCGACGCCGCGACGATCGGGTTCGGCATCCGAAACGTGTCCGACCTCGAAGGCGGCCTGCGCGAGCTCGCGCGCGTCCTCCGCCCCGGCGGACGCCTCGCGGTGCTCGAGATCACGCGTCCGAGCGGGCTGCTGCGGCCGTTCTTCCGCCTCTGGTTCGACGTGCTCGTCCCGCTCGCAGGCCAGGTCCTCCCGGGCGGGTCGGCGTACACCTATCTTCCGGCGAGCGTGCGGAGGTTCCCCGGACCCGACGACCTCGCGGACGCGCTTCGCCGCGCCGGGTTCGAGGACGTCCGCTACCGGCTCCTCGCCGGGGGCATCGTCGCGCTGCACGTCGGGGAGCGAGCGTGAGCGCGCAGGCGGTCCTTCAGGCGGCGCGGCCGTACCTCGACGAGCTCGAGGAGCGCCTCCGCGAGGAGACCTCCCGCTACCCCGGCGTCGTCTCGACGGTCGGACGCGACGCGCTCGACGCCGGCGGCAAGCGCCTGCGGCCGCTGCTCGTGCACCTGACCTCGGACGACCGCGAGCGCGCGATGCGCGGGGGCGTCGCCGTAGAGCTCGTGCACACCGCGACCCTCGTCCACGACGACCTGATCGACGGCGCCGAGCTGCGGCGCGGCCGCGCAGCCGTCTGGCACGCGCACGGCGCCGGTGCGGCGCGCGCGGCCGGCGACTACCTCTTCGCGCGGGCGTTCGCGGAGCTCGCCGAGGCGGGCGACCTCGAAGGAGTGCGCATCCTGTCCGACACCTGCCTCGCGCTCGCGCGCGGCGAGGCGCTGCAGCGCACGCAGCTGCACGATCCCGACACGCCGGTCGACGCGTACTTCGAGCGGATCGCGCTGAAGAGTGGGAAGCTCTTCGAGGCCGCGTGCCTCCTCGGTTCGCGCGACGAGCGGCTCGGCGAGTTCGGGCTCGCGCTCGGGATCGCGTTCCAGATCGTCGACGACATCCTCGACTGCTCCGGCGACACGATCGAGACGGGAAAGATCGCGGGCACCGACCTGCGCGAGGGGACGCCGACGCTCCCGCTCCTCCTCGCCGCACGCGAGGACGGTGTCGTCCGCGAGGCGCTCGCAGGTGGGCCGCTCGACGGCGCGCTGCTCCGCGTCGGCGCGACCGACGCGCTCGAGCGGTCGAGGGAAGTCGCGCTCGACTACGCTAGAAAAGCGAGGGGGTTCCTCGCCGGAGAGCCCGAGCTCGAGGCTCTCACGCACATCGTCATCGACCGGGAGCGCTGAGGACCAGGTGGCAGTCGTCGAGATCAGCACGCTCGAGACGATCCGCGAGAAGGTCGAGGCCAACGATCGGCTCGACTTCGAGGACGGGCTCGCGCTGCTCGAGTCGGACGACCTGCTCGCCCTCGGCGAACTCGCCGATCTCGCGCGCCGCGTGCGCGGCGGGACCGACGACGTCTACTTCGTCCAGAACCTCTACCTCAACCAGACGAACGTCTGCCGCGTCAAGTGCAAGTTCTGCGCGTTCGCGAAGACGCAGAAGCAGGGCGACGCATACACGATGACGCCGGACGAGCTCGTCGAGGACGCGCTTCGCCAGCGCGAGGCGACGGGGTTCACCGAGATCCACATGGTGAACGGCGAGAACCCGCACGTCGGGTTCGACTTCTACGTCGACACGATCGCGAAGCTGCACGGCGCGATGCCGGACGTGCACCTCAAGTGCTACACGGCGAGCGAGATCCACCACATGACGACGCTCTCAGGGCTTTCGCACGAGCAGGTCCTGCGCGAGCTGCAGGCGGCGGGGCTCGGGTCGCTGCCGGGTGGCGGCGCGGAGGTCTTCGCGGAGCGCGTGCGGAAGCTCGTCGCGCCCGGGAAGGAGCATCCCGACTACTGGTTCCTGACACACGACACCGCGCACCGGCTCGGCATCCCGACGCACTGCACGATTCTCTACGGCCACGTCGAGACGTACGAGGAGCGCGTCGACCACTTCCTCCGGCTCAGGCGGCAGCAGGACGAGACCGGCGGCTTCCTCGCCTTCATCCCGCTCGCGTTCCATCCCGAGAACACCGTCTTCGAGCGACGCGGCTTCCGGCACACGACCGGCGCCGAGGACCTGAAGATGATCGCGGTCGCGCGCCTGATGCTCGACAACATCCCGAACATCAAGGCGTACTGGATCATGATGGGGATGCCGATGGCGGCGGTCGCGCTCCACTTCGGCGCGAACGACGTCCAGGGGACCGTCGTCCGTGAGGAGATCTTCCACGCCGCGGGCGCGCGCACCGCGACCGAGCAGAAGGTCGATGAGCTCGTGCGCTTCGTGCGCGAGGCCGGACGCACGCCGGTGCAGCGCGACACGCTCTACAACGAGCTGCGACGTTGGTGAAGCTCGGCCAGACGATTCCTGCGCTGCCGGTGCGGAACGCGAGCGCGGCCGTCGACTTCTATCGAGACCGGCTCGGGTTCCACGTGCTCCACCACGACGGCGGCTTCGCGGTCCTCGCCCGGGACGAGGCCGTGATCCACCTTTGGCAGGCCGGCGACGAAGCCTGGCGCGAGAAGCTCGACCCGGAGAAGCCGGTCTGCTCGGGCGCCGAGTCGTTCATCGCCGGCACCGCGAGCTGCCGGATCAAGGTCGAAGGCGTCGACGAGCTCTACGACGAGCTGAGCGCGCGCGACGTGCTGCATCCCGTCTCACGCAAGGGCGTCGACGACACCGACTTCGGGACGCGCGAGTTCGCGACGCTCGACCTCGACGGCAACCTCGTCACCTTCTTCCTCTGGGCGTCCGAATGATCCGGCTCGGGCGCATCTCGTACGTGAACATGGCTCCGGTCTTCCACCGCCTCGACGCGGACGTCGACGAAGTGACCGGCGTGCCGACGGACCTGAACCGGCGGCTCGTGGACGGCGAGATCGACCTCGCGCCGATCTCGTCGATCGAGTATGCGCGCAACGCCGACCGGCTTCGCATTCTCCCGCGGCTGTGCGTCGGGAGCGAGGGCGCGGTCGACTCGATCCAGCTCGTCTCGCGCAAGCCGCTCGAGCAGGTGCGGACCGTCGCGGTCACGCCGGAGAGCGCCACCTCGGTCGTCCTGACGAAGGTGCTGCTCCCGGAGGCCGTGCACGTGCCGCTCGGGGAGGAGGCGGACGCGAAGCTGCTGATCGGCGACGCCGCGCTGAAGTCCGCGTTCGAGGACCCGACACCGCACTACGACCTGGGGCGACTGTGGCTCGAGCGCACGGGGCTGCCGATGGTGTTCGCGGTCTGGGCCGCGCCGGAGCCGGTCGCGGACGGGCTCGTCGAGCTCGAGGAGGCGCTCGTGCAGTCGGTGCGGCTCGCGCGCGCAGAGCCTGAGCAGCTGGCGCACGAGGCGAGCGAGCGCTACGGCTACCCGGCGGGCTTCCTTGCGCGGTACTTCGAAAAGCTCCGCTACCGCTTCGGGCCGCGCGAGCGCGCCGGCCTGATCACGTTCCTCGAGCTCGCGCGGGACGCGGGCGAGCTGGACGAGGTGCCCGAGCTGCGGTTCGTCCAGCCCGAGGCGGTGCGCTCGTGAGCGCAAGTAACAGTCTGTTGCTTGGCTCGCGGCCCGTCGCCGACGTCCTGGAGAAGGTCTACGACGGGGAGCGGATCTCGGAAGCGGACGCACTGACGCTGCTTCGGTCACGCGACCTCGTCGCCGTCGGCCGGGCGGCGGACGCCGTTCGGAGCCGCAAGGCCGATCCGACGCGCATCACGTTCATCGTCGACCGGAACCTCAACTACACGAACGTCTGCTACACGGATTGCGACTTCTGCGCGTTCTACCGGCGGCCGGGCGACACGAACGAGGGCTACCTCCTCCCGAAGGCGGTCATCTTCAAGAAGATCGAGGAGACGCTCGCGATCGGCGGGACGGGGCTGCTGATGCAGGGCGGCCACCACCCCGACCTCGGCGTTGAGTACTACGAGGATCTCTTCTCGTCGATCAAGGCGCGCTACCCGATCCACCTGCACGCGCTCTCGCCGTCGGAGGTGCAGCACGCGGCGCGACGCTCGAAGCTGACGACCTGGGAAGCGCTCTCGCGCCTGCGCGACGCGGGGCTCGACTCGATTCCGGGCGGCGGTGCGGAGATCCTCGTCGACCGGGTGCGCAAGATCATCAGCCCGAAGAAGACGACGTCTCGCGAGTGGCTCGGGATCATGCGCGAGGCGCAGCGGCTCGGGATGTCGACGACCGCGACGATGATGTACGGCCACGTCGAGACGCTCGAGGAACGCGTGGAGCACATGCGCGTCGTCCGCGAGCTCCAGGACGAGACGGGCGGCTTCCGCGCGTTCATCTCCTGGACGTTCCAGGACGACGGGAACCGGCTCGGCGCGCTCGTCCCGCGCGACACGATGCCGACCTCCTTTGACTACCTGCTCACGCAGGCGGTCTCGCGCATCTACCTCGACAACGTCCCGCACATCCAGTCGTCCTGGGTGACGCAGGGGATGAAGATCGGCCAGGTCGCGCTCGGCTTCGGCGCCGACGACATGGGCTCGGTGATGATCGAGGAGAACGTGGTCTCCGCCGCCGGGACGACGCACCGCACGTCGACGGAGGAGCTCGTCCATCTGATCAAGGCGCTCGGAAAGACGCCGGTGCAGCGCGACACGCTGTACCGGGACGTGAAAGTCTGGAACTGAAGCGGTGAAGCCGGTTGCGGTCCGGCCGCGAAAGCGGTAGACACCGCGCCGACAACATAGGAGGGGAGAGCCGATGAGAAGACTGCTGTTCGCGATAGCGTGCGCGCTTGTGCTTGCGCCCGCCGCGTCGGCGCAAGGCGCTGACGTTCGCTTCGCCACCTTCAACGCCTCGCTGAACCGGCCGGTCGCCGGGCAGCTGAGGAGTGACCTCTCGAACCCGACCTCGACCAGCGTCTTCGTCCGGCAGGCGAAGAACGTCGCCGAGGTCATCCAGCGCGTGCGGCCCGACGTGGTGCTGATCAACGAGTTCGACTTC
>DASTHC010000037.1:0-12131 GCA_035718485.1 Gaiellaceae bacterium
GAGCTCGAGCTCGGCGAGCGCCTCGAGGTCCACGAGTACGTGCCGCGCAGGCAGTCGCTCGAGTTCCAGCGCGACTCGGAGGCACTCCTCTTGCTGATGCCGGAGGTCCCGGGGCGCGGCTCGGGCGTGATCGCGGCGAAGGTGTTCGAGTACCTGGCGGCGGAGCGCCCGATCATCGCGGCGGTGCCTCCAGACGGCGCGACCGCCGACTTCGTCCGCGAGGCCGGCGCGGGCCCGGTCGTCCCGCCGGATGACGTCGACGCGATCGAGGCCGCGCTCCGCGACCTGCACGCGCGCTGGGCCGCCGGGTCGCTCGACGGCACGCCCCTCGCGCCGGAGCTCCGCACGAAGCTCGACCGCCGGACGCGCGCCGAGGAGTTCGCGCGCGTGCTGCGGGACGTGACATGACGCGCTTTTTGTTCCTCGCGACGATCTTCTGCGTCACGTTCGAGAAGGTGCACTGGTCGGTGGGCGGGACGCTCACGCTCGCCGACGTGCTGACGGCGCTCTTCCTCTGCTCGTTCGCGGTCGACCGCATCGCCGCCGGCGACTGGAGCCTCTCCCGGACCGCGCTCGTCGCGCTCGCCTTCGCCGGCGCGTTCCTCGCCGTCTACCTGATCGGCTTCTACAACCTCGACACGACGCAAGGGATCGCGCAATTCGGCAAGGGGCTCGTGAAGTTCGTGCTGCACTTCGGCTTCCTCGCCGCCGGCATCGCGTACCTCGCACGCCACGACCGGCGCTTCGCGCTGACGGCGTTCGGAGTCTTCGTCGCCGGGATCGCAGCGAACGCCGCGTACGGGATCGTGCAGCTCGCCGCAGCGCGCGCCGGAATCAACCTCGACACGCTCGTGCTGAGCCCGCTCACGCGCGGGGCGAGCCAGATCAACGTCTACGGCTCGGTCGGGGGCGAGCAGAGCGTCTACCGGCCGAACGCGCTCACCGGTGACCCGAACCACCTGGGGATCATGCTGCTCGTCCCGCTGCTTGCCTTGACGCCGCTCTACCTCCGCAGCAGGCAGGTCTGGCTCGGCGCGCTGCTTGCGTTCCTCCTCGTCGTCGAACTCGCGACGCTCTCGCGGAGCGGGCTCGTCGGGCTCGGCGTCGGCTTCATCGTCCTGCTCGTGCACTACCGCAGCGAGCTGTTGTCGCGGACGATCGCGATTCCGCTCGCCGTCGTTGCCGCGTTCCTCGCCTGGGTGGTCGCTCGTCGTGAGGACTTCTTCCTCGAGGTGATCCGGTCCCGCTTCGCGACCGGCGACAGCTCGACGTCCGCGCACTTCGGCGTCTACGAGTTCATCCCGAACGTGCTCGCCGTGCACCCGTTCTTCGGGCTCGGGCTGAACAACTTCAGCGTCTACTACGAGTTCGTGACCGGCAAGGACAACTGGGGACCGCACTCGTTCTACGTCGCGCTGCTCGTCGAGACCGGGCTGGTGGGCACGATCCTGTTCGGCGCGTTCGTCTGGTGGATGTTCAAGCGGCTGCGGGACGCGCGCCTCACGGAGCCACGGCTCGCGTGGGGGCTGACCGCTGCGCTCGCGGGCACGATGGCGGCGAATGCGTTCTACCTCACGATGTCGTTCTACTACTTCTTCGTCCTCGCGCTGTTCGCGCTCGCGCTGCCGGTGGTGACCGTTGGAGCTCGTCGAGACGCTGCGTGACCACGAGCGGGCGTGGAACGAGCGCCCGCTCCTGCGCCGCATCTACCGCGACTGGTTCGCGCTGATGGCGTCGCGGCTCTCGGACGTGCCGGGTCCGACGGTCGAGCTCGGCGCCGGCCTCGCGCGCTTCCGCGAGGTCGTGCCGGACGTCGTCGAGACGGACGTCGAGCAGACGCCGTGGTCGGACGAGGTCGTCGACGCCGGAGCCATGCCGTACGACGACGGCTCGGTCGCGAACCTGGTGCTGCTCGACGTCTACCACCACCTGGCGGACCCGGCGCGCTTCCTCGACGAGGCGCGGCGCGTGCTGCGCCCGGGCGGGCGCGTCGTGATGCTCGAGCCGCACTGCTCGCCGCTCTCGTCGCTGGCGTACCGGGCCCTCCACCACGAGGACGTCGACTTCGGCGGCGACGGGTTCACGCCGGCGGTCTCCGACGTGCCGCTCGAGGGCAACCTCGCGCAGACGACGGTCGCGTTCTTCCGCAACGACGAGGAGCTCGCGCGCCGCTGGCCGGAGCTCGCGCTCGTCGAGCGGCGCCGCTTGTCGCTCTTCGTGTACCCGCTCTCCGGCGGGTTCTCGAAGCGGCCGCTGCTGCCGGCCGGGGCGTACGCGCCGCTCAACGCGGTCGAGCGGGCCCTGTCGCCCGTGCTCGCGCCGGTCGCGGCGTTCCGCTCGCTCGTCGTGCTCGAGCGGCGCTAGGGCTTCCGGCCGGCGATCCGGATCGAGCCCGCGACCGCGCGGGCGGGAGTCGCCTCGAGCACGCCCTCGATCCGCTCGACGGCGCCGATCAGCCGCGTCGGCGTCGCGGCGTGGAGGAACTCGAACGGCTCGGCGACCTCGACCTCGAGGCCGGCATCCTCGAACGCGCGCCGGAGCGCGCCGGCCCGGAACGCGATCTCGTGCGGGAGGACGTGGCGGATACGCCGGAGGAATCCGAAGCGGCGCTCTGCCCACACCTGCGGGTTGAGGATGTTCGGCTCGGCGAACGCGAAGCGCCCGCCGGGACGGAGCAGCGGGAAGACGTTCCGCAGGCATGCGTCGAGGTCGACGTGGTGGAGGACGGACACGCCGATGATCGCGTCGAGCTCGAGGCCCTCGAGGCCTTCGCCCGTCTCGATGTTCCCGACGACGACGTCCGCGCGGTCGCCGACGCGCTCGCGGCACCGCTCGACGCTCGCCTCGCTGATGTCGACTGCCGTGAGCGCGCAACCCGACTCGACGAGGCGGCGCGTGAACTCGCCCGTCCCGCAGCCGAGCTCGAGTGCGCGCACGCCGGGGGCGAGGCCGGCGGCGTCGACGAGGAAGGCCGCGCGGCGGGAGGCGCGGATCCTGCCCGCCTCGCCCGACCAGCCCCACGCCTTCTCGAGCTCGCCGGAGGCGAAGCGCTCGCCCTGGCGCCGTTCGTCGGCGTAGCGTTGGCTCACCGTGCCTCGAGGTCGTGCGACTCGGCGTATCTGCGTGCGGCGTCGGTCATCGGGAGCAGACGGTATGGGTAGTCGGGCGAGTGGCGGACGTAGATCTGCACGAGCTCGAAGTAGCGGACGTCGGGATCGGGCGAGTACGACGGCACGAACCGAACCTGCCCGGGACCGAGATCCGCCAGGGCGCGGCGGCGCAGCTCCGCTCCCGTGCGCTCCAGCTTCGCCGCGTTCTCCGCGGGGACGTCGCGGCCGTCGATCGCCGGCCAGGCGATCCAGAGCACGACCGGCCACACGAGAAGGGAGGCGCGCGCACCCCGCCGCTGCTGGAAGAGCCAGAGCATCGCAGGCACCGCCAGGACGAACGACGGGGCGAGGTAGTGCGGCGCGACCGGACGCGCCCACGCGAGGACGCCCAGCGTCAACGCGCCGACGGCCCAGACCACCGGCCTCGCGTCGTGTCGCCGCAGTCCGTAGACGACCGCAAGGGCCGCAACGCCGAACACGAGCAGTCCCTCGAAGCCGACGAAGGACTCGAGGGACGAGAGCGGCGTCGCAAACGAGGGGACGTCGCTGACGCCCCGTCCGGTCGCGGACTTCGCAAGGACGACCAGCGCCTGCAGCCCGTCCACGGGGTCGAGCAGCACCGGCAGCAGCACACCGGCGGCGTACGCAGCAGGCACGAGTGCCGCGCGCTTCCTCGAGGCCGCGAGTGCCGCGAGCGCCGTGAGCACGAGCGCGCCCACGAGCGCGCCGAGCTGAGCGGCCGTCGGCGTGTACGGGAGTCGATCCCAGTTGACGAGGACGGAGCAGGCCGCGACCGCGCCGGTCGCCCAGGCAATCCTCCGCCACGGCGGCCGCCAAGCCGTCAGCGGCGGCCGCCAGACCACCGCGAGCGCGAGCGGCACGAGCAGCCCGATCGCGTGCAGCTTGAGCATCAGCCCGATTCCGGCGGCGAACGCCGCACCCGCATACAGGCGTGCGTCGCGAGCCTCGACAGCCCGGCCGATCAGGTACGCGAAGACGAGGCAGCAGAGCGCGAGAGCAACATCGGGGCGGAGCTGAATCGCCATCGGCTGGAGCCCCGGGATCGCGAGCCAGAGCAGCGAGCCGGCGAGCCCCCACGTCCAGTGACCGAGCAGCCGCGCCAGCAGGACGAAGGCGAGCGCGGCGCCTGCGAGGTAGAGCAGCGCCGAGAGCCCACGGAAGATCCCGCGTGCCCGATCGAGGTCGAGCAGGCGCGAGTCGACGTACCTCTCCCGATCCGCCCGCGCGACGTTGCCGCGCAGGACCGCGTCGGCGCCGTACACCAGCGCCGCCGTCTCGGTGAGCGGCAGCCCCGGGTGGTCGACGAACTGCGCCGGGTAGCCGGCGACGAGGTTCAACGCCGCGCCGGTGTAGCTCGCGTCCGCGTCGGCGTACGTCCACCACGGCGAGCGCAGCGGCTGGGCCGTGACGACCAGCGCCGCGATCCCGAGCGCAAGGGCGAACGCGAGCGCCGCCGCGCGGCGCTCCCACACCCACGCGAACGCGCCGGTCAGCTGCCGCGGCGCGTCAGTGGTGCGACTCGGAACTTCCAAAAGGCGAAGAGCGTCATCTGGAGGAGCAGCACGCCGTGACGCCAGCGGCTGATGTTCGTCTCGCCGTACGTGCGCGGGTGGTAGCGCACGGGCAGGTCGACGATCTTCAGCCCGAGCCGGGCCGCGCCGAAGAGGAGGTCGAAGTCGCCGAATGGGTCGAACTCGCCGAAGTAGGAACGGCCGGCGGCGATCCGTTCGTAGTCCCGCTTCGTGAGCACCTTCGTCCCGCAGAGCGTGTCCTTGACCTGCTGGCCCACGATCCACTTGAGCAACCTGGCGAACGCACGGTTCCCGATCATGTTCAGGAAGCGCATCGCACCCGGCTCCATGTCGTAGACGAGCCGTGAGCCGTTCACGAGCTCCGCGCGCCCCTCGACGAGACTGCGGTGGAACTTCGGCAGGTCCTCGGGCAGGACGCTGAGGTCGCCGTCGAGGATCATCAGCACGTCGTGCTTCGCCGCCGCGAAGCCCGTGCGCACGGCATCGCCCTTGCCCTTGCCCGTCTGCGGCACGAAGCGGATGTCGCGCTCGGGATGCGCCTCGATCTGGCGCAGGATCTCGCCGCGGGTGTCGTCGGTCGAGTTGCCCTCGACGAAGATCAGCTCCGTCGGCACGCCGAACTCCGGCACGCGGTCGATCAGCTCGGCGATGTGGCCCTGCTCGTTCCTGCACGCGCACACGATCGAGACGCTCGCCTCGTCGACCTCGGTCGGCAGCGGGCGCGCGACGATCCAGTGCGTGAGCGAGAACAGGTGGATCAGCGGCAGGCTGCCGACGAACCCGTTCAGGAACGTCGTCAGGAACGGGATCTGCTTCGGGAAGAGGATCCGCGTCCGCATCAGCACGGGCTCGAATCCCGCAAGCTCGAGCAGGTTGACGACGTCGTGCGGCGCGACCCAGTTGCGAAGCGGTTTGCGCGGCTTCAGGCGCAGCAGCTCGGCGAGCTTGATCACGGGCCGCCAGACGCGGCTGTACGAGTTGATCACGATCCGCGTGCGCTCGTGCGAGTGCTGCGCGATGCGGTGGAAGAGCTCGAGCAGGTCGTACACGTACGGCATCAGGTCCGAGAGGACGATGTAGTCGAACGTCTCGCCGAGGTCGAGATCCTCGCCGGCGACGCGCTCGAAGCGGAGCTGCGGATGGGCCTCCCGGGCGCGTTCGACCATCGCCTGCGAGACGTCGACGCCGACCCCGACGCTCGGTCTCAGCGCGGCGAGCAGGTCACCCGAGCCTGATCCGATCTCGAGCACGCGCGCGTTCTCGGGCACGTGGAACCGCATCAGCTGGGCGATCAGCCGGTGGTACGTGCTGTTCCGGCGCTTCCAGCGGGACTCCTCGCTCGCGAACCGGTCGAAGAACTCCGCCAGCTCTGCGTAGGGGTCCGCCGTCGTGCGCTCGGGCGGTGCGACTGCGGTGGCCATGAGGCTGACCGATGGTAGTCGAGCACAATGACGCGCCATGCGGGTTCTCGTCCTGACCACCTCGTACCCTCGCGGCTCCGGCGACACGGCGGGGTTGTTCATCGCCGACGCGGTCGAGCGGCTGCGCGAGCGAGGGGTCGACGTCGTGGTCGTGTCTCCCGCCGAGTTTTCGCACTTCGGCCTCGCCTACGGCTCGGGGATCGTCGGGAACCTCCGGCGCCGACCCTTGCTCGCGCTCCTGCTGCCGCTCTTCCTGCTCTCGTTCGCCGTTGCGGCCGTGCGGGCCGCCCGAGGGGCGGATCTCGTCCACGCGCACTGGCTTCCCTCGGCGGCGGTCGCGCTCCTGACGCGCAGGCCCGTGGTGGCGCAGGTCTGGGGGACCGACGTCGAGCTCGCGCGACGGCTGCCGTGGCTGGCACGCCCGGTGCTGCGTCGCGCCCGCGTCGTCGTGGCGCCGTCGACTGTGCTCGCGGGCGAGGCCCGTGCGCTCGGAGCACGTGAGGTAGCGGTCATCCCGAGCGGCGTCGACGTTCCCCACGACGTCGGCGCGGAGGACGATCCGCCGTTCGTGCTCTATGCCGGCCGGCTCTCGCCGGAGAAGGGCGTGCTGGAGCTCGTCCAGGCCGCAAACGGGATCCCGCTCGTCGTCGTCGGCGACGGCCCGTTGCGCGACCAGGTGCCGGGCGCACGCGGTTTCGTCCCGCACGACGAGCTGCTGCGGCTCTACGAGCGCGCCGCGGTCGTCGCCGTCCCGTCGTACCGCGAGGGGTTCGGCGTCGTCTGCGCCGAGGCGATGGCGCACGCGCGGCCGGTCGTCGCAAGCTCGGTCGGTGGACTGCTCGACCTCGTCGCCGACGGCGAGACGGGGATCCACGTGCCGCCGGGTGACGTCCGAGCACTCCGGGACGCGCTGCAACGCCTGCTCGCCGACCGCGAGCTCCGGCGCCGCCTCGGTGAGGCCGGTCGCGAGCGTGTGCGCGAGCGGTTCTCCTGGGACGCCGTCACCGACGCGACGATCGCCGCCTACGCCGCTGCGCTCGCTCGCTCCGTGAAGGCTCGTTAGCCTCCTACCGATGACGACGTCTCCGGGACGTCGCTCCACCGGCGCTGTCAACGGAGCCGTGGCTCCGAACGCGGGCCGAAGGGTGCTGAGTCTTCTTGAACGCCCCGAGGCGGCGTTCTACCTCGGGGTCGTCGGCCTGTACCTGCTCGTCCGCGCGGGCAGCTTCGTCTACACGCCCGTACGGGTCACGGACACGCCAACGTACGAGCAGGTAAGCGCGGTGTCGCTCCTGACCTCCGACTTCTGGGCGGGGGCCCGCCCGTTCACCGTGCCGATGCTCTGGAAGCTCTTCGGCGACGATCACGTGCGGATCGTGGCGCACCTCGTGCTGTCGATCGTCGGCTGGTTGGCGCTCGCGGCAGCGGTCGCGGCCGCCATCCGGCAGAAGCTCGTCCGCCGTGTTGCCTTCTCGCTCGTCCTCCTCTTCAGCGCGACCACGGAGATCATCCTCTGGGATCCGCTCTTGCTCAGCGAGTCCGTATCGCTCTCGCTGGCAGCACTCTTGGTCGCCGCGTGGATCCGGCTCGTCTCGGTGCCCGGCTGGCCAAGCGTCGCCGCTGTGCTCGGCGCGACGCTGCTGTGGACGTTCGTCCGCGATTCGCACGCGTACGTCAGCCTCTTCGTCGCCGTGGCCGTGCTCGCCTCGCTCGCCTATCGCTCTGGGACGGCGTACAAGGCGGCTTTGGCCGGCGGGATCGTCGTCGTCGCGGCCCTGAGCATGGCGTCCGCCAACGAGGGGGTCCGCTGGTACCAGCCGATGCGCGACATCCTCCTCAACCGCGTTGCGGCCGATCGCGGCATGGAAGCGTACTTCGAGACTCGGCTCGGCCCGAACTGGCGCGAGTCCGACGCACGGCGGGTCTACGGGCGGTATCTACTCACCCATCCTGCGTACACGCTCGGCGACCCGTTCTTCGGATCGCAGACGACGCCCTTCTCGAGCGCCGACAGTGCGTCTGCCCTCCTCGATCCGGACCTCCGGATCTACAACGACAACGCGGCGGACCGCGGGTTCCCTCTTCCCGCCGTCGTTGATGATGCGGTCTTCGTGCACGGGAAGAGAAGCGTCCTCGCGTTGGTTCTCGTCATCGCCGTCGCCGCCGCGGTGGTTGCGTTTCGATTCAGCGCGTCACCGGTCTGGATCGTGCCCGTGGTGGTGTTGATCTCGACCGTGCCGCACGGATTGGTCGCATACCACCTCAGCGGTCTCGAGGTCGATCGCCACGCGCTCGAGGCCGCGGTTCTCATGCGGGTCGGCGCGCTGATCCTCGCGCTGTTCGCGCTCGACGCGCTCCTGACCGCGATCCGAGATCGCCGTGCCTCGCTCGCGGCTCCCTCTCTCTCGTCGTCATGACGACGTGCGTCGCTTGCAACGCTACGTCTGTGCGTCGTCTTCGCGTTAGCTGCCTTGCGCAAATGGCCGTAGTGCCTCGGCGACGCGGTCGAGCTCGCTGTCGGTGAGACGCGTGTGGAACGGCAGCGCGAGCGCGCGCTCGTACGCCGCGTCCGCGCCGGGAAACGACCTGTGTTCCCGGTACGCCGCGAGCCGGTGCAGCGCGTACGTGCCGATCTGCGCTTCGATCCCCTGCTCTCGCAGCGAGCGCAGCGCGTCGTCGCGCCGGTCGAGCTGGACGACGTAGGCCTGCCAGCCGTGGACGTCGCCCTCGTCCGCGGACGGCGTGGTCACCACCCCCGCGAGCCGCTCGGAATAGGCATTCGCAAGGCGCGCGCGGGCTGCGAGTAGCTCGTCGAGGCGGCGCACCTGCGGGATGCCCACCGCGCAGAGGATGTCGGAGAGGCGGTAGTTTGGGCCCGGCGTCGCGATCTCGAAGTCGCCCCGAGGCTCGATCCCGTGATGCCGCATTCGCCGGACGGCGTCTGCGATGTCATCGCTCGCCGTCGCGACGGCGCCGCCCTCGCCGGTGGTGACGATTTTCCGCGGATGAAAGGAGAGGCACCCGAGCAGGCCGAGGCTCCCGCAGGCCCGCCCGCGCGAGCGTGCGCCGAGCGCTCCCGCCGCGTCCTCGACCAGCGGGACGCTCGGCACTGCCTCGGCCAGCGTCTCCCAGTCGAGGGGCCGGCCGAACAGGTGGACGGCGAGCACCGCGCGCGTGCGGTCGGTGACGGCGTCGGCTACATGCGCCAGGTCGACGTTCATCGTCGTGGGATCGACGTCGACCAGCACGGGGCGCGCGCCCGCGAGCGCGACGACGTTCGCGGTCGCGGGAAACGTGTATGCGGGGACGATCACCTCGTCGCCCGGCCCGGTGCCGAGCGCGAGCACCGCCAGGTGGAGCGCCGCAGTCCCCGACGAGACGGCGACCGCGTGCGGCACCTCGCACGCGCGCGCGAGCTCGTCCTCGAACTCGGCGACCTTCGGCCCCATCGTCAGGAAGCCGCTCTCGAGCACCTCCTCGACGGCGCGCGCCTCCTCTGCTCCGACGTCCGGCCGCGCCAGCCGGATCGGCTCATCAGCCACGCTTGACCACGAGGTTCCCGAGCACGAGCAGGTCCATCTTCGTCTTCGCGAACGTCTCGACTGCGTGCTCGGGCGTCATCACGATCGGCTCGTTCTCGTTGAACGACGTGTTGAGAACGACCGGGACGCCGGTCCGGTCCCCGAAAGCCTTGATCAGCCCGTAGTAGCGAGGCGACACGCGCTCCTCCACTGTCTGGAGCCGGCCCGTGTCGTCGACGTGGTTGACGGCAGGGATCTCGTCGCGCTTCTCCGTCCGCGTCTTGTAGACGAGCACCATGAACGGCGACGTGTAGTCCTGCTCGAACCAGTCGCCGGCGGTCTCGGCAAGGATCGACGGCGCGAACGGGCGGAAGTGCTCGCGGTGCTTGATGCGGGCGTTGAGGATGTCCTTCATGTCGTGGCGCCGTGGGTCGACGACGATCGAGCGGTTGCCGAGCGCACGCGGCCCGAATTCCATCCGTCCCTGGAACCAGCCGACGACGTCACCTTCGGCGATGCGCTCCGCGACGTGGTCGAAGAGCTGAGCGTCGTCCATCCGCTTCGGCTCGAAGCCGGCAGCGCGGATCGCCGCCTCCGCCTCGGCGTCGCCGAACTGCGGGCCGGTGTACGCGTGCTCCATCACGAAGCCGCGCGCGTTGCCGAGCGCCTGGTTCCACACGTAGTACGCGGCGCCGACCGCGATCCCCGAGTCGCCGGCCGCCGGCTGAACGTAGACGCCCTCGAACTCCGTCTCGGGACGGATGCGCCCGTTCGCCACGGCGTTCAGCGCGACACCCCCCGCGAGGCAGAGGTTCTTCGAGCCGGTCCGCCGGTGCGCAGCGCGCACGAGGTGGAGGTACGCCTCCTCGAGCATCGCCTGCAGCGCTGCAGCGACGTCTTCGTGCTCCTTCGTCAGCTCGCTGCGCGGCTCGCGTGCCGGACCGAAGGCCTGCTCCATCCGGTCGGAGAAGAGCCGGCCGATCGTCGGTGTCTGCTCGTCCCATGTCATGTCGACGCCTTCCTTGTGGTGCACGAAGAAGTCGAGCTCGAGCTCGAACCCGTCGCCGTCGAGCTTCACGAGCTTTCGCATCTTCGGCAGGAAGCGCTCGGGATCGCCGTAGGGCGCGAGCCCCATGACCTTCCCCTCGTCGCCGTACTTCGGGAAGCCGAGCCACTGGGTGACCGCCGTGTAGAAGATCCCGAGCGAGTGCGGGAAGAGGACGCGGTCGAGCACCTCGAGCCTGTTCCCGCGGCCGTGGCAGAGCATCGACGACGCGAAGTCGCCGAAGCCGTCGAGCGTGAGCACTGCCGCCTCGTCGAACGGCGAGACGAAGAACGCACTCGCGGCGTGCGCGAGGTGGTGCTCGACGTTGTGGACGTCGGCGCGGAGGTCATCGGTCGCGACGCCGAGCGCCTCCGCGACCTGCGTCTTCACGTCGCGCACCTTCGTCGCGTTGCGGAAGCGCTCCATCACATAGCGCGGAGACGGCCGGTTGAGGATCGTGCGGACGACCTTCGCGCCGATGTTCGCGCGCGGGTCGCGGCCGATCGCCACGTGGTCGAGCTCGCGGGGGTCGAGACCCGCGTCCTGGAGGCACCAACGCGCCGCGAGCTCCGGAAAGCCGGCGCAGTGCTTGACGCGGTTGAGCCGCTCTTCTTCGACGGCGTTCACGAGCTCGCCGTCGATCACGAGGGCCGCGGCCGCGTCGCCGTGGAAGGCGTTCAGGCCGAGGATCGCAGTCACGAGGCGCGATCCTAGCCACGAGGCCCTAACGCACGTTCGGTCGTCCGGCCTCTTCGAGGAGTCGGTCGTATCGCGCGTGCTGTGCCGCAGCCCGGCCGTCGATCGCCCGCGAGATGCGCGCTCTCGGCGGGAGCTCCGTCGGGACCCACCAGCCGGGGTGTGTCAGCACGTGCAGGCGGTCGTGCTGGCGCCCTTCGAGCAGTTCCCGCAGCGGGCGGAAGCGCCAGAGGCCGTTCGAGTCCGAGCAGTACTCGAAGCGCTCGGCGAGCGCGGCGCCGTACGCGTTGACCATCCCTGCCGCGACATCGCGGGTGTCGAGCGCGTCGACGAGGGTCGGGTTGTGTGTGGAGAACGCCCGCACCTCGGTGTCGAAGACGTCCCGGAGCAGATCTCGCTCCCGCGCGAGCCACTCGTCCCGGTCGCCGCCAAAGGTCGAGAGGGCGTGCGGATCGAAGTGGAGGCCGAGCCGGTGCCCGAGCTCGACGATGCCGAGGACGGCTCGAACCGTCTCCGGCTCCAGCAGGTTGTAGAAGTCGCTGTGCGGGTTCAGGAAGTACGTCGATTGAACGCCTCGGTTCGCCTCGATGCGCGCGAGGGCGAGCGCACGTTGCGGCGAGTAATCGACGTCGTGCCTCCACAGCACGACCGGGGGCGTCGCGCCGAGGTCGTCGAAGCCGATGAATCGATAGTGCGACGCGGCAAGCCCGAGGAGCGCGTCGTACTCCGCCTCGGTGAAGTCCGGAGCGTTCATGACGATCGCGCCAACTGTAGGCGGACGCCCT
>DASTHC010000038.1:0-14924 GCA_035718485.1 Gaiellaceae bacterium
CCGTCACCGTCGTATCGCCGGTCGACGGGTTGGCGACGGAGTTCTCCCAGCTGAAGCGGCCGAGCGCCGGCAGCTCCCAGCTGTTGCCGTCCTGGGCGTGCGCGAACGCGCGACCTTCGTTCCCCGACTCCTCGCCGTCCATGAACAGCCGGCCGTCGTAGCCCTTGCCGGTCGCCGCGTTCCAGAACGCCGACTTGGCCGGCAGGTCGGCTGAGCACAACCTGTTGAACGGCGTCGTCCCCTCGGCGTAGCCGGCCGCGGTCCAGAGGAACGTATGGCGGATCAGATCCTCGCCCGCGACGACCTCGAGCGAGTCCTTCTCGATCGTCCACTTCGAGACGAACGCGCCGTTCGCGCCGTGTGCGCGCACGGCACCCGTGCCGGGGCGGAGTTCGTGGTTCATCAGCACGGTGAACGTGCCGTCGCCGTTGTCGAACGCCCCGAGCCCGTCCGGGATCCCCACCATGCGATAGCCGCCGACGCTGTCGCCGACGGTGAGGATCGCCTTCGTGACGACGCCCGGCTGCGACCGGACGACGTAGGGCGACTGTGAGCTGCTCGGTCCCGTGATTGCGTTCCCGAGGGCAGCCGCAGTCGCGACGGCGGCTGCGGCCGCGACGATCGCGGCGACGACCGCGCGTCGTGTCCTTGACTTCACTTCTCCCCCTTGTTCGATGGATGTGTGCGCCGCGATTCTCGGAACCGTCACCGCGCCGATGGGCTACGGGAGGGTGACGCTTCGGTGACCAGGTAGCGTCCGGCGCCGTGCACGAGCTCCCTCCTCCGCTGCCGCCTGCCGAGCGGACCGTCGGGCAGCTCGTCGCCGAGTCGCTCCGCCTCTACGGCCGGCGCATCTGGCCGTCGCTCGCGCTTGGCGTTCCCGCCGCGCTGCTGAACCTGCTCGCCCGCGTCCTCGACGACACGCTGCTGCTGGTGCTCGTGCCGGTCCTCGGTGGGCTGCTCCTGAGCCTCTCGTACGTCGGCGCCGTGGCGATCGCGTCGGAACGCCCCGTCCGGGTGCTGCGCGCGCTCGCCGGGGGAGTGCTCGCGTTTCTGCCGTTTCCGTTCCTGACCGCGTTCTTCATCCTCCCGGGCCTCGTCTGGCTCGCGGCGGTCGGGCTCGTCGTACCCGTCCTCGCGCTCGAGCAGATCGGGTTCTGGACGGCGTTCCTCCGGGCCTACAAGCTGGCGCGCGCCGACTTCGTGCACACGCTCGGGTCGCTGGCGACGCTCGCGATCCTCGTCTTCCTGACGCAGAGCGGCCTCTTCTTCCTGCTCCGTGGCACCGGCGACCAGACGCTCGACATCGCGTCGTTCGTCGCGGCCCTCGTCGTCTCACCGCTGCTCTTCCTCGGCTCCGCGCTCCTTTACTTCGACCAGGCCGCGAGGGAACATCTTCAGCACGTATCACGAACGAAGTAGAGAGCTGCAGGACCGCTTCGACACGCGGCGGCTCGCCGACCGTCTCGAGGAGCGCGCCCGCGACCACATCCGCGACGATGACCGCGCGTTCATCGAGGCGCGCGACATGTTCTTCCTCGCGACCGCGGACGCCGAGGGGCATCCGCAGTGCTCGTACAAGGGCGGCGAGCCGGGGTTCGTCCGCGTGCTCGACGAGCACACGATCGCGTTCCCGAACTACGACGGGAACGGTCGGTACATGTCGATGGGCAACGCGCTCGCGAATCCGAACGTCGGCCTGCTGTTCATCGACTTCGAGGGACGGAAGCGGCTGCGGCTGAACGGCGTCGCGTCGGTCGACTTCGAGGACGCACTGCGCGCGGAATGGCCCGAGGCGCAGTTCGTCGTCCGCGTCCACGCGACCGAGGTCTTCCCGAACTGCCCGCGCTACATCCACGAGTACGGCCTCGTGCAGCGGTCGCGCTTCGTCCCGAAAGCCGAGACCGAGACACCGGTGCCCGCGTGGAAGCAGAACGAGTGGGCGAAGGAGGTCCTGCCCGAGCAGGATCCCGCCCGCGATCCGTCACGTGAGGTGATCCCGCGTTAGGGTCCGGCCATGGCGACCTACATCCTTCTCTCCAGATTGAGCACGCAGGGCGTTCAGACGCTCAAGTCGAATCCGGACCGGCTGCGCGAGGTGAACAAGGACGTCGAGGAGCTCGGCGCGAAGGTTCTGCACCAGTGGGCGACGCTCGGCGAATGGGACTTCGTGAACGTCGTCGAAGCGCCCGACATCCAGACGATTGCGCGTGTCAGCGTCGCGCTCGGTGCTCGGGGCTCGACGAAGATCGAGACGCTTCCTGCGTTGTCGATCGACGAGCTACTCGCCGCGCTCGAGTAGCTCCCGCGCGAGCGCGACCGCCTCGTCGGCCCTCAGGTCGCGCCCAGCAGAGTCCGGCTCGCCGACTGCCTCGGCGTAGCCCGGGCGCATCGTCGTGACCGGCGTCGTGTCGAGCTCGGACTCGAGCGCTTCGACCGCCCCCAGGAGCTTGGCGGCGTCGGCACGGTCGCCACGACGAGCCGCGACGGCCGCGATGCCGGCGAGGAAGTAGACGCGCGAGGCGGGACTCGTGTCGGCCAGTCCCCGCTCGAACAGCTCGGCTGCCCGCGCAAGGTCTTCCTGCTCGAACGCGACGAGCGCCAGGCCCTCGATCGAGCCGAGCACGCCGTCCTCGTCGCCGGCTTTCGCGAACTCCTCCACTGACCGCTCGTAGTAGCTCCGCGTCGCCTCCAGGTCGCCGTCCGCGTACGCGAGCTCGCCGAGGTAGCTGAGCCGCCCGCCGGCCTGAGCGTGCCGGCCGAGCTCGAGGAAGCGCGCAAGGCTCGCTTCGAGGAGTTCCTTCGCGAGCGCGCGGTCTCCCTCGAGCGCGGCCACGGAGCCGAGCCCGTGGAGCACCCAGGCCTCGCTCTCACGGTCGCGCGCCCGGCGTGCGAGCGGCAGCGCCTCGTCGAACCACCTCCGTGCGCGAGGTGCGTCCCCGAGCTCCGAGGCAAGGCGGCCCGCGGTCGCGAGCGCACGCGCCCGGACGCCGGCCGGCGTCTTCCCGTCGAGCTCCAGCAGCGGCTCGAGGCGGCCGAGACCCTCGCGGTAGCGCGCGCTTCGGTACCAGAACGCTTCGAGCGCGCCGGCGATCGCGAGGCCGAGCGCCGCCTCGCCGCGCTCGAGGCACCAGTCGAGCGCTGCTCGGATGTTGTCGAGCTCCTCCGCCGTCCGGGCGAGCCAGGCCGGCTCGTCGGGGCCGCGCGCATGGCTCCGCGCTTCCTCCGCGAAGGCGCCCACATGCCGGGCGTGACGGCTGCGCAGGCGCTCGGCGTCGGCGCGGGCCTCGAACCGTTCGTGCGCGAGCTCGCGGATCGTCTCGAGCATCGCGTACCGCTCGTCGATCCGCTGGGCGAGGCTCGACTCGACGAGCTCGGCAAGCGAGCGCTCGTCGACCCCGACCGCGCGCGCGGCCTCCGCGGTCCAGCCGCCGCGGAAGACCGCGAGGCGCTCGAAGCCGTCCGCGTCGCGCGCCGCGAGCAGCTCGCGGCTCCACTCGACCGCGCGCCGAAGCGTCCGCTGGCGTTCGGGAAGGTCCCGCGCGCCGCCGACGAGCACCGGGAGCGGGCGCTCGAGCCGCTCGAGCAGCTCCGCCGGAGCGAAGGCGGCCACGCGCGCGGCCGCGAGCTCGATCGCGAGCGGGAGCCGGTCCAGTCGGTCGCAGATCGCCGGAACCGCGGCGTCCGCCTCGAACCGGGGATCGGCGGCGAGCGCGCGCTCGACGAAGAGCTGCACGGCGTCGGCCTCCGGCAGCGGCTCGACGGGGTACCGCGCCTCCGCACGGATCCGGAGCGGAGTTCGGCTCGTGGCGAGGACGCGCACGTGCTCCGTGCGTGCGACCAGCCGCGAAGCGACGCGCGCGGCTCCGGCCAGATGCTCGACGTTGTCGAGCACGACCAGGGTCCGGCGACCGGCCAGTGCGTCCTCGATCGACTCGTCGCCGGCGCCGACCACGTCGGCGATCGCGCGCTCGACGAGCTCCGGGTCGCGGAGCGGCGCGAGCTCGACGAGGAGGACGCCGTCGGCGAACGCGTCGACGAGGCGCGCCGCCGCCGCGAGCGCGAGGCGCGTCTTCCCGCTGCCGCCCGGACCCGTGAGCGTGACCACGCGCGACGTGCGGAGCAGCGCTGCGATCTCCACCAGCTCCCGCTCGCGTCCGACGAGCGGCGTCGGCTCGGCGGGCAGGTTGGAGTTCGGCGGCAGTTGCTTCTCCTCCGGCGCGAACGCCTCGCCCAGGAGCGCCAGGAAGCGCTCGGCCGGGGGCGTGAGCGGGACGTCGCGCGCCCGGACGACGGAGATCGTCCGCCGGAGCCGCCAGCGCGATACGTCGAGCACGACGAGCGCCCCCGCCGAGAGCTCGAGGTCGAGCGCGAAGCGGCTGATCGGCGCGATCCCGGCGCCCGCTGCGACCGCGAGCTTGACGGCCTCCCACGACGGTAGCTCGAGCGTCCGCACGGAGCCGAGCCCGAGCTCCCAGCGGGCAGCTTCGACCGCGGCACGCGTCGCCGAGCCTTCCTCGCGCGTCACCCAGGTCAGCTGCTCGAGATCCTTCGGGCGAAGTCGCCGGGTGCCGAGCGACGGCGGGCCGACGAGCACGATCTCGTCCTCGGCGAGCGGCTCGGCCTCGAGCTCGGGCGGGGTCGTGAAGCCGCCCACGACGCAGAGCTCCGCCTCGTGCGCGCGAACGAGCTCGAGCGCGCCGGCCGACGTCGTCGTCCGGAACTCGATCTCGACCGCGGGATGGAGCTCGCGGAAACGCGTCAGCGTGGCGGGAAGGAGGTACGTGCCGGGGACGCCGGACGCGGCCAGCGCGAGCGTCCCGATCTGGGCATGCTCGCCGGCACCGAGCGCCCGCCGCGCGTTCGCGAGGAGTGCCTGCGCTCTGAGGACGTAGTCGGCGAGCACCTGCCCCGCCGGCGTGAGCGCGACCCCGCCGCGCGCGCGCACGATCAGCTGCTCACCCACCTCGGCCTCGAGCGCCGCGACGTGCTTCGAGACCGCGGGCTGGCTGACGTAGAGGCTCTCGGCGGCGCGGGAGAACGAGCCCTCCCGTGCGACGGCGGCGAACGCCCGGAGCCGAGCCTCGAGATCCATGAGCTGAGGTTATCGCTCCTGTTCCGAATATGTCTTTGCTTCCCGGACAATAGCGGCCTATCGTCGAGACCAATCCCGGCCGGCACCGATCGCAGGACGCCGCCGGGGCGCTACCGCACAGGAGGTACGGACATGCGCAAGCTCGCGCTGTTCTCGATGCTCGCCCTCGGGCTGCCCGCGATTGTTGCGTCGGTCGCGCTGTCGGCGGAGCCGCGGCGGCTCACGGGAGTGAGCGGCACGGTCTACGCCGTCGAGCGGCTCGACAACTCGACGAACACGCTCGCGGCCTTCGACGCCACGACGGGGAGCGTGCTCGGCGTTGCCGTCGTCGGCAGCCGGCCGATCGGTGTGCTCTCGCCGAACGGGAGCGACAAGGTCTACTCCGCCGACGAGCGGAGCAACCAGCTGAGCGTCGTCTCGAAGGCAGACCTCGCCGACGACGGGACCGCGACGGCGAAACGGATCCCGATGGGGACGTTCCCGCACCACATGACGGTGAGCCCGAACGGGCGCTGGCTCTACGTCGCCGAGTACGGCTCGCACAAGATCGGCGTCGTCGACACGCGGCTCGACCTGCGCGTCGACGGCTTCTACGCGAGCGGCAACCCGGCCGCCCGCACGCACGCCGTCTGGATCACGAACGACGGCAAGGACCTCTACGCGACGAACGAGGGAGCGACGACGTCGTCCTTCGGGACGCTCTCGAAGCTCGACGCGTCCACCGGCCGCCGACTCTGGGAGATCCCGGTCGGCCTGCGGCCGAGCGAGGTGCTCGTGACGAACGACGGGAAGACCGCGTACGTGACGATCCGCAACGAGAACAGCGTGCGCGTGCTCGACGTCTCGGGGGAGCGTCCGTCGCGGATCGCCGAGGTCGCGATCGGCACGCAGCCGGACACGATGCGGCTCACGCCCGACGGGAAGACGCTCGTGGTCGGGCTCAGGGGGACGCCGCAGCTGGCGTTGCTGAACACCGACACTCGCGCGGTCCGTCCGGTCACGTTCCAGGGCTACGGGATCAGCGGCCACCAGTGGCTCTCGGAAAACGGCAAGTACACGTTCATCGCGCTCGAATCGCTGACGACGGATCGGCCGGGTGCGATCGGCGTGGTCGACAACGACACGGCACAGGTCGTCGAGACGTGGACGTATCCGCGCGGTCCCTGGCCGCACGGCGTCTTCTACGAGCCGAGGGTGCTGCGGTAGCGCAGCAGGGGGCGGGCGGTCCGCCGCCCGCCCCTCCGGTCAGAGCACGCGGTTGCCGGCGGCGTCGAAGGCTTCGAGCGTCGCGCCTGCCGAAGGCGAGGACCGATAGGTGTCGTCGAAGAGCGAGTACACAATCACGTCGCGCGGCTCGTCCTTCGCGTTGCGGACGCGGCCGCGCAGTGCGGCCTCCTCCGCGTACCCCAGGCGCTCCGGGATCCTCCGGCTGCGCGCGTTGTCGGGCTCGACGCGGATCTCGATCCGCTCGAGCCCCTCCAGCTCGAACCCGACCCGCGTCAGGGCAGCGACCGCCTCCGTGACGTACCCGTTGCCCTCGGCGTCCTCGCGGATCCAGTAGCCGATCTCGCGCGCATGGGGGCCGATGCGCGTATGCAGGCCGGTGCCGCCGAGCACGCGCGTCTCCTCGCGGTCGAAGATGCCGTAGACGAAGTCCTCGTCGGCGTCGAAGTTCCCGCGGAAGGTCCGCAGCAGCGCGACCTTCTGCTCGAGGGGCTGCGGCTCGTTGGCCGCCCACGGCATCCACCTGCGCAGGTGCTCGAGGCTCGAGTCGAGCGCCTCCTTGAGCGCCGGCGCATCGGAGGGCTCCCAGCACCGGACGACGAGCCGCTCGGTGACGATCCGGTACGCGGGGCCCTTGGTCATCGCGCACCTGCGATCTCCGCGGCGAGCGCGGCGTTGTCGGCGACCAGCCAGCGGTTCGCCTCGAGCGTCCGGCCGCCGCTCTCGCGGTGGAGGTACGCGAGGACGAACGGCGTCACGCGCTGCCCGTGCACCCCCTCGCGCGCGGCCGCGTCGAGTGCCGCGGCGATCAGGTCGTCGACGTCGTCGAGGCTCTCCGCGGGCGGGTTCCCGACGATGACGCCGGCGCCGCCGAGCTCCCAGTGAGCGCGCGCGACGTCCGCCGCACCCGCCGGCGAGTCGACGCGTGCGGAGACGGGCGGCCCGCCGCGCGCGTCGTAGAAGCGCGGGAGCGAGTCGGTGCGGTAGCCGAGCGTCGGGACGCCGAGGGTCTCGAGCGCCTCGGCGGTCGCGTCGACGTCCAGGATCGACTTGGCGCCCGACGAGACGACGACGACCTGCGTCCGGGCGAGCTCGGCGAGGTCAGCGGAGACGTCGAGGTGCACGCTCCAGCCTCGGTGCACGCCGCCGATGCCGCCGGTGCCCATGAAGCGGATGCCGACGTTCCGCGCGACGGCCAGCGTCCCGCCGACCGTCGTCGCGCCGACGACGCCCTGGACGACGGCCGCTGCGAGATCGCGGGCGCCGAGCTTCCGAGCGTCGACACCGAACTGCCCGAGCTCGTCCGCGCCGAGCCCGACGCGCACCTCTCCGTCGAGCACGCCGATCGTCGCCGGCACCGCTCCCGCGGCGCGCACGCGGCGCTCGCTCTCGAGCCCGACCGCGACGCCCTCGCCCGGCGGGAAGCCATGAGCGATCAGGGTCGTCTCGAGCGCGACGACCGCGCGTCCTTCGCGCAGCGCCTCGCGCACTTCGTCTGCGACGACGATCACCGTTCCTCCTCCATCTCGACGAACTCGACCTCCCCCCACCGGTCGAACCGGCGCATGTGACGTCCCGTCTCACGGAAGCCTGCGCGCCGGTACACCGTGATCGCGCGGTCGTTGAAGGCGGCCACGTTCAGGACGACGCGCTTTTCGCCGAACGTGTGCTTCGCGAACGAGACCCCGTCGAGGAAGAACTGCAGACCGAGCCCGCGGCCCGTCAGGTCGGGTCGAAGTCCGAGGCCGATCTCGACGGCATCCGGCCGCTCCTCGAAGTAGTAGAAGCCGAGCACGTCGCCCGCGTCGTCGCGCGCGAGAAAGAACCGCTCCGGGTTCTTCACCGGCTCGTCTTCGCCGTTGTAGAAGTCGTAGGGCGGCTCGTAGCGCCACGCGTCGAGCACCGCCGCGTCATCTGCCTGGAGCGGCGTGACCTTCACCACGGCATCGTCCCGAGCTTCGCGACGCAGCGCGCGGCGGCCTCGAGGCCGAGCTCGGCGCCGCCGACGAGATAGCCCGCCGCGAGCGCGTCTCCCGCGCCCGTCGTATCGAGCACGTCTGCGTCGGGCGCGAGGAGCCTGCGGCCGTCGGAGAGCTCGATCCCGTCCGGCCCGCGCTTCAGCACCCACTCCTTCGCGGGGAACGCGCCGCCGATCGCGTCAAGCTCCTCGACGTTCCCGAAGACGACGTCGGGCTCGAGCAGCGCGAGCCTGTCCACGAGCCGCTCGGGCCCGAAGTCGCGGATCATGCTCCACGACGAGAGGTCGACGCTGATCCGGCCGCCCTGCGCACGCACGGCGCCCGCCGCCTTCGCGGCGGCTTCGTCGATCGGCGAGCGGAAGAGCGCATAGCCGGTGACGTGCAGACACGACACACCGCCGAACCAGCGCATCTCGAGCTCGTCGGAGCGAAGCTGGGGCGCGACGCCGCGGTCGGAGGCCATCGTCCGGTCGCCGCTCGGCGCGACGAGCGAGACGACGACGCCGTTGTGGCCGTCGACCACCGGCCCTGCGACGTCGACACCGTGGTCGCGGAGCTCCTGCGCGACGAGCTCGCCCGCGGCGTCCCCTGAGCGCTTCGCGATCAGCCGTCCCTGCGCGCCGAGCTCCGTCGCCCAGGCGGCGACGTTCGCGGCCTGCCCGCCGGCGCCCGTGCGGGTCCGCGCGGTCGCGTCGGCGCCGAAGTTCAGGTCGGTGTCGAGCCGGACGACGACGTCGAGCAGGAGATCTCCGAGAGCTGCGATCACCATCGCCGTACAATCGCAGCATGGACGACGAAGGGCGACGCGGCCGGATGCGCTCGTTCCTGATCGGGAGTGTGGTGGGAGCGTCCGCCGCCATCGCGACCGCGCGCCGCGTCAGGCCGAAGCAGCGCCGGCGCGTCACGCCCGCAGGGCTCGCCGCGTTCGAGGACGCTCCCTGCTTCCGCGAGCTCGTCGAGCACGAGAAGCGCGGTCAGTAGTCGAGCAGGCGGAGGCGGTCCGCGGCGCGCCGGACCGTGACGAAGTTGATGTCCGCGTCGCCGATGAAGAGCGACTTCCCGACGACCATCACCTGCGCAGCCTCGTCGAGGTACCGGGCCGGCGTCCGCGTGGGCTCCTTCGTGCGGACGACGAGGTACGGGCCGAACACGCGCACCTCGTAGTCGCGCGGCGGGTGAGGCAGGCGCTCCTGGATCTGGAGCGTGCGCGCACAGGGGCAGTTGTTCGTGTCGTAGCCGTCGAAAACCCAGACCCCGCGCCCGAGCGGGCGCGGCAGCGCGTCGAGCCGGGCGGCCGCGAGCTTCGCGTCGGCCCGTGGGACGACGATGCGCGCCACCTTCGGATCGTGCTCCCACGCTTCGAGGTACACGGGCTCGTAGCCGAAGTAGATGTCGTTCGGCTTCGCGGTCGCCGCGAGCCAGCGCGCGGCTGCCTGCCGCCCTGCGACGCGTGACGACGGGTCGCCCGTGAAGAGCTGCGGCGTCTTCTCGTACGCCCAGCCGACCTCGGCGACGACGAGTGACGCGAGGACGACCGCTGCGACCCAGCGGCCGCGTCGCCGCGCGAGCGAGAAGATCGCCGTCGCGAGCAGGAGCATGAAGAACGGCAGCACGAAGATGAGGTGTCGCGTCTCGGGCGACGCGCCGCTGCCGAGTCGTGCGACGAGCATCGCCACGGTGGGCGTCCCGATCGCGCAGGCGGCGAGCGTCGCCGCCTCGCGGTTGCGCAGCCAGAGCTGCCAGCCGCCGTACGCGGCGAGCAGGAGGATCGGAACGAGCAGGATCGTCCAGCCCGCCGTGAAGTCGCCCGCGACGGCTTTCAGGTAGCGGAGCACCGGCAGCGGCGCGCCGAGCTTCCCGCTGTCCGCGCCGGCGACGCCGACGTCGAAGCGGTTCGCGAGCCTGAGGTCGGCGAGCCAGAACGGGATGCCCACCAAGCCGACCGCCGTCAGCGCGACGAGGGCCGGACCGAGCCGCCGCCTCACGAGCAGGACGAAGACGCCCTGCGAGGCAACGACGAGCGCGCCGTACGGATGGCTCGCGACGCACGCGATCGCGACGAGCCCCCAGAGGGCGAAGCGCCAGGCGCGACCGTGGTCGAGCGCCCAGAGCAGGGCGAGGTACGAGAGCGCACTCGTGAACAGGAAGAGGCTGTACATGCGTCCGTAGACGCCGTGGAAGAGGAGGACCCAGCTCGCAGAGAGGAGCACGGTCGCGACGAGCGCAGGGCCGCGGCCGGCCAGGCGCGCGAGCAGGAACGCGATCGCCGGGATGCTCGCGAGCGCGAAGAGCGCGGATGCGAGCCGGAGCGCCGTGAGCCCGCCGCCGGAGTGCGCTGCTACCGCGGCGATCAGGTAGTGGAGCGGCGCCCCGCCGCGCTCCTCGAGGACGATGTCGAGGAGCCGTCCGAGGGATTGCCGACCGACGAAGAGCGCCAGCGTCTCGTCCTCGTGCGGCGGCCACGCAGTGAGCCGCGAGAAGAGAAAGGTGCCGACCGCGACGACGCATGCGGCGACGCCCCACCCGAACCACGCGTCCGCGACCCCGACGCGGGCCGGCGCTGCAGTCTCGGACGTCGTCGCGACCTGCGTCACGACGAGACGGTACCCGGGAAGACCGCTGCTAATGTCGCTCGGTGCCGATCTACGAGTACCGTTGCCCCAACGGGCACGTGTTCGAGGTCTTCCAGCGGATGGACGATCCGCCGCCGGAGCAGTGCGAGGTGTGCGGCGCGAGCCCGGTGCAGCGCGTCATGCTTCCCGTCGCGGTGCACTTCAAGGGCTCGGGCTTCTACTCGACCGACTATGGCCGCTCGCGGAAGCGCGGCGGCTCGAAGGAGTCGTCGGACGGCGACTCCGGCTCGGAGAAGCCGTCCGAGTCGAAGCCTGAGAAGGCCGCCTCTAGCGACTGATGCAGCCGGGGCCGAAGAGCCCCGAGCCGGGCGGCGGCGGCTGCGGCGCCGAGGTTCCGAGGAACATCAAGATCACGTTCCGGTTCTCCTCGCTCCCGATCAGGAACGACTCGCCGCCGATCGACGTGGGCGTGCCGCCGAGGCGGCAGCGCAGGCTCGAGCCGGCGCGCTTGCCCACCCAGCCGAGCTGTCCGATCTGCCCGGCTGACAGGTCCGTCGCGAGCGGCGCGACGATGTCGTCGGCGAGGAACGGCATGCGGACGAGCGTCGAGAAGCTCGTCAGCTCGTCGCCGATCGCGCGGACGACCTGCTGCTGGCGCTCGCCGCGCGTGAGGTCGTTCTCAGCCGGGTTGAGCCGGTTCTCGCGGATGCGCGAGTAGACGAGCGCGCGGCGGCCGCCCATCGTCTGCTCGCCCGCGGCGAACTTCCACCCGCTCCAGCGCTGACAGCGTTCGCGCGTCGAGAACGGACAGTCGAAGCGGTTCGAGACGATCGGCTCGGGCACCTTGACCTTCACGCCGCCGAGCGCGTCGATCAGGCGCTCGAAGTTCTGGAAGTCGACGACGACCACGTGGTTGATGCGGAGTCCGGTGAAGTCACGGATCGCGCGCACCGCGAGGTCGGGGCCGCCGAACTGATACGCGGCGTTGATCTTCGCGAAGCCGTGACCCGGCACGTCGACGCGCAGGTCGCGCGGGATCGAGAGGTACGACGTGCGTCCGCGGTCCGGGTCGGTGCGGACGAGCATGATCGAGTCCGAGCGGCGTGCGCCCTCGCGTCCCCGGCCCGGGCCGTGGTCGGTGCCGAGGAGGAGCGTCGTCGACGGATTCGAGAGCAACAGGCCGCTCTGATCGTCGAGGGCGACCGGGCCGAGCCGCTGGTTCGCGCCGTCGACGGCCCGCCCGAGCATCAGGTAGCTCGCGACCGCCCACGCGACCACGAGCAGCAGCAGGACGAGGAGCCCGATCCCGATCGGGCGTCCCCAACCGCGACGCTGCTTCGGCGTCGTGACGGGCGCCGGTGCGGCGGGCCGGTCGTGGCGGCGGCGTCCGTCCCGCCGGGGCGTCGGCTCGACGCGGCGCTGGAGCGGAACCCTGCCCTTGACGCGGCCGCCGCGATAGACGCGATACGGCTTGTCTCCGCGGGCCATCGGGGCGGTTATCGTAGCCGCGCCCCATGTCCGCGGACCGCGTCATCGGCGTCGACCTCGGCGGGACGAAGATCGCGGCCGGGGTGATCGACCGGAGCGGCGCGATCGTCACCCGCCGCGAGCTCTCGACCCCGACCGACTCCGAGCGCGCGCTCGTCGCGGCGATCGAGGAGGCTGTCGGCTCGCTCGTCGACCAGGACGTAAGCGCGATTGGGCTCGGGGTGCCCTCGACCGTCGACCAGAAGACCGGCCGCGCCGTGTCCTCGGTGAACATTCCGCTCCAGGACGAGCCGCTCCGCGACATCATGTCGAGCCGGTTCGGCCTGCCCTGCGGGATCGACAACGACGGGAACGCCGCGGCGATCGCGGAGTGGCAGGTCGGCGCGGGCCGCGGGACCCGCCACATGATCATGCTCACGCTCGGCACCGGCGTCGGCGGCGGGCTCATCCTCGACGGCCGGCCGTATCGGGGCGCCGTCGGCGCGGCGGCGGAGCTCGGGCACATCGTGATCGAGTACGACGGCCGCCCGTGCCAGGGGACGTGTACCGGCCGCGGGCACATCGAGGCGTACGCGACCGGCGTCGCCGCGGGCGCCGACGCGGCAGCGGCGTTCGGCGCCGGCTCGGACGCGCGCGACTTGATCGAGCGTGCCGTCGCCGGCGACGAGCGCGCGCTCGAGATTCTGCGCGAGATCGGCCGGCGGCTCGGCGCACTGCTCGGGTCGCTCGTGAACATCTTCAACCCCGAGGCGATCGTGATCGGCGGTGGGTGGGGAGAGGCGGCCGACGACTACCTGCTCGAGCCGGCGCGCGAGGTGATGAAGCGCGAGGCGCTCTCGCCCGGGCGCGAGCTCGTTCGAGTCATTCCGGCCGAGCTCGGCCCGGATGCGGGGCTCGTCGGCGCGGGCTTCGTCGCGTTCGAGGCGCTCGACGCCGACGAGCCCTGGTGACGTAGCGCCGTGCCGCTCGCGGTCTGCGCGACGCCGATCGGGAACCTCGAGGACATCACGCTGCGCGTGCTCGACGAGCTGCGCGAGGCGGACGTCGTCCTGTGCGAGGACACGCGCGTGACGCGCGGCCTCCTCGAGCGGCACGGGATCCGGGCGCGGCTGCTGAGCTACCACGAGCACAACGAGGCGAAGCGGACTGCCGAGCTCCTGCCGAGGCTCGAGGCAGGTGAGCGGATGGCGCTCGTCACGGATGCGGGGCTGCCGGGCGTGAGCGATCCCGGCGCGCGGCTGATCGCGGCCGCGCTCGACGCTTCGGTGCCCGTGACGGTGCTGCCGGGGCCGTCCTCGGTCGACACGGCGCTCGTCGCGTCGGGGCTCGGCGCCGAGCGGTTCCAGTTCGTCGGGTTCCTGCCGCGCGGGGAGCGCGCGCTGCGGGAGCTCTGGGACGAGCTCGCGCGTTGGCCCCACGCGGTCGTCGCGTTCGAGTCGCCGCAGCGGCTTCCGCGGACGCTTCGGTCGCTCGCCTCGGCGATGCCGGACCGGCGGGTCGCCGTCGCGCGCGAGTTGACGAAATTCTACGAGGAGGTCGTACGCGGGACGGCCGAGGAGGTAGCGGGGCGCTTCGAGGAGCCGCCGAAGGGCGAGGTCGTGCTCGTGCTCGGCCCGGGGGAGACGGCGGCGGAGGCCGGTTCGGACGAGGCGGGTGCGGCCGAGGCTGTCGCGGAGCTCGTCGCCGAGGGGATCCCGCGCCGGCGCGCCGCCGAGCTCGTCTCTCGGCTGACGGGCGTGTCCCGAAACGCTCTTTACGACCGCTCGCTGTAACGAAAGCGTGACAACCTCTCCACACAGGCGTCGCCTGCGCTGACAACGGACGACACCGCTGCTACGTTCGATCACGTCGTTCGCAAAACGGACAACGGAGGAGGTCGAACCGATGTCGCGGATCCGCAGGGTGCTGGTGCTCGTCGCGCTCGCTGCGCTTGCCTGGCCGGGAGGAGCGTCGGCGTGGTCGTGGCCCGTCGACGGTCCGGTTCTGCGGCCGTTCGTGTTCGGCTCGGATCCGTACGCCGGTGGACAGCACCGCGGGATCGACGTGGACGCGTCGGTCGGAGAGACGGTACGAGCGCCGGTCGGCGGCGCGATCTCGTTCGCCGGGTCGGTCCCGAACGGCGGCCGCGCGCTGACGATTCGGACCGGCGACGGCTACTCGGTCACGCTGCTCCAGCTCGCCGACCTCGCCGTGTCTCGCGGCGACGCGGTCGCGGAAGGTGTGCCCGTCGGCACCGTCGGCGAGAGCGCCGATGCCGTGACGCACGCCTCGCACGTCCACCTCGGCGTCCGAAGGACCGACGACGAGGACGGGTACCTCGACCCGCTGCGCTTCCTCCCTGCGCGCGAACGGCCGCCTGTCGCCGCGCCGCCCGCTCCGGCGGCGCCGCCCTCGCCTGCGCCGGCGCCCGCAGCCCCGCCCCGAGCCTCCGAGCAGGCGCCTGCCGCGGAGCCCGCCCGGGCAGTCGCGCCGCCTCCTCCGGCCCCGGTCGTCGAGCCGCCGCCCGTCGCCACGCCGCAGGTGCCGGCCGCGCCCTCACCGGCCGTTGCGCCCGCGCCCGAGGTG
>DASTHC010000039.1:0-16167 GCA_035718485.1 Gaiellaceae bacterium
GCGTACGCGGCGCGAGGCGTCGAGTAGGCGACGAGCGCGATCGACCCGCTGTTCGTTCGAGCCGAGGCGCCGGCGACAACCGCGAGCGCGATCGACACGAGCACGGGCAGTGCGAGAATGCGTCTGGGCACGGAGACCTCCAGATAGGCGGAACTAATAGCGCGTATTAGGGATATCTATCTGAGGCTCCGTGCCCAGTCAAACCGGAACCAAACGGGGCTACGGCGTGCGGCAGCCGGGATCCGCGTACTGCGGGGAGAGCTCGCCCATCCGCTTGTGGGCAGCGACGGCGTAGGGCAGGAGCTCGGCCGCGAGCTCGGGCGAGGCACCGAGCAGCACCGCCCCGAGCGTGAAGCGCCGGATCGCCAGGCACTCGACCTTCGCCTCGATCCAGCGGTTCGGCCACCGCCTGACGTGGAGCGCCTCGTGCACGAGGACGAGGGCGCCGAGCGCGCGCTGATCCGGACGGAGCCGCGGGTCCGCGATGCCGCGCGAGCCTTCGCAGACGTCGGGCGCGAGCACGATCTCGTCCGTGAACATGCGCGTGTACCCGAGGACACGCTCGGGAGCCGCCTGACTCGAGACGAGTGGATCCTCCGTCCACGCCAGCTCGGTCGGGCAGAGGATCGTCGGTCGGCGGTGCGAGAAGAACGCCGTCGCGTCGGCGAGCCGGTCCGACCGATCCGAGGCGCGTCCGCCCGGAGCGAGCAGGAGCGCGAGCAGGAAGAGAGCGACTGCGGTGAACGCGAGCTGTCGAGCGGTGCGCTGGTCCATGCCCCGACGGTGCGCTCCGCGCCCAACGAGGGGTCCTGTGCGGCGCTAAAGCGAGCCTAAGAGGCCGGGTCGGGTGCGAGCTGTGGGCGTCGCGCGACGAACGCGATGAGCGCCACGCCGCCCGCGAGCACGAGCGGGAGGAGGATCGCGGGCGCCCCCAGCAGCTTGACGCCGCTCAGCGTGAGCACCGTCGCAAGCCCCACCCGGAGGATCCGGTCCGGCAGCTTCACGGTCACCTGGCTCCCGACGAGCACGCCGGGGATCGAACCGAGCAGGAGCCAGCCCATTGCGCCGAGGTCGACGTTGCCGGCGACGAGGTGGCTGGCACCGGCGACCCAGAGGAGCGCCGCCGCGTGGAAGATGTCCGTGCCGACGACCTTCACCGCCGTGAGCGGGAAGACGAGCAGCATCACGAGCCCGAAGAACGTGCCGCTCCCGACCGACGTCAGGCCGACGACGAACCCACCGGCAAGCCCGAGCGCGAACGCGATCGCCTTGTCGCGACGCGCGAGGAGAAACGGCGCGTCGCTCTTGGCACGGCCGGTCACGAAGGTCTTCAGCAAGAACCCGAGCCCGCCGACAATGAGTGCCGCGCCGAGGATGTGCGCGGCGGTGTCCTCGAAGCCGTCGCCGTAGCGGTGCTCGAGCGACGTCGCGAGCGCGACGCCTGCGATCGACGCGGGCGCGCTGCCGAGCAGCATCCACAGCGTCAGGTGGGCGTGCACGGTCCCGAGTTTGCGGTGACGCCACGAGCCGAACGACTTGAAGATCGCGCCGTGGAGGATGTCTGTGCCGATCGCGACCGTCGGCTTGAAGCCGAAGACGAGCACGAGGAGCGGCGTCATCAGCGAGCCGCCGCCCATCCCGGTCATGCCGACGAGCAGGCCGATCAGGAGACCGGCGAGCGAGAGCTGCCAGGTCAACGGGCCGGCTGCGGCGGCAGCGGGCAGGAGACGAACGGCCGGCCGGTCAGCCGGCAGGCGAGCTTGTAGGCCTCACAACCCGTGCAGAAGCCCGTGAGCGCGGCGATGAGCGCGAGCCCGGCGACGAGCCCGCCGAGCGCCGCGCCGACGATCGGCCAGCCGCCCGCGTAGGCGAGCGTCGCCGCGCCGAGCACCGCGAGCCCGACCATGTTCGCGACCCTCGGCGGCCGCGCATCCTCCAGCGGGCCCTCTCCGACGAGCGGTTGAACGAACTCGAAGTACGCGACGCACGGCAGGCAGAACCGCCGTCCGAAGGTCAGGCCGACGGCGAGCTGCAGTGCGAGGAGACCGAGCAACCACCACCAGCCGGTCGCGACGGCGACGACCGACAGAACGCCGATCGTCGCCTGGTTGAAACGAGGCGCCCGCGAGTCGATCACCTCGGTGTCGCGATACGGATGGGCGGCTGCGCCCATTGCCGTCACGACCGATACGCCTCGATCAGCACCGCGGCCACTTCGGGCCGCGTGAACTCCGTCGGCGGCACGTCGCCGTTCCCGAGCAGCTCACGTACCTTGGTGCCCGAGAGGAAGACGTGCTGCTCCTTGTCGTGCGGACACGTCTTCGCACTCGCCATCGAACCGCACGCGCGGCACCAGAACGAGTGCTCGAAGAACATCGGCTCGATGTCGAGCTCGTGGGGCTCGAACTCGTCGAAGATCAGCTGCGCGTCATACGTGCCGTAGTAGTCGCCGACGCCGGCGTGATCGCGTCCGACGATGAAATGCGAGCAGCCGTAGTTTTTGCGGCAGATCGCGTGCCAGATCGCCTCGCGCGGACCGGCATACCGCATCGCGGCCGGGAAGGCCGAGAGCAGCACCCTGTCCTCGGGGTAATAGTCCGCGAGCAGCGTGCGATAGCAGTCGACGCGTACGTCCGCGGGGACATCGTCGCCCTTCGTGTCGCCGACGAGCGGGTGGACGAGCAGGCCGTCGACCGTCTCGAGCGCGACCTTCGTCAGGTACTCGTGCGCGCGGTGGATCGGGTTCCGCGTCTGGAAGCCCACGACCCGCCTCCAGCCGCGCTCGGCGAACGCCGCTCGCGTGTCGCGCGGGTCGAGCGCCAGCTCGGGGAACTGCGGATCGGGCCGATCGAAGACAGTGACTCGGCCGGACAGGTAGTTCGGCTTCTGGCCGTAGAGACGTGCCACGCCGGGATGGGCTTTGTCGGTCGTGCGGAAGACTTGTTGCGCTTCCGTTCCAGTGGCACAGGGATACACATGGCCCACCGCGAGCACCGCGACCGTTCGTCCGTCTTCGGTGGCCAGGGCTACGCGGTCGCCCTTGGGCGCCGCGTCCACGGCCAGACAGACCGGGATCGCCCACGGAAGCCCGTTCGCGAGCCGCATGTCCTCGAGGACGGACTCGTAGTCGGCCTTGTCCATGAAGCCCTCGAGCGGCGAGAGCGCGCCGGACGCGATCATGCCCAGGTCCGACAGTTCCCGCGACGCCAATGTCACCACCTCCAGCGTGTCCAGATCGTCGGGCCGCTCCCCGGTCCGGTCGACGAGCTCGCCGCCGTGCGGGCTGATCAGGCGATCGGTCGCGACCGCCGTCACGCCCGGACTCCCGGCTCGACGAGACCGAGCTCTTCGAGCTTGTCGACGATCAGCCGCGCAGAGTCCTCCGGCTCGTGCTCCTCCGTGTTGACGACGAGCTCGGGGTTCGTCGGCTCCTCATAGGGATCGTCGACTCCCGTGAAGCCGGTGATCTCACCCTTGAACGCCTTCTCGTAGAGACCCTTGACGTCGCGCTTCGCGCATTCGTCCACCGATGCGTCGATGTGCACCTCGACGAACGTTCCCCACTCCTCGACCATCGCGCGCGCCTTCTGGCGCGTCTCCTCGTACGGGGAGATCGCCGCGGCGATCACGGCCCCGCCCTGCCGCGTGAGACGCGACGCGACCCAGCCGATGCGCTCGATGTTCGTGTCGCGATCCTCCTTCGAGAATCCGAGGCCCTTCGACAGGTGCGTGCGAACGGTGTCGCCGTCGAGGTACTCGACGACGTGTCCGCGCCGCTCGAGCTCGGGACCGACGAGGTGCGCGATCGTCGACTTGCCCGCCCCCGAGAGCCCGGTGAACCAGAGTGTGAAGCCGCCGTCGCGGCGGCTGTCGGTCTCCGGGTGCTCGTGGGCGTAGATGTGCTCAGTCATTGCTCTCCTTGAGTAATGGCGCGTTCACGTGGATGCCGCACTCGAGCTTGCTCGACCCGGCCCAGCGCCCCGCACGCTCGTCCTCGCCCGCCGTGACGGGCCGCGTGCAGTGGATGCAGCCGATCGAGGGATAGCCCCGGTCGTGCAGCGGGTTGTACGGAATCTCGTTCACGGCGATGTAGGCGTCGACGCGCTTCGAGTCCCAGTCGACGATCGGCTGGATCTTCCAGACGCCGTACCGCTCGGACCACTCGACCTTCTGCGCGTCGGCGCGCGTCGGGGACTGCTCGCGGCGGATCCCTGTGATCCACGCGTCGTACCCGGCGAGCGCGCGCTCGAGCGGCTCGACCTTGCGGATGCCGCAGCAGCGGTCGGGGTCGGTCTCCCACAACCGGTCGGGTGGATCGATCGGCCGGAACGACTTCAGCTGCAGGTCGTACTGCTCCACGAGCCGGTCGCGAGTCGCGTACGTCTCGGGGAAAAGCACGAGCGTGTCGAGCTCGACGACGTCGACGCCCAAGTCGAGCTCGCTGACCATGTGCACGAGCGTGGAGCTCTGCCGCTGCCAGGAGCAGGTCAAGCACAGCCGATCGCCGAACTCGTCGTGCGCCCAGCGCAGGAGCTCCTCCGCCGTCATCGCCTCGAAGTCGAGCTCAGGAAGCGCCGGCGCGCTCGCCAAGGAGCACCTCCTTCAGCGTGTCGCCGCGAAGGCCGCGACGGAGCGTCTCGAGCGGGATCACCTCGTCAGGCGGAATGTTCCCGAGGTTGACCTCGGGGCCGAGCGCCTTGACGAACCACGCCTGCGCGGCCTTCGTCGGCGCCTCGAAGATGACGTTCGCCGGCTCGACCGCGTCGGCGATCTCCGCGATCAGCTCGGTGCGCATCCCGCCGGAGGAGTCGAAGATCCCTGCTGTGCCGCCCTCCCGCGCCTCGGTGATGACCTTCCACGCGCCGGCATCGAGCTCCTCGCGGAGCCACGCGATCCACTCGTCCGCCGTGTACTCGACGGACGAGTCCTTCGAGCCGACCTCGGAGAGCACCGTGAAGTCGCGCGCGAAGTCCGCGATCAGCTCGAGCTTGCGGTCGCGTGGAATCTCGACCGTCCCGTCCGACAGCTCGACGTGCGTGAGCCCGAGGTCGCGAAGCCACGCCTTGTACTCCTCGATCTGATCCTTCACGTAGACGACCTCGAAGAACGTCCCGCCGATCACGACGGGCTTCTCGCGGAGCACCTCGAGCTTGCGCTTGAGGTTCGGCGTCACATACGCAGTCCCCCAGCCGAGCTTGACGACGTCGATGTACGCGCCGCTCGTCTCGAGCACGTCCTCCCACGCGCGGGGCCCGAGCCCCTTGTCGATCACGTGCGTCAGCCCAGCACGGCGCGGCTCAAAGTCGAGCAAAGAGCTCCTTCAGCTTGTCCTGCGCCCGCGACTGCACGTCGTGGTAGAGCGAGTTGCCGTGGGCGTCGATGCCGACGGTGAGCGGGCCGAAGTCCTTGACGCGGAACTTCCAGAGGCACTCGGGCATCAGCTCCTCCCAGGCGACCTCCTCGATCTCCTCGATCTGCGTGGTCTCGAGCGCCGCGGCGCCGCCGACGATCGCGAAGTAGACCATCCCGAGCCGCTCCATCGGCTCGATCGCGTCGTCGGGGAACCCACCCTTGCCGCAGATCGCGCGCACGCCGTACTGCTGACCAAGCGGTTCGGTGAAGCGCACCATGCGGGCGCTCGTCGTCGTCCCGATGCAGACCTTCTCGTAGCGGCCCTCGGCGACCTTCCGCACCCCTGGCGCGGTGTGCAGGAGGAACGCGCCGCTCAGGTCCATCGGCGGCTCCTGCCCCTCGTCGAAGATCCGGATCTGCGTGCGGTCGCGAATGCCGATGATGTGGCCCTGGACGACGACCTCGTCGCCCGCGCGGAGCTTCAGGATCTCCTGCTCGTCGGTGATCGGGAAGGTGACTTCGTGGGTGGCCATCAGAATTCTCTGTCGAAGTCGGTGGTGCCGTCCGGCCCGATATGCGCCGACGCGCGCCGCGCCGCCCAGCACTGGTAGTTGACGGCGACGGGGTTGAGCGTCATGTGCGTGTCCGCGTGCTCGATGTGACACTGCAGCACCGTGACGTCACCGCCGAGGCCCATCGGCCCGATGCCCGTCTCGTTGAGGAGCTCGAAGAGCTCGTCCTCGAGCTCCGCGACGATCGGATCCCCGTTCCGCGTGCCGATCGGGCGCATGATTGCTTCCTTCGCGAGGTACATCGCGTAGTCGGCACTGCCGCCGATGCCGACGCCGACGATCCCGGGCGGGCACGGCTTGCCGCCGGCGCCGACGATCGACTCGAGCACGAACTGCTTGATCCCCTTCACGCCGTCGGCCGGGACGCACATCTTCAGAAAGCTCATGTTCTCGCTGCCGGAGCCCTTCGGCACACACTTGACGTCGAGCCCGTCCCAGTCCGCGATGAACTCCCAGTGCACGATCGGCAGCCGGTAGCCGATGTTCGGCCCGGTGTTCTCGCGCGTGATCGTGTGCACCGCGTTCGAGCGGAGCGGGTGCTCGACGGTCGCGCGCGCAGTGCCGTCGCGCAGGCCTTCGTAGATGCGCGCCGGATGGAGCGGGAAGTGCTCGCCGACGCGGCAGTGGTAGACGGCGATGCCCGTGTCCTGGCAGACGAGGTTCTTCTCGTCGTCGGCGATGTTGATGTTGCGGTGGATCGTCTCGAGGACGCGCCGGCCCGGGACCGACGTCTCGCGGTCGCGCGCCGCTGCGAGCGCGTCGCGCAGGTCCTGCGGGATGTCCTTCAGCGCCCAGACGTACAGATGCGCCGCGGCGTCCTCGACTGTGTGTTGCAGGTCGACAGTAGTGACCGTGCTCATAGCTCCTTTCTATGGCGCATGAGCCGAGCGCTCATGCGCGTGCTTTCTCCGCTGCGGCCGCTCCTGCACGCCGGCCGAACACGGTGCACTCGAGGAGTGAGTTGCCCATCATGCGGTTCCGGCCGTGCGTGCCGCCGGCGATCTCACCGCACGCGAACATTCCTTCGACCGTCGTCTCGGCGTGCTCGTCGATCACGAGGCCGCCGTTCTGGTAGTGGAGCACCGGGTAGGTGAGGATCGGCTCGCGCAAGGGGTCGATGCCGCCGCTGCGGTAGCGGCGCAGCATGTACGGCAGCGAGATCCCCGCGTCTTCTTCCGCGATGCGCGTCGTGTCGAGGTAGACGGCGGGCCTCCCGTCCGGCGTCTGGACGCCCTTGCCCTTCTCGACCTCCTCCATGATCGCCTGCGAGACCGCGTCGCGCGGGCCGAGCGAGTCCGTGAACTCCTCGCCGGCGGCGTTCAGAAGGACGGCGCCGTACGCGCGCGTCGTCTCGGGGATCGAGTAGCCCTGCATCGTCTCGGGCCACGCGCCGCCGTTCGGGTGGTACTGGAGCGCGTCGAGGTCGCGCGACTTTGCTCCGATGTCGAGCGCGATCTGCGTCACCTCGCCCGTCGCGCCGGGGTGGTTCGTCGAGAGCTCGCCGCGCTCCTTCGCGACGCGGAAGCACCGTCCACCCGCCGCGAGGACGACCGTCGACGCCTCGAGGTCGTGCTCGCCGACGCGCGCGCGCCAGCCGTGCTCCGTCCGAACGAGCTCGGAAAGCGGCGACTTCGGGAACAGCGCGGTGTCCGACGCCTCGACGGCATCCCGCAGCGCCTTCGTGATCGCGTGCCCCGTCCGGTCGCCGACCTGGAGCAGGCGTTTGCGCGTCGCACCGCCGCACCGGGCGAGCCGGTAGCCGCCGTTCTGGCGCGTGAACTCGACGCCGAGCTCCTCGAGCCAGTGGATCGCGCCCGGCGCTTCTGTGGTCAGCACCTCGACGAGCCGCCGGTCGGCGGTCTCGTGGCTCGAGTTCCAGACATCCTCGGCGTGCTGCTCGGGCGAGTCGTCCTCGCCGAACGCGGCCTGGATGCCTCCCTGCGCCTTCGCCGAGTTGCAGGACTGGAGCGAGCCCTTCGTCGCCAGGGCGACGCGCGCACCCGCACGCTCGGCGGACACAGCGGCGGCGAGGCCGGAAGCCCCGCTGCCGATCACCAGCACGTCGTACGGCACGCGATGACTCTATCACCGCCTTTGTAATCCGTCGCATTAGCGACGCTTATCTAGGTCGTCGCCGTCTCCGCCGTTGGGGAGCGCCGCAGCACGGCCGGGAGACCCTCCTCGATCGCGAGCGAGGCGACCGCGCAGAGCGCGCAGACACCGGCCGCCCCGAGCCACAGGAGCGCCGGCGACGTCGCGAGCGCGAGAGCGCCGAGGGCCGGGCCGAGCGCGAAGCCGAGCTGGGCCGTCGTCAGCCACGCCGCCATGTAGCGCCCGCGGAGCTCGGCCGGCGCGAGATCCGACACGAGCGGGCCCTGCACGACGCCATGGATGCATTCGCCGAGCGCGAAAACCGCTGCGGCGACCAGCAGGAACCCGGCAGCGAGCGTCACCCGCGACGTCCCGCCCGCGGCCAGCGCGAGCACCCAGCTGAAGGCCCAGATCCCGCCCATCACGGCGAGCGCCTGCATTCGACGCCGTCCTTCGAGGATTCGCGTGACCGGGAACTGCGCGACGACGATCGTGATCGTGTTCACGACGAAGATGAGGCCGATCACGCGCTCACCGACGCCGACGTCGTTCTTCGCGAACAGCGGCAGCACCGAGTTCAGCAGCGCGACGCCCGCGGTCACGAACGCGAAGTTGACGGCGATCAGCGCGATGAAGGTGCGGTCACGAAGGACCGCGCGGTAGCGACCCGATGTCTGTTCGCCGAGTACGGGCTGCACCGCCGGGACGAACGCCAGCGCCGCGGCGAACACGAGGCTCGTCGCCGCGTTGAGGACGAAGATGACCGTGAACGTCCCCGGATCGGAGACCGTCACGAGCAACCCGGCGGCGAGGCTTCCGATCGCGAGCCCGAGGTTGCCGCCGACTCGCTGCACCGCGTACGCCGACGGCCGCAGCTCGGGCGGCGTCACCGCGGCCAGCAGGCCGGAGTAGCTCGGCCAGAACGCGCCGCGCCCGGCACCCGCGATCGCCGCGAGCACGAGCGCCTGCCAGACGTCGCGCACGAGCGGGAAGAGCCCGAAGCCGACGGCGAGCAGCACGAGCGCGACCGCCGCAGTCACACGGCCGCCGAGCCGGTCGAACAGCGCACCCGCCGCGATCCCGCAGACGAGCGCGGTGACGAAGTGCACGGTCGGCACGAGACCGGCGGCGCCGAGCGAGAACCCGCGCACGTTGTGGAGGTAGATGAGGAGGAACGGGACGATCAGCCCGTTCCCGACCGAGTTCACGGCGAAGCCGAGGTTGAGGATCCAGACCGGCCGCGGCAGTCCGGGGACGGCGACCCCGAATCGATTACCCACCAACTACATGCTGCCAGGCGGCAACTCGCGGGACAAGACCCTCACCACACCGAACGGAGCAGCTCGGTCACTTCCTCCGGCGTCGCGGGCCGCGGGTTCGCCTGGTTGCCGCCCCGTGCGGCGGCGGTCGCGCCGAGTCGCGGGAGGTCCTCCTCGGGCACGCCGAGGTCGCGCAGCCGCGTCGGCCCGGCGAGCGCCGCGAGCTCGGTCACCTTCGCAGCGGGATCGTCGGGCGCCCCGATCGCCTCGCCGAAGCGACGCACAGCGTCCGGGACGAGCCCGGCGTTGAAGCGGAGCGCCGCCGGAAGGCAGATCGCGTTCGACGTTCCGTGCGCGACCCCGTAGGTCCCGCCGACCGCCTGCGCCATCGCGTGACCGAGCGCGAGGCCGGCGATGGACAGGGCTTCGCCCGCGTGCGACGCACCCTCGAGCAGATGTGTTCGCAGCTCGAGGTCCTCCGGGTGCTCCAACACACGTGGGAGGACGTCCGCGATCAGGTGCGCCCCCTCGAGCGCACGCGCGTCGCCCTCGGGCGTGTGCCCCTTCGCGTAGAGCGCCTCCGCGGTGTGCGCCAGTGCGTTGAGCGCGGTGCCGCCGGTCTGTGCGCGCGGCAGCTCGAGCGTCAGCTGCGGCTCGTAGACGATCCCCGCCATGCGCGCGCCACCGCCGCCGCCGACCATCTTCCGTCCCGGATCCCGGACGCCGAACGTGTGCGCCCACTCCGAGCCCGAGTACGTCGTCGGCACCGAAACGACGGGAAGTCCGCGCGCGGCGGACGGCGCCTTCGCAGTGTCGATCGCACTCCCGCCGCCGACCGCGAGCACACCGTCGACGTCGTCCGGCGCCTCGATCGTGTCGGACGGCACCTCGTCCCACCGCGCCGCGTGCGGGAGGTCGAGTGACGACCACCGGGGGCTCGCGACGAGTAGCGGCCTCTCGATACCGACCTCGCTGAGGACCGACGGGAGCTCTTCCAGCCCCCAGCGGACGATCACGCCAGTCGTTCCTTGCCGAACGCGACGAATGCTTCCGCGACGCGCGTCGGCGAGCGTCGTGCCGCCCGCACGAGCGAGACGTCGCGCACGAGGTTCAGGCCGCGGACGCGCGCCTCTGCGAGCGTGCCGCCGGCGAGCTCCTGCTCGACAGCCGAGCGCGAGATGAACGTGACGCCGTAGCCCGCGAGGACTGCGCTTCGGACCGACTCCTGCAGGCCGAGCTCGAGCGGCACGTCGAAGTCGTGCAGCCGCTCCCCACTCTTTCGCAGCTCGTCCTCGAGCAGCTGGCGCACGCCGCCCCCTTCCTGCATGACGATCAGCGGCTCGTTCCGCAGCTCGTCGAGCGTGATCGTTCGCCCGGCGAACGCGTGGCCGGGCGGCGTGGCGAGGATCACCTCGTCGCGGAAGAACGGCTCGAACGAGACGCCGCGCTGGCGGCGTGCCGCACCCACGATCCCGAGCTCGAGCTCGCGCGCCGCCACGTGCTCGACGACCGCGTGCGTGTCAGCGACCGTGAGCGACACCTTGACGCCGGGGTTCTCCCGCTGGAACTCGCAGAGGAGCAGCGGCAGCACGATCGCCGCCGGCCCCGTCGACGCGCCGAGGTCGAGCGTCCCGGTCAGCTCGCCCTCGCCGACGGTCGCGACCTCCTCGAGAAGCTGATCCTCGAGCGAGAGCATCCGCTGCGCGCTCCGGTAGAGTCGTCGCCCCGCCTCGGTGGGCTCGACCCGGCGCCCCGAGCGATCGAGCAGCTGCTTGCCGAGCCGCTTCTCGAGCGCCCGGATCTGGAGGCTGACAGCGGGCTGCGTGACCCCGAGGCGCTCCGCCGCCTGTGAGAAGCTCTTCCTCTCGACCACCGCGCAGAATGCAGCCAGCTGGCGCGTATCCATAAGCATCGATTATGACTGAACGGCCCGACTCACTCGCCGAGCGGTACGCAGGCCTCGCCCGCGAGTCGCCGCGCCGCGGTCCGGATGTCGCGATCAGGGCGCTTGACATCGCGTTCTCGCTCCTGTTCTCGCTCGTCGCGCTCCCGTTCGGGCTCGGGGTCGCGCTCGCGATCCTCCTGACGACCGGTCGGCCGATGCTCTACAGCGGCGAACGCGTCGGACGCGCGGGGCGGGTGTTCACGATGCACAAGTTTCGGACGCTGAAGCCCGACGCCGAGAGCCGGCTCGGCGGCTACCTCGGCCCGGAGCTCGTCGAGCGCACGCGCGACGAGGTGACCCGCCTCGGTCGCTGGCTCCGCGCGACGCAGCTCGACGAGCTGCCGCAGTTCTGGAACGTCCTTCGCGGCGACATGAGCTTCGTCGGGCCGCGCCCGATCCGCCCGCGGTTCTTCGAGGAGCTCGCAGAGCAGCTGCCGGCGTACTGGCAGCGCCTCGTCGTCCGGCCGGGTCTGACCGGGCTCGCGCAGGTGCGGCGCGGCTACGAGACGTCGATGTCTGACAAGCTCGCGCACGACCTCGAGTGGATCGCCGACCGGTCGGTGCGCCTGTACCTGCGAACGCTCTGGTCGACCGGCTGGCGCGTCGTGCGCCAGTCGGCGCGCGGTGTCGTGCACCCCGGCGACTAGGAGTGCCTGGCGGAACGGGCCTCGTTGCCCGGTTCGCCGGGCCCTGCTGCCTAGCCTCGGTCGAGCCGGGCGTCCTCGAGCGCGATGTCGCGGAGGACGCGGTTCATCACGGCGTCCGAGATCCCGCCCTCGCGCCGCATCTCGACGACCGCGTGCTCCTCGGCGCGGAGCAGCTCGCGCCGGAGTCGCTGGTACGACTCCGAACGCTCCTCGATCCCGCCGTCGCCGTGGCCGAGGCGCTCGGCGAACCGGTCGATCCGGAACCGGTAGAGGCCGCGTGAGCGCTCCAGCGTGTCGTCGCGGACCCATCCCTCGAGCTCGATCTCGTCGAGGCGTTCGAGCGCCGCCATCGCGGCACGCTTACGGGCCCTCGCGTCCTCCTCGGCCTCGAGCCCGTCGTCCTCGAGGCCGAGCCGTTCGATGATCCACGGCAGCGTGAGGCCCTGAACGACGAGCGTGAAGAGGATGACGCAGAACGTCAGGAAGATGATCAGGTCGCGTGCGGGGAACGGCGCGCCCGAGTCGGTCTCGAGCGGGATCGCGAGCGCCGCCGCGAGGGAGACCGCGCCGCGCAGGCCGGCCCAGCCGAGCGTGAAGGGGATCGACCAGTGCGGATACGGGTCTCGCGCGCGGATCCGGGCCGAGAGGTACCGCGGCACGTACGCGAACGGGAACACGAGCGCGAGCCGGATCAGCACGACCGTGGCGACGACTGCGACGCCCGCGGTCGCCACCTCCGAGCGAGACCAGCCCGTGAGCCCGTCGAGGATCTGCGGCAGCTGGAGCCCGACGAGCGTGAAGAGGACCGCATTCATGATGAAGACGAGGATGCGCCAGAACGCTTCGCCCTGAAGGCGCGTGTCCGTGGTCGTGAGCTCCGGCGTGTACCAGCCGAGGTAGATCCCGCTGGTCACCGCGGCGAGGACCGCGGAGACGCCCAGCGCCTCGGCCGGCAGATACGCCAGATAGCCCGTGAGGAGCGCGATCGTGATCTCGGTCGGCGCGTGATGGATCCTCCGCCGGATCTGCCGAATCACGTATCCCACTGCCAGCCCGATCGCGACACCCGCGACCGCGTTCAACACGAGGCGGCCGCCTGCTTCCCAGAGCGAGAACGCACCGGTCACGGTCGCGGCCACGGCGGTGCGGTAGAAGACGAGCGCGGTCGCGTCGTTCACAAGGCTCTCGCCCTCGATCACGGTGACGAGCCGCCGCGGCACACCGAGACGGCGCGCGATCGTCGTCGCCGCGAGCGGGTCCGTCGGCGAGACCACGGCGCCGAGCACGAACGCCGCGGGCCACGTGATCTCGTCGATCACCGCATGGGCGACGACCGCGACACCCACCATCGTCGCGCCGACGAGACCGACGGCGAGCAGCGAGATCGGCCTGATGTTGGCGCGGAGGTCGCGAAGCGACGTGAAGAACGCCGACGCATAGAGCAGCGGCGGCAGGAACGCGATCAGCACGAGCTCCGGCGGCAGCTCGAAGTCGGGCAGGCCGGGCACGAACCCGAGCGCGAGGCCGCCCAGCACGAGCAGGATCGGGTACGGGATGCTGAAGAACGACGCGAAGACGAGGAGCGCCGTCATCGCGACGAGCAGCCCCGTCAGCTGCCATAGCTCCTGCGAGTGGAGCTCCACGCTGGGACGATAGTTTGCTCCTCGTGTGTGGGATCTGCGGAATCGCGCGCCGCACGGGCGCCGTGGACCGGGCCGAGCTCGAGGCGATGGCCGCGACCCTCGAGCATCGCGGTCCGGACTCGGACGGCTTCCTCGTCGACGCTCCCGTCGGACTGGGCGCACGCCGCCTGTCGATCATCGACCTCGACGGCGGCGACCAGCCGATCGCGAACGAGGACGGCACCGTCCACGTCGTCCAGAACGGCGAGATCTACAACCACGAGGAGCTGCGAGTGGAGCTCGAGCGCGCGGGGCACCGCTTCCGGACGCGCTGCGACACCGAGGTGCTCGTGCACGGGTACGAGGAGTGGGGCGACACGTTCGCGCGTCGGCTGCGGGGGATGTTCGCGATCGCGATCCTCGACGCGCCTCGACGGCGGCTGCTCCTCGCGCGCGACCCCTTCGGGATCAAGCCGCTCTGCTACCGCGTCGACGGCGACGGGCTGCGCTTCGCGTCGGAGCTGCGCGCGCTGCCGCGCGGCGAGGTCGACCCCGACGCGCTCGACGCGTTCCTCGCCTTCAACTCGGTCCCGACGCCGCTGACGATCTTCCGCGAGTCGCGGAAGCTTCCCCCTGGCCACGTCCTCGTGTGGGAGGCCGGCGAGGCGCGGATCGAGCGCTTCGCGCGACCCGCCCCCGTTCAGGCCGACGCGGTCCGCGACGACGACGAGGCGGAGCTCGTCGAGGAGTGCCGAGCGCGGCTGCGCGACTCGGTGCGCGCGCACCTCGTGAGCGACGTTCCCGTCGGCGTGCTCCTGTCCGGCGGCGTCGACTCCGGCGTGCTCGCAGCGCTCGCGGCCGAGGAGAGCGGCGAACCGCTGCGGACGTTCTCGATCGGCTTCGAGGAGAGCTCTTTCGACGAGCTCGCCGACGCGCGGCGTGTCGCGGAGCGGTACGCGACCGACCACCACGAGCTCGTGCTGCGGCCCGACGCCGCTCTGCTCCTGCCCGCGCTCGCCGAGGCGTTCGACGAGCCGTTCGCCGACTCGTCGGCGCTGCCGACCTATCTCGTCTCGGAGCTCGCGTCGAGGCATGTCAAGGTCGCGCTTTCCGGCGAGGGCGGCGACGAGCTGTTCGGCGGCTACTACACGTACGCGGCCGATCTGCTCGCGCTCCGCTTCGGCCGCGCCGCGCGCCTCGCGGCTCCTCTCGTCGAGCGGCTGCCGAGCTCGAGCACGAAAGCGAGCTTCGACTACCGCGCGAAGCGCTTCGTGCGGGCGGCGCACCTCCCGCCGCTCGAGCGCCACCACGGCTGGAAGGAGATCTTCTCGCCGGAGCTCCGCGCGGAGCTGACGGGCCGGAGCAACGGGTTCGACCCGCTCGACGTCTACCGCCACGCGTTCGCGGAGACCGACGGCGCCGAGCTGCTCGCGCGCCTGCAGGACGTCGACCGCGCGGTCTACCTCGTCGACGACCTCCTCGTCAAGACCGATCGCGCATCGATGGCGCATTCGCTCGAGGCGCGCGTGCCGTTCTGCGACTCCGTCGTCGCAAGCTTCGCGCACGCGCTCCCGACGCGGCACAAGGTGCGGTCGCTCAGAAAGAAGGTGCTGCTGCGCAAAGCCGCGGAGCCGCTCCTTCCGCGGTCGATCGCCTCCGGCAAGAAGCGCGGCTTCTCGATCCCGGCTGCAGCGTGGCTGCGCGGCGAGCTCGAGCCGTTCGCCCGCGAGACGCTCTCGCAGGAGACGCTCCGGCGACAGGGCTACTTCGACCCGAGCGTCGTGTCGCGCCTGATCGACGACCACGTCGAGCGACGCGAGGACCGCTCGCGCCAGCTGTGGGGCCTCCTCGCGTTCACACTCTGGCACGAGCACCACGTCGAGCGCGTGCCCGGCCGGCCGCGGATCGCGGAGACGATCGCCGCGTGAGGGTGTGGATGGACATGACGGCGAGCGCGCACGTGCTCGTCTTCCGGCCGCTGATCGAGATCCTGCGTGAGCGCGGCGACGAAGTCGAGATCACCGCGCGGGAGTACGCGCAGACGTTGCAACTGCTCGAGCTGCACGGCCTCGAGGCCGAGGTGATCGGCAGGCACGGCGGGCGCTCGCGCACCGGCAAGGCCCGCGCGATGTGGTCCCGCATCCGCGCGCTGCGCCGCTGGGCCAAGGGACGCGACTTCGACGTCGCGCTCGCCCACGGCTCGCACGAGCTGACGATGACGGCGAAGCGACTCGGGATCCCGAGCTCGACGACGTTCGACTACGAGTTCGCGTGGCTGCAGCACCAGCTGGGGTGCCGAGCCGCGACCAAGGTCGTCGTGCCTGACGCAATCCCACCCGAGCGTCTCCGGCCCTACGGCGTCGGCGACGGAAAGCTCCTGCAGTACGAAGGGTTGAAGGAGGAGTACTACCTGTCCGATTTCGGGCCCGACCGAAGCGTCCTCGACGCGTGGCGGCTCGACCCGGCGCGGGTGCTCGTCGTCCTACGCCCGCCGCCCGACGTCTCGCTCTACCACCGCCACTCGAACCCGCTCTTCCCGCAGACGCTCGAGTTCCTCGGCAACCGCGACGACGTGCACGCGTTCGTGATCCCGCGCACCGACGAGCAGCGAGCGTTCGTCCGGAGCCTCGAGCTGCCCTCGGTGATCGTTCCGGATCGGGCCGTCGACGCGCAGAGCCT
>DASTHC010000040.1:0-12782 GCA_035718485.1 Gaiellaceae bacterium
CGACTTCGCCTGGGAGTTCGTCACCGAGCATCTGCGCTTCCCCGTCGACCCGCTCTGGGCTTCGGTCTTCGCCGGCGACCCCGAGCTCGAGCTCGGTGAGGACGAGGTCGCGATCGCCGGCTGGGAACGCGTCGGGATCCCACGCGAGCGGATCATCGGCTTCCCGCGCGCCGAGAACTTCTGGCAGGCCGCCGACACGGGGCCGTGCGGCCCGTGCTCAGAGCTCCACTACGACCGCGGCGAGCAGTACGGCTGCGGGCTCCCGACGTGCGGGCCGAACTGCGACAACTGCGACCGGTTCATCGAGTTCTGGAACCTCGTCTTCATGGAGTTCGATCTCGGCGTCGACGGCTCGCTGACGCCGCTCCCGAACCAGAACGTCGACACCGGCCTCGGGCTCGAGCGCGGTTCGATGCTGCTCCAGGGCGTCGACTCGATCTTCGACACCGACGGCTACCAGCAGATCATGGAGTGGGTGGCAGCGAACAGCGGCTCGCGCTACGGCGAGAGCGAGCTCGCGACGAAGGCGCACCGCGTGATCGCCGACCACGCTCGCGCGATGACGTTCCTCGTCTCCGACGGGATCGTCCCGTCGAACGAGGGACGCGGCTACGTGCTGCGCCGCGTGATCCGCCGCGCCGTCCAGCACGGGCGGAGGATCGGCCTGAACGAGGTCTGGCCCGTCACCGGCGTCGTGACCGAGCAGATGCACCAGTGGTACCCCGAGCTCCGCGACCACGCCGAAGAGGTCGAGCGCATCGTCCGCGCCGAGGAGGAGCGCTTCTCCGAGACCCTAGCGCGCGGTCTCAAGCTGTTCGAGGAGGTCGCGAAGGGAGATGGGATCTCCGGCGACGACGCGTTCAAGCTGCACGACACGTACGGCTTCCCGCTCGAGCTCACGAAGGAGCTCGCGGAGGAACGTGGGCTCACGGTCGAGGAGGACGAGTTCGCACGCCTGATGGAGGAGCAGCGCATCCGTTCACGTCAGGGGAGCAGCGTCGAGCGCGACGTCGCCTTGCTCGAAGGGCCGAAGAGCGAGTTCGTCGGCTACGAGCAGCTCGACCTCCTCACCGCGATCGTCGCGTACGCCGACCGCGGCGACGGCACCTTCGACGCGAAGCTCGAGAAGTCGCCGTTCTATCCCGAGGGCGGCGGGCAGGTCTCCGACATCGGCTACATCGAGAACGAGGAGAGCGGCGCACGCGCCGAGCTCGTGAAGGCGACGCGCCTCGGGGACGACCAGGTTCTCGCTTTCCGGGGCGAGGGATTCGGCGAAGGCACTCGTGTTCGGGCGGTCGTGCCGTGGTCGTTCCGCTATCCGACGATGGCGAACCACACCGGCACGCACCTGCTCCACAAGGCGCTCCAAGAGGTGCTCGGCGAGCACGCGAAGCAGTCCGGCTCCGCCGTGCGACCCGACAAGCTGCGCTTCGATTTCACGCACGGCCAGGCGCTGACCGCCGAGGAGCGGGAGGAGGTCGAGCGACGAGTGAACGCGAAGGTGTTCGAGAACCTCCCGGTCAGGACGTACATCACGCCGATCGAGGAAGCGCGGCGGCTCGGCGCGATGATGCTCTTCGGCGAGAAGTACGGCAACGAGGTCCGCGTCGTCGAGATCGACGACTACTCGCGCGAGCTCTGCGGCGGCACTCACGTCCGCTCGACCGCCGAGGTCGGGCCGTTCGTGATCCTCTCCGAGGGGTCGGTGGGCTCGGGCGTCCGCCGCATCGAGGCCGTCACCGCCGGCGAGGCATGGGCGCTGCTGCGCGCGCGCGCCGAAGAGGCCGAGGAGATCCGGCACGAGCTCGAGCGCGTCCGCAAGGAGGCCAAGAAGCCGAAGGAGGCGCCCTCCGGTGCGGAGGTCGTCGACGAACGCCGGACCGACGCAGGCGACGTGCACGTGATCGTCGTCGAGGCGAAGGGCGCGTCGCCCGACGAGCTGCTCGCGCTCTCGGACCGGCTGAAGCAGCAGCACCGGCCGGCGGCGGTCGTCCTCGGGGCCCGCGAGGACGGGAACGCGCACCTGATCCTCAACTTCGACCCGTCGCTCGAGGCGCGCGGCCTCGACGCGGGCGCGGTCGTGAAGCAGGCCGCGCCGCTGATCGGCGGCGGTGGGGGAGGCCGGCCGACGATGGCGCGGGCAGGCGGGAAGCAACCCGAACGGCTCGGCGAAGCGCTCGCCGAGGCCGAGCGGCTGATCGTCTCCGCCCTGAGTTGAAGGTGCTCGCACTGGACTACGGCGCGGCGCGCACGGGCGTGGCCGTCTCCGATCCGACCGGGACGCTCGCGCGCCCGCTCACGGTCGTCGAGCGAGCAGGCACGGAGGCAGGGCTGAACCGCCTCGCCGACCTCGTCCGCGACGAAGGAGCGGAGCTGGTCGTCGTCGGGCTCCCCCTGACGCTCCGCGGGGAGCGCGGTGCCCAGGCACTCGAGACCGACCGGTTCGTCGAAGCGCTCCGCGCGGTACTGAACGTGCCGGTGGAGGCATTCGACGAGCGCTTCACGACGGCACTCGCGGGCGGCGGCGGCAGCGCGCCGGAAGACGCTCGTGCGGCCGCCCATCTCCTCTCCTCGTACCTGATGTGGGCGAGCAGGTAATCCCGCCGGTCCGCGGCCGGCCCAGGCCGAGCCGACGCCGCGTGCTGACCCGGCGTGCGCTCGCGCTCGTCGCGCTCCTCGCCGCGGTCGCCGGCATCGCGTGGCTCGGCGCGCAGGCGCTGGGCTCGTCGAGTGAGTCGACACCACCGCCGGCCGCGCCCGCGCCGCCTCCGCCGAAGCCGCTCAAGATCGTGTTCCCCGAGGGCTTCACCGCCGAGGAGATGGCGGAGCGCATCACGGCAGTCAACAAGATCGCGCGCGAGAAGCGAAAGGTGCGGCCGAAGCTCCGCGAGGCGGAGTACCGGCGCCTGACCCGCCGCTCGAAGCTGCCGGGGCAGCTCGCAGGCGATCGCAAGCCGCGTCCGCTCGAGGGCTTCCTCTTCCCTGCGACGTACGAGTTCCTGCCGAAGACGACGACGAAGCAGCTCGTGAACAAGCAGCTCGTCGCGTTCGACCGGGCCTGGGGGCAGCTCGACCTCGCGTACGCGAAGTCGAAGAACCTGACGCCGTACGACGTGCTGATCATCGCGTCGATGGTCGAGAAGGAGACGCTCGCGCCCGACGAGCGCCCGAAGGTGGCGGCGGTGATCTACAACCGGCTGAAGGCGGGCATGACGCTCGGGATCGACGCCACGCTCCGCTACGGGCTCGACATCCCGGCGACCGAGTCGATCCGGAAGTCGCAGCTCGAGTCGGACAACCCCTACAACACGCGCAAGCTGACGGGCCTGCCGCCGACGCCGATCGCGAATCCCGGCCTCGCGTCGATGCAGGCTGCGGCGCACCCCGCGAAGGTGAAGTACCTGTTCTTCGCGCGGAAGCCCGACAAAGTGCACCACTTCTTCACCGCAGACGAGACCGAGTTCCTCCGCTACCTCGCGCAGCACGGCTACGGCGGATGATCACGGCGGCGACTCGCCTCGTCGCACTGCTCGGACACCCCGTCGCACAATCCCTCTCGCCGAAGATGCACAACGCGGCGTTCGCCGCGCTCGCGCTCGACTGGGCCTACGTGGCGCTGGACGTTCCGCCGGAGCAGATCGCGGACGCGGTGCCCGGGCTTGCCGCCGCGGGGTTCGCCGGCGCAAACGTCACGTCTCCTCACAAGCTCGCGGTCGCCGAGCTCGTCGGGGCGGACGTCCCCTCGGTGAACACGCTCGTCTTCCGTGACGGGCGAATCGAGGCGCACTCGACCGACGCGGCGATCCTCGACGGTCTCGCAGCCGAACGGCCGGTCGTGCTCGGCGACGGTGGCGTTGCGCGCGCGTTCCTCGCCGCGCTGCCCGAGGCGCGAGCCTTCGCCCGCACGGGCGACTGGCCGCCGGACGTCGGCGGCGCCGATCTGGTCGTGAACGCGACGTCCGCGCGCGACGAGGCTCTCGTCGAGCTCCTGCCCGGTCAGACGCTCGTCGACCTGCCGTACCCCGACTCTGCAACGAGCAATGCCGCGCGCGAGTCGGGCGCCCGCGTTCTCGACGGGCTCGACGTCCTCGTCGCCCAAGGCGCTCGCTCGTTCGAGCTCTGGACCGGGGTCCCCGCACCGGTCGAGGTGATGCGCTCGGCCGTCGGGGCGCTTGAACCTCGCGGGCCGTTGGACTAGAACCAGACCGACCCCGCAATGGGGAAGGGGAGACAGTGGCAGGAACGATCCGACCCTGCGGCCGGATCCTCGTCGTCGACGACGATCGCGGCGTACGCCTGCTCCTTCGCGACACGCTCGTCCGCGCCGGGTTCGACGTGACCACGGTCGCCGACGGGGATGACGCGCTCGCTTCGTTTTCCGGCCGCCGGCCGGACCTGGTCGTGCTCGACGTGAACCTGCCGAGGCTTTCTGGGTACGAGCTGTGCCGCCGGTTCAAGGAAGCGGACCCGTCGGTGCGGGTGCTCTTCCTCTCGGGCGATCGCACGGAATGGTTCGATCGTGTCGCCGGCCTGCTCCTCGGCGGGGACGACTACGCGGTGAAGCCGTTCGACCCGGAAGAGCTCGCCGGGCGCGTTCGCAGCCTGCTCCTCCGGCCCGCGCCACCGGTGCCCGAGCGGATGGCGTCGCTGACGAGGCGAGAGCTCCAGGTGCTGCGACTGCTCGCCGACGGCCGAAACCAGCGCGAGATCGCGCAGGAGCTCGTGATCAGCCCGAGGACCGTCGGCACGCACATCGAGCACATCCTCGAGAAGCTCGGTGTGCGCAGCCGGTCGCAGGCGATCGCGCTCGCCTACCGCGAGGAGCTCGTCTCCTCGCGGTAGGCGAAGCGGGTTGGCTACTTGGGAGGCGGCGGGAGCAGGCAGGTCACCGTCGTCGAGTTGCCCGACTGATCGGTGGCCGTGAAGACGAGCTCCGTCGGGCCCTTGATCTGCCAGTCGATGTCGCCCGGTCCGGGCTTGATCGACGGAGAGCTGCCCGGCGCCTGCGTGTACTTCACCTTCGTCCCGCTCGGGAACGGTCCGAACGTGAAGACCGTGATCCCCACATTGCTGACGATGTCGACCCCGAGCAGCTGGTAGAAGCCGTCCGGGTTCTGTCCGCTGTTTCCGGCGCCCGGCCCTGCCTTCGGGACGTTGCCGCCGGACGGGTTGTTCGTCTCGATGCAGCTTGCGACCGGTGGAGTCGTGTCGACCCACAGCTTGGTCGCCGTGTCGCAGACGTTCATCATCTGCCCGTTCAGGAAGCACCCGCGGATGGTGTCGAGCCCGAGGCTCGAGAACGCGACGACCGGCGAGTAGGTGAACGTCGTCGTGCCGGCAACCCCGGTCGTGCCGGAGCCGGTCGGGCCGGCGTTTGGGCCGGTGATGACCGCGAACGAGACGAGGACTCCCGCCACCGGGTCGCCGAAGAAGTCGGTGACCGTCGCCGTCACGGTGTGCGAGGCGCCCGTCGTGAGCTCGTTCGTGTCGGTCGACGGCGTCAGGTCGATGTTTTCAGCGCAGCCGCGGACGTTCACCGACGGGTTGCCGAAGTTCACCACATGGCCCTCGGTGTCGGTGTAGGCGACCGAGTCGTTCACCTGCTCGACGCCGCCCGGCAGCGCCGGGTTGTGCGTCGCTGTGAACGTCAGTGTCACGGTCTCCGTGCCGAGCTCCGGAATCGTCCAGGTGAGGACGTTGCCCGCCTGCGTCACCGTTCCCTTGCTGGCGGTGGGAGCCGTGACCGTGAAGTGCGAGTCGACCGTGTCGACGATGCTCACGTTCGTCGCCGCCGGGACGACGATCGCAGCGCCGATCGCCTCGAAGATCTCCTCGAGGTCCGCGGCGCTCGGCGCGATGAAGACGTGGTCGGCGTCCGGATCCGACGCCCAGCCGTTGAGCTGTGCGGTGTTCACGGAGCCGAGGCCGATCGCGAAGATCTCCGTCCCGGCCGTTCTCGCCGCCGCCGCCTCGGCCTGTCCGTCCCCGCCGACCGTCGTGATCCCGTCGGTGAAGATGATCATCTGCTTCGAGTTCGTCGGCACGGACCCGGCGAGCGTCGACTGCGCAAGGCTGATCGCGGCCGAGTGGTTCGTGAGCCCGGATGCGATGAGCCCATTGATGGCCGTCTTCAGCGTCGTCGCATTCGTCGTAAGCGGCACGTTGAGCGTCGCCGCGTCGCTGAAGCTGACGATCCCGACGCGGCTGCCGTTTGCGATGTTCCCGTCGAGTACGCCATCTGTCGCCTCGTCGATGATGTCGACGAACCCATTCGCTGCGGTCTTCAGGCTCGGCAGCGCGGCCGCCATGCTCGACGAGCGGTCGAGGACGAGCATGATGTCCTCGGGATCGCCGGCGAGTCCTGTCTCCGCGTCGAGTGTCAGCGTTACCTGCAACGAGCCGTTGCACTGGATGTCGGTCGCGCTGAGCGTCTTCGTCCCGGTGACGGTCCCGCCCTGGGCGAGCGCCGTCCCGGCGAACGTCGCGGCTGTCGCGCATGCGACGGCCAGGGCGACGAACGCCCGTCGTGCTGTGGCTGTCATTCCCGTACCTCCCACTCGATTGGCCGCAGCCAACGAGGAAGGGCCGTTTCCCCACGTTGACTCTAGGGCGTGGAGCGCTTGACGCACATCGGGTGTTTTCCGTATCCGCGGACTACGCTGCGGGCCGATGCCGCTCTCGCTCGCAACCGCCGGTGAGTCGCACGGGCCGGCCCTCGTCGCGATCGTCTCGGGCCTCCCCGCGGGGCTCGTGCTCGACCGCGAGGCGATCGACGCGGATCTCGGGCGGCGGCAGAAGGGCTACGGCCGCAGCCCGCGGCAGACGATCGAGCAGGACGCTGTCGAGGTGCTCGCCGGGCTCCGCCACGGGCGGACGCTCGGGACGCCGCTCGCGCTCGTCGTCCGCAACCGCGACCACGCGAACTGGGAGTGGGGGATGTCGCCGTGGCCGCCGGAAGGAGCGGCGAGCGGCAAGGGGTCGAAGCCCGTGACGCTGCCTCGGCCGGGTCACGCCGATTATGCGGGCGCGCTCAAGTACGGGCTCGACGACGCCCGCGACGCGCTCGAGCGCGCGAGCGCACGCCACACGGCGGTGCACGTCGCGGCCGGCGCGGTCGCGAAGGCGCTCCTCGGGACGATCGGGATCGAGGTGCGCGGATCGGTCGTCGACGAGGAGGGCCTGCGCGCGCGGATCGACGAGGCGCGCGCCGACCGCGACACGGTCGGCGGCATCGTCGAGGTGCGCGGGGTCGGCATCCCACCGGGTCTCGGCTCGTACGCCTCGAAGGACGAGCGACTCGACGCGCGGCTCGCGGCGGCGCTGATGGGGATCCAGGCGGTCAAAGGCATCGAGATCGGCGACGGCTTCGCGCTCGCCGAGGCGCGCGGCAGCGAGGCGCACGACGAGCTGCTCCCCGGCTTCCGCCGTGAGACGAATCGCGCCGGTGGGATCGAGGCCGGCGTCTCGAACGGCGAGGACGTCGTCGTCCGCGCAGCGATGAAGCCGCTCCCGACGCTGATGCGCCCGCTCCGCTCGGTCGACCTCGAGTCCGGCGAGGCCGGCGAGGCGCTCGTCGAGCGGAGCGACGTCGCCGCGGTCGAGGCGCTCGCCGTCGTCGCCGAGGCGGCGGTCGCGTTCGAGCTCGCCCGCGCCGCGCGCGAGAAGTTCGGCGGCGACGCGATCGACGACTTCGTCGGCGCGTACCGCGCGTACGTCGAGCGAATTCCGTGGAACCCGCGCTAGCTCCGGCACTCGACCGGCACGTCGCGCTCGTCGGCTTCATGGGCGCGGGCAAGTCGACGCTCGGCGCGGAGCTCGCGACGCGGCTCGGGCGTCCCTTCGTCGACCTCGACCGCGAGCTCGAGGCGGCGGAGGGCATGGGGATCCCTGAGCTCTTCCGCGAGGGCGAGGCGTTCTTCCGCACCAGGGAGTCGCGGCTCGCCATCGAGCGCCTGGCGCGGCGGCCGCCGGGGGTGCTCGCTCTCGGCGGCGGCGCACTCGGCTCGGCGCAGGTGCGCGAGGCGCTCCAGGAGCACGCGCTGACGCTGCACGTCGAGGTGGAGGTCGAGGACGCGTGGCAGCGCGTCCGCGAATCGGGCCGGCCGCTCGCGCAGGACGAGCTCGACTTTCGCGTCCTGTTCCAGAAGCGCGCGCCCGTCTACGCGGAGGCGGCCGACGCGCGCGTGCGCGACGTCGACGGCGCGACCCTCGCTGCGGCCGCGGTGCACGTCGAGCCGGGTGCGCTCGGGCGGCTCGGCGAGCTCACGCCGCCCGGTGCGGCGGCGCTCGTCAGCGACGCCCGCGTCGCCGGCATCCACGGCGCCGACGCGCAGGTCGCGCTGGGTGGTCGCGCACTCTCCGTCCACGAGCTGCCGGAAGGCGAAGAGGCAAAGACGATCGAGGTGGTGACGCGCCTCTGGCACGCGCTCAGGCTCGACCGTCACGGTGTGCTCGTCGCGCTCGGCGGCGGCTGCACGACCGACGCTGCCGGGTTCGTCGCGGCGACCTATCTGCGCGGCGTCCCATGGGTCGCGGTGCCGACGACGCTCGTCGGCCAGGTCGACGCGGCGATCGGCGGCAAGACGGCGATCGACCTGCCCGAGGGCAAGAACCTCGTCGGCGCGTTCCACTGGCCCGCGCGCACCGTGGTCGACCCGGCGCTCCTGACGACGCTGCCGGAGCACGAGCGCCGCGAGGGGCTGGCAGAGGTGGTCAAGACGGGCCTGCTCGCCGGGCGACCGCTGTGGGAGCTCCCTGAGCCCGAGCTCGTTCGCGCGAGCGCGGCGTTCAAGAGCGCCGTCTGCCTCCGCGACCCGCACGACCGCGGCGAGCGCAACGTCCTCAACCTCGGTCACACGTTCGCGCACGCGCTCGAGGCCGCGGCGGGCTATGAGGGCGTGACGCACGGCAGCGCCGTGGCGCTCGGCCTGCTCGCCGCGCTCCGGCTCTCGGGCCAGGATACGAAACCGGTCGAGGAGGTGCTTGCGCCGCGCCCCGTCCGCGTGAACCGCGACCGGGCGTGGGCGGCGCTCCAGCGGGACAAGAAGCGCGAGGACGGTCGAGTCAAGCTCGTGCTGCTCGATGGCCCCGGCAGGCCGGTCCACGGCGTCGACCGGCCGGACGCCGAGGTGCGCGCGGCGCTCGACGAGCTGATCGCAGACTAGATTCCCCCGGAATGCAGATCGCCATCCTCAACGGGGTCAACCTCGATGTCCTCGAACGCCGCGACCCGGAGATCTACGGCGGCCTCTCGCTGAACGACCTCGAGACGCAGATCTACGCGTGGGCGAAGGAGCTCGACTGCACGGCGCGCTGCCGTCAGACCAACAACGAAGGCGAGTACGTCGCCTGGTGCCACGACGCGCTCGACTGGGCCGGCGGCGTGATCGTCAACCCGGGCGCGTGGACGCACTACAGCTACGCGATCCGCGACGCACTCGAGTTGGTCAAGGTCCCGATCGTCGAGGTCCACCTCACGAACCTCGACGAACGCGAGGAGTGGCGGCGGCACTCGGTGATCGCCGAGCTCGCCTCGAGGCGGATCCTCGGCAAGGGGCCCGCTGGGTACCGTGACGCACTCACCTATCTCGTGGAGGGAACGTGAACCGCATCGACCGCCTGCGCGAGCTCCTCCAGGAGCCGCTCCTTGTCACCACGCCCGTCAACGTCCGCTATCTGACCGGGTTCGAGAGCACGAACGCGGCGCTCTTCGTCGACGACGGTCGCACGCTGCTCTTCTCCGACTTCCGCTACGCGGAGGCGGGCCGCAAGGTCGAGGGCGTCGAGTTCGTCGAGGTGGAGCGCGCGATCATGCGTGGGATCGCGGGGCACGTACAGGACAGAGTCGGATTCGAGGCACCACACCTCACGTACGCGAACTGGGACTTCCTGCGGAGCGCGGGCCTCGACCTTGTGCCGACGAGCGGTACCGTCGAGCAGCTGCGCGTCGTCAAGTCCGAGGCGGAGCTCGAGCTGATCAGCCGAGCCGCGGAGATCGCGAACGACGCGTACGAGCGGCTCGCGGAGGAGCAGTTCGTGGGGCGGACCGAGCGCGACGTGGCGTACGCGTTCGACCGGTTCCTGCACGAGGGCGGGGCAGACGGCCCGTCGTTCCCGACGACCGTCGCGTCCGGGGTCAACGGCGCGACGCCCCACGCGCACTCCGGCGACCGCGTGATCGAGCGCGGCGAGACCGTCGTGGTCGACGCGGGCGCAGTTGTGGGCGGCTACGCGTCCGACTGCACGCGGACGTTCGCGACCGGCCCACTGCCGGACGAGCTGAAGCGCGCGTACGACGTCGTGCTCGAAGCGCAGCTGGAGGGGCTCGACGCCGTCGCGCCGGGCACGACCGGCAAAGAGGCCGACGCCGCGGCGCGCGAGGTGATCGAGCGGAACGGCCTCGGCGAGCGCTTCGGACACGGGCTCGGGCACGGCGTCGGCCTGCTCGTCCACGAGGCGCCGACGCTCCGGCCGGAGTCCGAGGACACGCTCGCGGAGAACCAGGTCGTCACGGTCGAGCCGGGGGTCTACATCCCCGGCCTCGGCGGCATCCGGATCGAGGACCTCGTCGTCGTGCGGGACGGTGAGCCGCTCGTGCTCACCTCTTTCACGAAGGACCTCGTCACCGTCGACTAACCTCTCCGCGCGATGGCGGACGTCGTCTCCACGAACCAGTTCAGGAACGGGATGCACATCGAGCTCGACGGCTCGACGTGGCGCATCGTCGAGTTCCAGCACGTGAAACCCGGCAAGGGCGGCGCGTTCGTCCGCACGAAGGTGAAGTCGCTCGACTCGGGCGCGGTCGTCGACCGGACGTTCCGCGCCGGCGAGAAGTTCCCGCGCGTCCACACCGAGGTCAAGCAGGTGCAGTACCTCTACGACTCGGGCGAAGACGTCGTCTTCATGGACGAGGAGAGCTACGAGCAGATCCACCTCACGCGCGAGTCGGTCGCCGACGCGCTCGACTTCATCGCGCCCTCGAGCTCCGTGCAGATGCTGACCGTCGACGGGCGTCCGGCGGGCGTCCAGATGCCGGCGTCGGTCGAGCTCGCCGTGACCGAGACCGAGCCCGGCGTGAAGGGCGACACGGTCTCGAACGTGTCGAAGCCGGCGACGCTCGAGACCGGCGCCGTCGTGCAGGTACCGCTCTTCGTGAACCCGGGCGACAAGATCAAGGTCGACCCGCGCGAGCGCCGGTACATCTCCCGCGCGTAGTGACGCGCGAACGTCGCCGCCAGCGACGCCGGCACCCGCCGCCCGGTCGCTCTTCCCTGACGTCGACGTGAGGCGCGAGACTTTCGCCATGCTTCATCGGCTTTTCGAGCACGAGCCTCGCTAAGGTCCCGCAGGCGGTGGCCAAGCTCGTCGACACAACGATCCGGCTGCTCGGGCAGGAGCCGCTGGCCGGGCGCGTTCCGAACGCCGAGCTGCTCCGGCTCGCAGAGATCCTCGACCGTGCCGGGTTCGCGTACCTCGAGATCTCGGGCGGCGGCGTGTTCGACAGCGCCGTGCGCCGCGGTGTCGAGAGCCCGTGGGAGCGCATCCGCTCGATCCACGCACGCGTCAAGACGCCGCTCGGGCTCGCGCTTCGCGGGCGCTTTCTGGTCGGCTCGCGCCCCGTCGGCGGCGAGTTCGCTCGGCGCTTCGTCGCCTCCGCGGCGGAGAACGGGATCGACGTCTTCCGGCTGCACGATCCGCTGAACGACGTCTCGAACCTCCGCGAGGCCGCAGAGGCGATCGCCGAGGCCGAGCGCGAGTTCGAGGCAGGCCTCGTCTACAGCCCGGGGCCCGCCGGAGAGGTCGACACCCTCGTCGAGCAGGCGCGGAAGCTGCCCGAGCTCGGTGCGGCGCGCGTCGTCGTGCACGACCCGACCGGCTCGCTCGGCCCGCACGGCGCGGCCGAGCTCGTCGAGCGCGTCGGCGAGGCGAGCGGCCTGCCCGTCGGCGTCTACGCGCAGGGTGCGGGCGGCAACGCGATGTCCGCGGCGCTCGAGGCGATCCGCGTCGGCGCCGACCTGGCGGCATGCGCCGTCTACCCGGTCGCGCTCGCCGTCTACCGCGTTTCGGGGGAGTCGCTCGCGCAGGCGCTCGCCGGCCTCGGCTTCGACACGGGCGTCGACGTCGCCGCGCTCTGGGAGGCGTCCGAGATCGTCGACCAGCACATCGGCGACCAGCCGGTCACGCCGCTGGCGCCGCGGGTCGCTGTCCGCGCGGCCGAGTACGGCCTGCCCGCAGGTCTCGTCGCCGGCATCGACGCGAGCCTGCGCCTCCAGAACAGCGGCGACCGCCTCGACGACGTGCTCGAAGAGCTCTCGCGAATCCGGGCGGAGGTCGGTTCGCCGCCGCTCGCCGCGCCGATCGGCCAGATCCTCGGCTCGCAGGCGCTGATCCACGTGCTCTCGGCGCAGCGCTACCTGCCGGTCGTCGACGAGCTGCGCGAGCTCGTCTTGGGCGAGTACGGCACGCCGCCCGGCCCGGTCGACCCCGCGGTGAAGCGCGCGGTCGAACTCGTGACCGACGACGCGCCGGACGAGGATCCGATCACGCTCGAGGACGTGCGGGAGCAGACGCAGGGTCTCGCCTCGAGCGAGGAGGAGCTCCTGCTCGTCGGGCTCTTCGGCGAGGACGCCGAGGCGCTCCTGCGGTCGATCCGCGGCCGGGCCGGCGGCGACGACTCGCTCGAGTCCCGCGGGATCGACCAGTCCCGCGCCGAGCGGATCCGCGAGATCGTGCGCGTCGTCCAGGAGTCCGGCGTCGCCGAGGTGACGATCGAGGAGAGCGGG
>DASTHC010000041.1:0-19757 GCA_035718485.1 Gaiellaceae bacterium
AACGAAACGTGCTCGAGTTTCGGATCCTTGGGCCACTCGAGGTCGGGTCGAGGTCGGATCCGCTCGCGATCGGCGGCCAGAAGCAGCGTTCGCTCCTTGCCGCGTTGCTCATCCGCGCGAACGAGGTCGTCTCGACCGATCGGCTGATCGAGGACATGTGGGGCGAGTCTCCGCCGCGAACTGCGGCGACGTCGCTCCAGAACTTCGTGTCCCAGCTCCGTAAGGTCCTTGGGGCTGAGCTGGTGACCACGCGGCCGCCGGGCTACGTGCTCAAGGTCGATCCGGCGCAGATCGACGCTGGGCGGTTCGAGCGCCTGCTCCACGACGCACGCAACGACTCGGCCGAGGAGCGTTCGGCGCGGCTCGCTGAAGCGCTCGCGCTGTGGCGGGGGCCCGCGCTCGCGGACTTTGCATTCGAGCCGTTCGCACAGAACGAGATCGGCAGGCTCGAGGAGCTGCGCTTGGCTGCGCTCGAAATCCGCATCGACGCAGATCTCGAGCTCGGCCGACACGCGGAACTGGTCTCCGAGCTCGAGTCGCTCGTCGCTGCTCATCCGCTGCGTGAGGGCCTCCGTGGGCAGCTCATGCTCGCGCTCTATCGGTGCGGGCGTCAGGCCGAGGCGCTCGACGTGTACCAGTCGGCCCGGCGCGCACTCGTCGACGAGCTCGGAATCGATCCGGGGCCGGCGCTGCAACGTCTTCACGCATCGATCCTTCGCCAGGACGCGCCGCTCGAGGCCACACCCTCGGAGCAGCGTGCAGAGGATCACTACGAGGATGTCGTGCGGTCACTGCTCGATGGACGGTTGGTCGTCGTCCTTGGCTTCGGTGTCAACCTCACCGATCGTCCTGCCGGCACTGCGTGGTCCCCAATCGACTCGCGGTTCCCGCCCACTGCGGCTGATGCCGCCGACTTCCTCGCACGGCGCTTCGACTGTCCGCCCGACTGGGCGCACGACCTCGCGCAGGTCTCCCAGTACGTCGCGCTGACGAAGGGGGTCGGCCCGCTCTACGACGAGCTGCACGACGTGTTCGACCACGACTATCCGCCGGGCGCGGTTCATCAGTTCGCGGCAATGCTGCCCGCGGCGGCGCGGGCCGTTGGTGCGCCGTACCCGTTGCTCGTGACGACGCACTACGACCAGACGCTCGAACGTGCGCTACACGACGCCGGGGAGGAGGTCGACGTCGTCAGCTACGTGGCCGCCGGCCGCGACCGCGGGAAGTTCATGCACTTCCGCCCGGGCGGCGACGCGACGGTAATCGAGGTGCCGAACGCGTACGCCGAGCTCACGCTCGAAGAGCGCCCTGCGCTCCTCAAGCTGCACGGCCAGGTCGACCGGCGCCCACAGCGGGACCACGAGAGCTTCGTCGTCAGCGAAGACGACTACATCGGGTACCTGGCGCAGGCCGAGATCGCGAACGTCGTCCCAGTCACGCTCGCAGCGAAGCTCCGCCGAAGTCACTTCCTCTTCCTCGGCTACGCACTCGACGAGTGGCACCTGCGCGTCTTCCTCCATCGCGTGTGGGGGGATCAGCAGGCCGCGTACCGATCATGGGCGATCCAGCCGAATCCGGGCCAGATGACGCGCCAGTACTGGCGGCATCGGAACGTGGACATCTTCGATCTGCCGCTCGCAGAGTACACGACGCACATCACTGCGAGGCTCGGCGCGGTCGGAGCGGCCGTATGAGCGTCGTCGCACCCCGCGTCGCTGCGAGTCCGTTCAAAGGGCTGACGCCGTTCGACGACTCCGACCTCGACGCTGTCCTGTTCTTCGGGCGTGAGCGCGAGCGTGAAGTGATCGCCGCCAACCTGCTCGCGTCACGCCTGACCGTCCTCTACGGAGCAAGCGGCGTCGGAAAGAGCAGTGTGCTGCGGGCCGGCGTGGCGCATCATCTCCGCGGGCTGGCCCGTCGCAATCTCGAGACCCGCGGTCACCCCGAGTTCGTCGTGGTGGTCTTCGACGGATGGACGCAGGACCCGCTCGCCGGGCTGCTCGACGCCGTGGGGCGCGAGCTCGAGGACGTCTTCGGAGACCTCGCCCCACACGGGCACGCCGAGACGCCTGCTGAGACCCTGGAGGACTGGACGACCCGTCTCGACTGTGACCTCCTGCTGGTGCTCGACCAGGCCGAGGAGTACTTCCTCTACCACGAGTTCGAGGAGGGGCCCGACACCTTTGCCGGCGAGCTCCCGGAGCTCGTGACCCGGCCCGGGTTGCGCGTCAGCACCCTGCTCGCAATCCGCGACGACGCCCTTTCTCAGCTCGACCGGTTCAAAGCCCGGATCCCCAACCTCTTCTCGAACTACCTCAGGCTCGACCATCTCGATCGCCGCGCCGGCCGGGCGGCGGTGCTCGGGCCGATCGAGCAGTACAACTCGCTCGTGCCCGCGACAGAGCGCGCGTCGATCGAGCCCGAGCTCGTCGAGGCGCTGCTCGAGCAGACCACCCGAGGCCGTGTCGACCTGGGCCAGCGCGGCCGAGGCGTCGTGCGCCGCCCGGGCACGCGCATCCTCATCGAGGCGCCGTATCTCCAGCTCGTCCTCCAGCGGGTGTGGGAAGAGGAGCGTGCGGACGGCTCGACCGTGCTGCGGCTCGAGACGCTCGAGCGCCTCGGTGGAGCGAACGAGGTCGTGCGGAGCCACCTCGAGCGAGCGCTTGCAGAACTCGACCCTGAAGAAAAGGACGTCGCGGCCGACGTCTTCCAGCATCTCGTCACGCCCTCCGGGACGAAGATCGCGCACGGTCTCCACGACCTCGCCGAATACGCACATGTCGACGAGGACGAGCTCGAGCCGATCGTCTCGCGGCTCGTCCACGAGCGCATCCTGCGCCCTGTCGCGAAGCCGGCGAACGGCGGGACGAGCGCTGAGCCTCCGCCGATCGAGATCTTCCACGACGTCCTCGGCGAGGCCGTCCTCGCCTGGCGGGGTTCGTACGAGTCGGATCGGCGCGTCGCTCACGAACGCGCGGAGTCCGACCGGCGCCATCGACGTGTCCTCGCGATTCTCGTGATCGCATTCTTCGCTCTCGGCGCGATGACGGCGCTCGCTGCGTACGCGCTGGATCAGCGGAACGAAGCAAAACAGCAGGCTGCGTACGCCGAGCAGCAGACAGCAATCGCGAAGAAGGCTCAACAAGAGTCCGAGCAGCTGACACTGAAGGCGCAACGAGCGGAGGCTGTTGCAGACCAGAAACGAAAGGAGGCCAACTCGGCCCGGAAGGAGGCGGAGAGCTCTGAGGAGGACGCGAACGAGCAGACGGAGATTGCCCAGCAGGAGACTGCGAACGCGACTCACCAGACGCAGATCGCGAAACGAGAGCGCAAACGCGCCGAGTTGCAGACTGGACGAGCGGTCGCAAGCGCACTGGAAAACCGGCACCTGAGGCTCGTAGCCGAGCAAACCCTGAGGCGCGTGCGGCGTGCCGAGCGACGTACCCGAGCAGGAGAGCTGGTTACTCGAGCGAGAGAAGCGTTGCGGACTGATCCAACGGTGACACTTCGCCTTGCGCTTGACGCCGCCGCCCTCCAGCCGAGTACTGCAATCGAGTCGGTTCTTCGCGACGGGCTCCTGGCCCAGCGTTTGCGCGCGATCCTCAGCGGTGGCGTCGGCCCCCTCTCGAGAGCGATCTTCAGTCGAGACGGTGCTTACATCGCGACGGCGAGCCGGGGCGGCGAGGCTCGCATCTTCGCCACGACTCCCCCCAGGCTGCTGCGTCGGCTGCGCCACGGCAAGCCGATTCGCGCGATCGCGTTCAGTCCCGACGGGAACCTCGTCGCCACGGGCGCCGAAGACGGCTCGATCCGGCTCTGGGATCGCCTCGCATGGTTCTCCACGAAAGAGTTTCGTCACGAAGGAGCTGTGACGAGCGTTGAGTTCTCGCCGGACGGACGACTGCTGGGTAGTGCAAGCGAGGACAAGACCGTCCGCATCTGGGACGTCGCTTCCGGCCTCCTCCTACGGACGTTCGAGACGCCGAACGGATTGCGGACGGCGAAGTTCAGCCCCGACTCCCGACTCGTGATCACTGCACCGATCCTTCAGGACCGTTTTGCCCGCGTCTTCGACGTCACGGCCGGGCAAGAGGTCGCGAAGCTCGAGCACGCCGGCGCCGCTACAAGCGCCCAGTTCAGCCCCGACGGCACGACCGTCGTCACGACCGGCCGTCGAAACGTATTCGTCTGGAACCGCGCCACGTGGAGGCTCCGCTACCCGCCTCTCACCGGCCACGTGACAGCGCTCCGCGGCGCATCGTTCAGCAGCGACAGCCATCGCATCGTGACGTACTCGGACGACGGCTTCTGCCGGGTATGGCGACTGTCGGACGGCGCCCTCGTGGCGACGCTCGCGGGTCACGACAACGAAATCACCGACGCGGCGTTCCGCCCGGACGGCAGCTCGATCGTGACGGCGAGCACCGACGTGACCGCGCGGATCTGGGCGGGCGACAGCGGAGAGTTCCGCACAGTGCTGGCCGGCCACAAGGAAGAAGTCGTCTCTGCGGTGTTCGACCCGTCCGGAAAGACGATCTTGACGGCGAGCGTCGACGGGACCGCTCGACTCTGGCGGCCCGAGTTCGAGCCGACGCTGACCGGGATCGGCAAGCACGAGGGCGGCGCGAACGACGTTGCAGTCAGCCCGGACGGCCGGCTCGCAGCCAGCGTCGGCGCGGATGGAATTGTCCGGGTTTTCCGTCCCCGCGGTCGGCTCGTCACGGCTCTTCGTGTGCCCGCCCGCGCGACCGTGGTCTTGTTCACGGCCGACGGGAAGCTGTTGGTCGCCGCGGCCGACGACGGAAGCGTCACAGTCTGGCGTGTCGCGCGGTGGCGCGAGATTCGACGGTTGCAGCACGGATCACCCGTGCGTTTCGTAACGGCGAGCAGCGACGGACGGCGACTCGTAACCGGAGCCGACGACGCGACAGTCAAGGTCTGGGGCCCCGAGGCGACGCCGCTTCAGGTCTTCACGCACCCGGGCACGCTGACGAGCGTCGCCCTGAATCGGGCCGGTGACACCGTACTTTCGAGTGGAGTCGACGGGACGGCGCGTCTGTGGTCGATCGCGACCGGAGGCGAGTTGCAAGTGCTCCGCCACGAAGACGACGTGTCGGCGGCCGTCTTCAGTCCGGACGGCTCCCTCGTTGCTTCCGCGAGCGCCGATCGAACTGCCCGGCTGTGGCGGGCGGCGTCGGGCGAACTGCTCCAAACTCTGGGGAACAACCCCGAAGGCCTGTCGGCCATCGCCTTCAGCCGCGACTCGAAGCGCGTCGTGACGGCCGGGGTAGATGGGCAGCTTCGGACGTGGCGAGTTTCGAACGGCAAGCGGCTCGCGACATTCCGCGGCCATGTCGCGATCGTGACCGGCGTCCAGTTCAGCCCGGACGGACGTTGGGTCGTTTCAGCCGGCCCGAGCGCCGCGGGACTGTGGGTCGCCGCGACCGGCCAGCGGATCTACTTCCTGCGCGGCCACGGCGCACCGCTCACCGCGGCAGTGTTCGCTCGAAACAGCCGCAGGATCTTCACGACGGGCACGGACGGCTCGGTCCGAACCTACTTCTGCGACGTGTGTGGGTCTCTCGCCGAGCTGCGTAAGCAGGCGAGGACGAGCCTGCGCGAGATCGCCCGGGTCCCCTAGAGGCGCTCCGCGAGCTCCTCGCTCTTCCGGTCGAGAGACACGAACGCCGTCTGCAGAAAGTCGTTCGCGGCGCCCGCGGCGAGCGTCCACGTCAGCAGCCGGCCGAACCTCGGAGCCACGACCTGCGCGCTGCCGAGGCCCGCTGCGACCCAGATGCCCACGCACCGCGTGCACGTGACGAGCTCGCCGATCGCGCGACGGGTGCCTTCGCCCGCCGGCTCCTCGTCTCCGCCGTACGCCGCACCCTCCACGAACGGCTCGCGGACGAAGCTCGTCACCTTGTCGTGCGAGATCGTCCGGGCAGCCTTGAACGTCGCCGCGGCGAGCATTGCGAAGTCCAGCGCGCTCAGCTCGCGCGGGTCGCGTCCGAGAGCGCGCGCGAGCGCGGACGAGGCGCTCAGGCCGCCGACGAACGTCGCGGCGATTGCGGCGTACGACGAGTACGGGGGGCGCTCTTCGGCCACGAGTCGTCCTTCTTCCTCGTTCGCCTCCGTGCCACACCTCTGTCGACGAGCTCGGCGAGCGCGTCGAGGTCGGGCATCGGATCGCCGAGCGTGCGGCGCAGCGCCATCCCATTTGCGACGAGGCTGAGGAACACCGCGATCGTCTCGATGTCGACGTCGCTGCGGTAGCCCTGGGCGCGAAGTCGTTCGAGGCGGACGTCCTTCTCCTGCATCAGCTGGTCCTCGGCCTCGGAGACCGCCTTGCGGAAGGCCTCGTCGGAGCCGAACCGCCGCGCCGCCTCGAGCTGCACGCCGAGCCAGTCCGGATCCTCGTGCGTGATCGCCCCCAGGAGTGCGCGGTAGCCCTCGGTGAGCCAGATCTCGGTCAGCCGCGTGTTCGACTCGACAGCGAGCTCGACGAAGATCGCCTCCTTGTTCGGGAAGTAGTTGAAGACCGCGCCCCGCGAGAGGCCGATCTCCTCCTCGAGCAGGGCGACCGTCGCGCCCTCGTAGCCGTGGCGCGAGAAGACGCGGCGCGCGCCGTCGAGGATCTGGCGCCGCCGCCCGGCCTTGTGCTCGTCCGAGACCTTGGGCATGCCCACACTTTACAAAAACGTACGGACGTTTTATTATCTCGCCCATGGCCACCGTGAACCGCGCCGCCGTCGGCGCCCTGGTCGCCGCCGAGACGATCTCCGTCCTCGGCTCACGCATGACCTACCTCGCGCTGCCGTGGTTCGTCCTGGCGACCACGGGGTCGCCGGGGAAGATGTCGCTCGTCCTCTTCGCCGAGATCCTCCCGATGGCGCTGCTCGGCATTCCGAGCGGGAGCCTCGTCGAGAAGCTCGGCGGCCGCACGACGATGCTGATCGCCGACTTCGCGCGGGCGCCGATCATGCTCTCGATCCCGATCCTCCATTCGGCGGATCTCCTCAGCTTCCCGCTGCTGCTCGGGATCGTCGCGTTGCTCGGGACGTTCATGCCGCCGTACTCCGCGGCGCAGCGCGTCGTCCTGCCGGAGCTCGTCGGAGAGAACGAGACGCTGATGGTCCAGGGCAACAGCATGATCGAGGGCGGCACCTCCTTCGCCGGTCTGATCGGGCCGGCGCTCGCCGGGCTCCTGATCCCCGTCCTCGGCGCGCCGAACGTGCTCTACCTCGATGCGGCGACGTTCTTCGTCTCGTTCCTGATCGTGCTGACGCTCGTGCCGAAGCGGAAGCCGCTGCATGCACCGGCAGTTCGCGGCGTGCTCGCGGGCTTGAAGTTCGTGCTCGCCGATCGCCTCCTCGCGCCGCTGACGCTCACCGTCATTGGCTTCGGATTCATCATCTCGGCGCTCTCGCCGGCGCTGCTCGTCTTCGCGCGTGACTCGTTCGGGAGCGCTCGAATCGCCGGGCTGTTCTACACGGCCCTGGGCGCCGGCGCTCTCGCGGGCACGATCGCCGCAGTCGCGATCGTCCGCAAGGTGGCGCCGCTGAAGATGGCGACGTTCGGGATCCTTGCGTTCGCCGCTCCGCTCTGGCTGCTCCCCATGATGCCGCCGGCTTGGGTCGTGGTGGCCGCGCTCTTCGTCGCGACGTTCTTCACGCCGCTCGTCAACGGACCGGTGATCGGGGTGCTGACAGCCCGCACGCCGGCCGGCCTACGCGCGAAGGTGATGACCGCCGTGATCACGCTGAACACGCTTGCCTCACCGCTCGGGTTCCTGCTCGCGGGGCAGATCCTCGAGCGCTGGGGGGTCGAGCCGATCTTCTTCGGGGTCGCGATCGGCGTCACGCTGCTCTCGCTGCTCTTCGCCTCGATCACGTTCCGGCACCGGGACGACTCCTCCGCGGTGCCGGACGCGCTGGCGACCGCGTAGGCGCCAGCTCGAGGCGCATCAGCCAACGCGGTCGCCGGTCGCTGCGGGCGTCCGTCTCGATCACCCGGCGGAAGCCCGCAGCCTCGAACATCCCGACCGTCCCGACGTAGGCGGCGGTCCCGTGGATTCGGGCGCCCTCGGTCTCGACGGGGTAGGCCTCGAGGGCCGGCGCCGCGTGCTCGCGCGCGTAATCGATCAGCCCGTCGAGGAGAGCCCGCGCGACTCCTTGCCGTCGAAACCCGACGCGGACGGTGAAGCAGTAGATCGCCCAGACCGGGAGATCGTCGACCGCTGGGATCGTCCGCGAGCGGACGAGCCGCCCGATCCGCTCCCGCGGTCCGAAGCCGCACCAGCCGACCGGCACGCTGTCGACGTAGGCGACCATCCCGGCGGGCGGGGTCTCGGACAGCTGCGCGCGGAGGGCTCGGCGCCGCCCCTCGAGCGTCGAGCGGCTGTACTCGCCGGACGACATCCGCCAGTACTGGCAGCAGCAAGGCGAGCGCCCGTCGCAGCCGAGGATCGACGCCACGGCGTCGAAGCGCTCGACCGAGGCGGGGACGACCTCGACGCTCGTTCGAGCCACAGGCCGTTTGTACTCTGTCTCCGTGCCGCCGTTCAAGACGTCAGACGCCTACAAGCCCACCGGCGACCAGCCGCGGGCGATCGCCGAGCTCTCGGAGGGACTCCGCGCGGGCGAGCGCTTCCAGACGATGCTCGGCGCGACCGGCACCGGCAAGACGGCGACGATGGCCTGGATGATCGAGGAGATCCAGCGGCCGACCCTCGTGATCGCCCACAACAAGACGCTGGCCGCCCAGCTCTGCAACGAGTTCCGCGAGTTCTTCCCGCACAATGCGGTCGAGTACTTCGTCTCGTACTACGACTACTACCAGCCCGAGGCGTACGTGCCCCAGGCCGACCTCTACATCGAGAAGGACTCGTCCCAGAACGACGACATCGCGCGGCTCCGGCTTGCGGCGACCTCGTCGCTCTTCACCCGGCGCGACGTCGTGGTCGTCGCGTCGGTCTCGTGCATCTACGGCCTCGGCTCGCCGGAGGAGTGGCGCGAGCGCGTGCTGATCCTCGAGGTGGGGGAGGAGCACGACCGCGACCTCGTCCTCCGGAAGCTGATCGACTCGATGTACGCGCGGAACGACTCGGTCCTCGGCCGGGGCCGCTTCCGGGTCAAGGGCGACGTGCTCGAGATCCAGCCGGCGAACCAGGAGACTGCGTACCGCATCTCGTTCTTCGGCGACACGGTCGAGGCGATCACGCACTTCGACCCGCTGACCGGCGAGGTGCTCGCGAAGCTCGACAACATCGCGATCTGGCCGGCGACCGAGTACGTCACGTCGCGGCCGACGATCGAGCGCGCGGTCGTCGAGATTCGTCACGAGCTCGATGAGCGGCTCAAGGTGCTCGAGGGCGAGGGGAAGATGCTCGAGGCGCACCGGCTGCGGCAGCGCACGGAGTACGACCTCGAGATGATGAAGGAGCTCGGGTTCTGCTCCGGGATCGAGAACTACTCGCGGATCCTCGAAGGGCGCGGGCCCGGAACGCACCCGTTCACGCTGCTCGACTACTTCCCGAAGGACATCTTGATCTTCGTCGACGAGTCGCACCAGACGGTCCCGCAGCTCGGCGGCATGTACGAAGGCGACCGCTCGCGGAAGCAGACGCTCGTCGACTACGGCTTCCGGCTTCCGTCCGCGCTCGACAACCGGCCGCTCCGGTTCGACGAGTTCCTCGAGCGTGGGCACCAGCTCGTGTTCGTCTCGGCGACGCCGGGCCCATTCGAGCTGCGCAACTCGTCGCGCGTATCGGAGCAGCTGATCCGGCCGACGGGCATCGTCGACCCGGAGGTCGACCTGCGCGCGACGAAGAATCAGATCGACGATCTCCTCAACGAGGTCCGCCGCCGCGAGCAGGCGGGCGAGCGCGTGCTCGTCACGACGTTGACGAAGAAGATGGCGGAGGACCTGACGGACTACATGTTGGAGTCCGGCGTCAAGGCGCGCTACCTGCACTCCGAGATCGACACGCTCGAGCGGATCCAGATCATCAGGGAGCTCCGACTCGGCGACTACGACGTGCTCGTCGGCGTCAACCTGCTGCGCGAAGGGCTCGACCTGCCTGAGGTCTCGCTCGTCGCGGTGCTGGACGCGGACAAGGAAGGCTTCCTGCGCGGCCGCACGTCGCTCATCCAGACGATCGGGCGCGCGGCGCGGAACGTCAACGGCCGCGTGATCCTCTACGCCGACAAGATGACCGAGGCGATCAAGGAGGCCCTGGGCGAGACGAACCGACGCCGCTCGATCCAGCTCGCGTACAACGAGGAGCACGGCATCACCCCGGAGACGATCCGCAAAGGCGTCTCCGACATCGCGGAGTTCCTCTCGCTCGAGTCGCCGACCGTCCCGGCTCGCCGAAGGCGGGGGCAGGCAAAGGTCGAAGGCATGTCGGCCGACGAGCTCGAGCGCCTCGTGATCACGCTGGAGGAAGAGATGTTCGCGGCGGCGGAGGAGCTCCGGTTCGAGTACGCGGCGAAGCTACGCGACGAGATCAAGGACCTCCGCCGCGAGCTCGACGCCGCGCAGGCGCAAGCGCAGCCGGCCTAGCGCACGCGCAACGAGAAGGGCAGCTCGGCTCGGAGCGTGCCGACACGCAGGCCGGCGGCGCCCTTCAGCAGCTTCCCTCTCGCCGACGCCGGAAGCCGCCAGGTGCAGCGAGCGAGTCCGTCGCGCGCGCTCCCGGCCGTCAGCACGAGCTTCTTGCCGCCAAGTGTCGCGCGGCAGACGCGCGTCGCGTTGATGAGCGGGAGCCCGCGGGCATCGTCGACGAGCACCACGATGGTCCACGCTCGGCCGGCGCGCGGCTGGTCGGCGAGCACGTCGGTGATCTCGAGCTGCGCGGCGGTCTGTGTCAGCTTCGCCAGATGCGTGCCGTCGGCGTCGGCGGTGAAGACGTCCTGCGCACGGAAGGTCACGCCCCGCGTGAAGAGCACCTTCGAGCCGTCGGGCGACCACGCCGGGAAGTCGTCCCGCCCGTCGTAGTTCGTCAGGCGCTGAACACCGGTGCCGTCGACGTTCGCGACGTAGATCTCGGTGTTCCCGAGCGGGAGGACGCCGTCGCTGACGTAGACGATCCGGCTCGCATCGGGCGACCACGACGGCTCGCTCTTGTTCTGGCGCCCCTCGCTCAGCCGGACGACGTTCGAGCCGTCGGCGTCCATCGCCCAGATCTGGAACGTCCCGCCGCCGCGGTTGCTCGAGAACGCGATCCTGCCGTCCGACGACCAGTCGGGCGACTCGTCGGACGCGGCGTTCACCGTCAGCCGGCGCGGGTCGGTCCCGTCCGCCCGCATCGAGTAGATCTCGCCGTTGCCGTCGCGGGTGGTCCGCCACGCGATCCGCTGGCCGTCGGGCGACCAGGTCGGTGCGAAGTCGGCCTGCGGGTCGTTCGTGAGCCGCCGCGGTGTCGAGCCGTCCGCGTTCATGACGTAGATCTCGTAGTTCGCGTCGCGCGTGCTCGCGAACGCGATGCGCGTGCCGTCAGGCGACCACTTCGCGTGGTCGTCGTGCGTGTCGTTCCTCGTCAGGCGCCGCTGCGCGGATCCGTTCGTCGCCATGACGTAGATCTCGCCGTTGCCGTTCCGGAACGACGTGAAGGCGATCTGGCGTCCGTCCGGCGACCACGACGGCGCATCGTTCCCGATCAGGATCGCGCTTCCCGCTCCGGAGGCCGTCACGGCCACGGCACTGAGCAGGAGGCCGAGCAGCGCGGCCCGCCGAACGCGCATTCCTCCTGAGCTTAACGGGTAGGGTCGCGAAATGGACATCCTGGTCTTCGTTCTCGTCGTGCTGCTCGGCGGATTGATCGTCGGCGCGCTCGCGCGGCTCGCGGTGCCCGGGCCCGACCCGATGTCCATCTGGCGAACGATCGCGCTCGGGATCCTCGGCTCGCTGCTCGGCAGCTTGATCGCCGCGCTCGTCGGGATGGGCAACGGCGGCGGCCTGCTCTTCGCGCTCGTCGGCGCGGTCCTGCTGCTGATCCTGTACCGCCGGGTCGTGCAGAAGCGCGGCATCACGGGACCGAGCGCGCGACGGCTCTAGTTTCACGTCCGACTGGACCTGAGAGACTTGTCGCATGGAATGGGTATGGCTCATCATCGTGGGCGCCATCGTCGGTGCTCTCGGCCGGCTCTTCAATCCCGGCCGTGACCCGATGGGGTGGATCGTCACGATCCTGCTCGGGATCGGATCGCTGTTGCTGGCCGGCATCATCTTCAACGGCTTCTGGCGGTTCGTGATCGGCGTGATCGTCGCGATCGTGCTCGTCTCGGTCTACGGCCGCTTCATGAGCGGCCGAGCCGCAACCGCGCCCTAGCTCACCGGGTCGACTTCGAGGGGCTCACGGCCCCGCGGGAAGCGCCGCACCGCCGTGAGCCCCCAGTCGTCGATGCGCCAGATGTAGGTCGTGACGGAGAACGAGGAGTCGCCGATCTCGTAGACGTGCAGGCCGCGCGCCTCGCCCCGCCGATCGGGCCGCGGTTGTCCGAGGCCGGGAGCGATCGACACGACCACCGCGCGGACGTCGCCGTGCGTCACCTCGAACTCGCGGCGCTCGCTGACGGCCGCCTGGTGGATGTGGCCGGCAAGGATCAGCTCTGCGCCCGAGTCGACGAGCGTCGCGAGCACGCGGTTCCGGTGTGACACGGGCTTCTTGCGCGAGCGCCAGGGCGCTCCGAGCAGGTGGTGGTGGAGAGCCACGATCTTGAAGGAGTCGTCAGGCGCCTCCGCGAGCGTCTCGCACGCCTTGCGGAGCTGGTCGGTCCTGAGTGCGCCGCTCTGGTGGCGCCACGGCCGAACCGAGTTGAGGCCGAGCACGAAGAGGCCGTCGGATCGGTACACGGGCTCGGTCGTCTCCCAGATCCGCTCGAACTCCTTCCACGGGGCGGTGAAGCGCGCGGGGAACGTGTACGGGATGTCGTGGTTGCCGGGGATCGCCACCAGCGGGAGCTCGAACGAGCGGAGGAATCGGGCGGCGCGTTCGTGCTGCTCCCGACGTCCGCGGTGGGTCAGGTCGCCGCTCGCGAGCACGAGCTCCGGCCGGATCCGCTCCACCAGCGCCCCGAGAGCCCGCTCCATGTGCGGGTCTTCGCGCGTGCCGAAGTGGAGGTCGGAAACGTGGAGAACGCGTGTCATTCCGGCCGGGGCAGGCTATAAGGTGATCCAACGTGACGAGCGACACGCCCGAAGTCTTCGACGACCTCTACCTCGGTCTGCGGGCCGGCGGCGCCATGCGGAAGCAGCGGCGCGGCGAGCAGCTGACCGCCGAGGAGCAGGACGCGCTCGGCCGCTGGCACCGGCTGTCGGCAATGCGCAAGTCGCTCGCGATCGGCGCGTTCGCGCTCGGCACCTTCGGGCTCGGGTTCACGCTCGGTGGGCTCATCTTCGGCCGCTGGCGCCGGGCCTAGTCGCTCAGCCTGCGGTCTCGGTGTCCTTCGCCGGGAAGAGCACGGTCGGCACGTCCTCTGCGGCCGGATCCTTCTCGAGCACGATCACGTCGAGGAGGGTCGCCGCGACCGCGGCGAGGGGGATCGCGAGCAGCACCGCGAAGCCGCCGAAGAGCACCGCCGAGGCTGCGACGGAGACGAGCACGATCAGTGGCGACAGCCCGACTGCGTCTCCGAGCACGCGCGGGATCACGATGTAGTCCTCGAGGAGCCGCACGACCAGCACGGCGAGGCCCGCGGCGACCGCGACGCCGACCGACTCCGTCAGCCCGACACCGACCGCGAGCGCGCCGGCCGCCAGCGGGCCGATCACGGGGACGAGCTCGACGATGCCGGCGAAGATCCCGACGAGCAGCCAGAACGGTAAGCCGATCGCCCAGAACGCGATCGAGAGGACGACCGCGACGAGGACGACGAGCAGGCCCTGGCCGCGCACGTAGGCGCCGAGCTTCAGGTCGATCAGCTCCCAGGTGTCGCGGACCTTCTGTCCGTGCTCACGCGGGAGGAGCCGGCAGACGAGGCTCTCGGCGCGTTTGCGCTCGAAGATCCAGTAGGCACCCGTCGCGAGGACGAAGAAGATCCCGACGAAGACCTCGAAAGCGGCGAGGCCGACGTGCGCGCCCTCGTCCAGGAAGTCCTCGACGCGGGGGAGCCGCTCGAGCCGGTGCTCGATGCCGCGCAGGACGTCCTGGCGGATTCCTGTCGACTGGCGCGCCTCCTGGCGGAGCTCGCTTCGCGTCTGCGGGAGGTCGCCGATCGCGGTCTGGACCTGGTCGAGCGCGCGCGGGACGACGGCCCAGAGCAGCGCGGTGACGGCGCCGACGAGGACGGCGTAGTGGAGGAGGACGCCCACGCCTCGCGGGATGCCTCGCGCGTGGAGCGCTTCGATCCCGGGCCGCATAGCGGCGGCGACGATGAAGCCGAGGAAGAGGAGCGCCAGGATCAGCTTCAGCTTCCACAGCGCAAGCGCGGCCGCGACCGTCGCGACGACGACGAGCGTCGCGATGAAGGCGCGCTTGGCCGTCTGCGTCATGGGGGAGGTCCTCGCCGCGCGCAGGGAATGGGAAACCGGCGGCGAAGGCTCGTGGTCCCATGTGGACGCGGTCGAACGAGCGGACGTGCTGGGAGTCCCGGCGCCATGCCGTCGTGCTCGCGCGGCCGCTTGTGCGGGGGTTCGCGCTCGGGGTGGCTGGGTTTGTGTGCTTCGCGATCGGGTGGCCAGTGATGCTCGTCGGACCGCCGCTGATCGGGATCGGCGCGCTCGGCTCGGGGCTGTCGGTGTGGCGATGGGAGCGGACGCGTGTCGTCGTGACGACGGAACGGCTCTTCGTCGTCCACGGGACGCTCAGGCGGCGGGTCGCCGCCGTGCATGTCGACGCGATTTCGACGATCGAGGTCGAGCAGAGCCTCGTCGGCCGGCTGCTCGGCTATGGGACGCTCGTCGCGGGCGAGTTGGAGATCCCGTTCGTCCCGCAACCGCGCCGCGTGGGGACGCTCGTGGCGCGCCTCGGCGCGTAGCGCCAAGCGCCTGGGTCTGACCCTGCAGTTCGCCCCTGCAGACACGTCACGTGCAACAAGAGCGTGACGATTCGTCCCTACGAGGCTTCGTGGCTCGCGTCCGGTCTACGGTGAATCCGTGCCGCGCGTGCTGCGCACATCCCTTCCGGACGGGTTCTTCCACGTCACCGCCCGCGGGGTGGACGGCGCTGCGATCGTTCGCGACCCGAGCGACTGCCGGCTCTACGTCCACCTCCTCGCCCTGACGATCGCGCGCCACCACTGGGAGTGCCACGCGTACTGCCTGATGCCGAACCACGTCCACGCGGTCGTCGACGCGACCCAGCAGGACCTCTCGGCAGGCGTCCAGTACCTCCACGGAACCTACGCGCTCGCGTTCAACCGCCGGCACCGTCGCACCGGCCACCTCTTCGGCGCTCGTTTCGCTTCGTGGATCGTCGAAACCGAGCGCCACCTCGTGAACGCCTGCCGCTACGTCTACCTCAACCCGGTCCGCGCGGGCCTCTGCGCGAGGCCGGAAGACTGGCCGTGGAGCGGGATCCGGGCCTAGAACCGAACACCTGTTCCCATCCGACCTGCCTGGGTAAACTGGGCCAGTTATGGCCCAGGATCAACTCGTCGTACACGGCGCCCGGGAGCACAACCTCAAGGACGTCACCGTCCGGCTGCCCCGGAACAAGCTCGTCACGATCACAGGCCTGTCCGGCTCGGGCAAGTCCAGTTTGGCCTTCGACACGATCTACGCGGAGGGCCAGCGGCGCTACGTCGAGAGCCTGAGCGCCTACGCGCGCCAGTTCCTCCAGATGATGGAGAAGCCGGACGTCGAGTCGATCGACGGCCTCAGCCCGGCGATCTCGATCGACCAGAAGACGACGAGCCGGAACCCGCGCTCGACCGTCGGCACCGTGACCGAGATCTACGACTACCTCCGCCTGCTCTACGCGCGGATCGGCCGCCCGCACTGCCCGGTCTGCGGCCGCCCGATCGCAGGCCAGAGCCTCGAGTCGATCGTCGACCAGGTGCTGCAGCTACCGGAAGGCACGCGCTTCACCGTGAACGCACCGGTCGTCCGCGACCGCAAGGGCGAGTACAAGGACGTCTTCGAGGAGCTCCGCCGGGAGGGCTTCACGCGTGTCAAGGTCGACGGCGAGCAGCGGCTCCTCGAGGACGAGATCGAGCTCGACAAGAAGTACAAGCACACGATCGAGGTGGTCGTCGACCGGCTCGTGATGAAGCCGGAGCTCCGCACGCGGCTCGCGCAGTCGATCGAGACGGCGGCGCAGCTCGCGGAGGGCCTGATCGGGATCGACCTCGTCGACACCGGCGAGAGCCTCCTCTTCAGCGAGAACTTCGCGTGCCCCGAGCACGGCGTCAGCCTGCCGGAGCTCGAGCCGCGGATCTTCTCGTTCAACTCGCCGCACGGCGCGTGCCCGCGCTGCACCGGCCTCGGCGCGCAGCAGGAGATCGACCCCGACCTCGTCGTCCCCGACCCGACGCTCTCGATCGGCGAAGGAGCGCTCGTTCCGTGGGCGGTCGGCAACTCGACGTTCTACGAGTCGGTGATCCAGGCGGTCGCCGACAAGTGGGAGATCGACCTCGACACACCGTGGCAGGACCTGACCGAGGAGCAGCAGAACCTCTTCCTCTACGGCACCGAAGGCGAGCGCGTCTACGTCACGTACCGCAACCGGATGGGCCGCCGCCGCGCGTACATGCTCGCGTGGGAAGGCATCGTCTCGAGCCTCCAGCGCCGCTACCGCGAGACCGACTCGAGCACGCAGCGCGAGCGGATCGAGGAGTACATGTCGTTCCGACCGTGCCCGGTGTGCAAGGGAGCGCGCCTGAAGCCCGAGGTGCTCGCGGTCACGGTCGGCGGGCTCAACATCCACGAGTTCTCGAAGATGTCGGTCACGCGCGCGATCCAGTTCGTCGAGGAGCTCGAGCTGACCGAGACGGAGCGTCTGATCGGCGAGCGGATCCTGAAGGAGATCCGCGCCCGCCTCACGTTCCTCGACGACGTCGGTGTCGGGTACCTCCAGCTCGACCGAGCGGCCGCGACGCTCTCGGGCGGCGAGGCGCAGCGGCTCCGGCTTGCGACGCAGATCGGCAGCCAGCTCGTCGGCGTCCTCTACATCCTCGACGAGCCGTCGATCGGCCTCCACCAGCGTGACAACGACAAGCTGATCGGAACGCTCGAGCGGCTGCGCGACCTCGGCAACACCGTCCTCGTCGTCGAGCACGACGAGCAGATGATGCGGAGCGCCGACTGGCTGGTCGACATGGGGCCGGGCGCGGGCGAGCATGGTGGCTACGTCGTCGCGGAGGGGCCGGCCGCGAAGGTCGAGAAGAACCCGAAGTCGATCACGGGCCAGTTCCTTTCGCGCAAGCGCACGATCGCGATCCCGAAGCGCCGCACGGACGACCTCGGCTCGTTCCGGGTCGTCGGGGCGCGCCAGCACAACCTGAAGAACATCGACGTCGAGTTCCCGATCGGGAAGTTCGTCGCAGTGACCGGCGTGTCGGGCTCGGGCAAGTCGACGCTCGTGAACGAGATCGTCCACAAGGCGCTCGCGAACCGGCTGCACCGGATGCGGTTGAAGCCGGGCGAGCACGAGACGGTCGAGGGGATCGAGGCCTTCGACAAGGTGATCGACATCGACCAGTCGCCGATCGGCCGTACGCCGCGCTCGAACCCCGCGACGTACACGAAGCTCTTCGACCACATCCGCGAGCTGTACTCGATGACGCCCGAGGCGAAGGTGCGCGGCTACAAGCCGGGGCGCTTCTCGTTCAACGTCCGCGGCGGCCGCTGCGAGACGTGCAAGGGCGACGGCCAGATCAAGATCGAGATGCACTTCCTGCCGGACGTCTACGTCCCGTGCGAGACCTGCAAGGGCGCGCGCTACAACCGCGAGACGCTCGAGGTCCGCTTCAAGGGGAAGTCGATCAGCGAGGTGCTCGAGATGTCCGTCGAGGAAGCGCTGCAGTTCTTCGCGAAGATCCCGAAGATCCGCCGGCGCCTGCAAACGCTGCACGATGTCGGGCTCGACTACATCAAGCTCGGCCAGCCCGCGACGACGCTCTCCGGAGGCGAGGCGCAGCGCGTCAAGCTCGCGTCGGAGCTGTCGAAGATCGCGACCGGCCGCACGCTCTACATCCTCGACGAGCCGACGACCGGCCTGCACTTCGCCGACATCGAGAAGCTGCTCGAGGTGCTGCAGCGGCTCGTCGACAGCGGGAACACCGTGCTCGTGATCGAGCACAACCTCGATGTGATCAAGCAGGCTGACTGGATCGTCGACCTCGGGCCGGAGGGCGGCGAAGCGGGGGGCGAGGTGATCGCGACCGGGACGCCGGAGGAGATCGCCGAGGTCCCGGAGAGCTTCACCGGCGAGTTCCTGCGCGAGATCCTCCCGGCGAAGAAGCGCGCGAAGGCCGCGGCGTAGAAGCGCCTACCCTTCTCGGCGTGGAGCGGGAGTGGTGGGCACGCGCCCTGCTCGTCCTGTGGCGCCCGGGCGAGGTGTTCGCCTCGCTGCGCTCGTCCGACGAGGAGGACGAGGACGCGCGGTCCGAGCCGCTCCTCGCGATCGTTTTCCTCGCCGGCATCGCGACGGTGCTCGGGACGAACGCGTTCGCGCATGCGCTCGACGACTTCGAGCTCGACGGGCTGACGCTCGCCGTGATCGGCTTCATCGCGGGCGGGATCTACGGGCTCGTCGCGTATTTCGTGCTCGGCTTCCTCGCGTACGCCGGCGCGCGAGCCGCCGGGTCGCGCGCGCCGTGGCTCCACCTGCGCCAGCTCGTGGGCTTCTCCGCGGTGCCGCTTGCGCTCTCGCTCATCGTCATCTGGCCGGTTCGGCTCGCGATCTACGGCGGGGACGTGTTCGAGAGCGGGGGATCCGACACGGGGTTCGGCAACCACGTGTTCGAGGGGCTGGAGCTCGCCGCGATCGTCTGGTCGCTCGGGCTCCTGGTGTTCGGACTCCGCGCGTACCACGCGTGGCCGCTCAGCCGCGCGCTGCTCGCGTCGCTCCCGGTACTCGCCGGGCCGGCCTTCGCGCTGGCGCGCGCGTACGCGCTGCTCTAGCCGTTCGCGACGAAGCGGGAGACCTCAGTGATCTCCGCGTCCGAGAGGCGATCCTTGAACGGCGGCATGCCGCCGCCGCCGTTTCGCACCTGCTGTTCGACCTGGGCGACCGTGACGTTGACGTTGTCGAGGTTCGGCCCGACCGTCCCGCTCGAGCCGGCGGGCGCGAACGTGTGGCACGCCGCGCACCCGGCCGAGTTGAAGATCGCCTCGCCCTCCGGCTCGCCACCCGCGGCGTTCGTCTCGCCCGAGGTCTCCTCCGTCTGCGTCTCGGCCGTGGTCGTCGCCTCGGAGGTCGTCGCCTCGCTCGTCGTCCCCTCCGTCGTCGTCTCCGCCGCCGCGGGCGTGTTGTTGTCGTCCTCCGCAGTCGCGCGTCCGACAGCGAACCCGGCGATGCCGGCCACGAACGCGAGGAAGAGCACGGTTAGCACGAGCGCCGCCTCCGCCGTGACGTAGTTCCAGCGACGCTTGGGAGGCGGGCGATAGGCCATCGCCGGAGGACGATAGTCGAGTCCGCGTCAGCGCGCGGCGAAGAACGCCTCGAGCTCCTCCTCCGGCATCGAGTAGGTGTGCTGATCCTCTGGGAACCTTCCGGTGCGCACTTCGTCGGCGTAGGTCTCGAGCGCGCGGCGGATCTCCGTGCCGATGTCGGCATAGCGCTTGACGAACCGGGGCGCGCGGCCCTCGTAGAG